>CABSNR010000007.1:0-68311 GCA_902479145.1 uncultured Collinsella sp.
AAAGGGAAGAGGCGGGGTATGCCCCGCCTCTTACACCACATCTCTGCGCGCTACCGACGATATGTCAGTTACGCTCTACACGTAGAACAGGATGTCGTCGTAGGTCGGAACCGGCCAGTAGTCGGCGGCCACGATCTCCTCCATTGCGTCCACGGCGGCACGCAGCGCATCCATAGCGGGAACGACCTCGTGCGCGTACACGTTGGCCTGCTCCTGGCCATCGAGAGCCTCGGCCTTCTGATGCACGACGTCGAGCGCCTTGATGGAGTCGTTGATGGCAGTGATACCGTTGCAGAGCTTGTTGAGCGTGTTCTGCTCGCACTGCATGGCGGCCTCAGCACCGGCGGCACGAATAGTCTCAAGGCCCTTAGCGACCTTGGTGGCATAGGCGGTAATGACCGGGCGATAGGTACGACGCGCCTCGCGAACCATCGTGGTAGCCTCGATGTTCATGAGCTTGTTGTACTTCTCGAGCTTGCAGTCGTAGCGGCACTGAGCCTCGGCCTTGGTCAGGACACCCGTCTCCTCAAAGAGCGCGATAGCCTTATCGGAAACAAAGGCGGGCAGGGCATCGGCCGTGGTCTTGTTGTTGGCAAGGCCGCGCTTCTTGGCCTCGACGGGCCACTCATCGGAGTAGCCGTCACCGGAGAACAGGATGCGCTGGTGATCGGTCAGCACCTTCTTGCAGTATTCGAGCGCAGCGTCCTGGAACTTATCCTCGGGCGTACCCTCAAGCGCATCGGCGAAGGACTTGAGCGACTTGGCCACGGCGGCATCGAGCACCAGGTTGGAGTCGGAGACGTTCTGCTCGGAGCCGCAGGCACGGAACTCGAACTTGTTGCCGGTGAAGGCGAACGGGGAGGTACGGTTGCGGTCGGTGTTGTCCTGCATCAGTTTGGGCAGAGTATCGGCGCCCAGGTCGAGCACGCCGCGCGTGGCATGGACAGAAGCCTTGCCATCGATGATCTTCTCGACGACCTCGGTAAGCTGGTCGCCCAGGAAGATGGACATAATCGCCGGAGGAGCCTCATTGGCGCCCAGACGATGATCGTTGCCGGCCGAGGCAACAGAGGCACGCAGGAGCTCCTGATAGTTATCGACGGCCTCGATCACCGCGGTGAGGAAGACGATGAACTGCAGGTTGTCGAGCGGGGTGTCGCCCGGATCGAGCAGGTTCTCGGACTCGGTGCCAAGCGACCAGTTGTTGTGCTTGCCCGAACCATTGATGCCCTCAAAGGGCTTCTCGTGCAGCAGGCAGACCAAGTCGTGGCGGGAGGCGATGAGCTTCATCTTCTCCATCATGACCAGATTCTGGTCGATGGCCTCGTTGACCTCGCCATAGACAGGGGCGAGCTCATGCTGGCAGGGAGCAACCTCGTTGTGCTTGGTCTTGGCGGGAATGCCAAGCGCCCACAGTTCATCGTCCAGGTCCTTCATATAGGCCGAGACGGTGGGGCGGATAGCGCCAAAGTAGTGCTCCTCGAGCTCCTGGCCCTTGCATGGAGCAGCACCAAAGAGGGTGCGGCCGGTGATGACCAGGTCCTTGCGCTTGCGGTAAGCGTCCTTCTTGATCAGGAAGTACTCCTGCTCGTCGCCCACGGAAGGAACGACCTTCTTGGGGGTCTTACCGAACAGCGCCAAAACGCGCTTAGACTCACGCGAGAGCGCGGTCATGGAGCGCAGCAGCGGGGTCTTCTTGTCCAGGGCCTCGCCCGTGTAGGAGCAGAAAGCCGTGGGGATGCACAGGACATCGTCCTTGATAAAGGCGGGGCTGGTGGGATCCCAAGCGGTGTAGCCACGGGCCTCGAAGGTGGCGCGCAGGCCGCCGTTGGGGAAGCTGGAAGCGTCCGGCTCGCCCTGGATGAGGTTCTTGCCCGTAAACTTGGTAATGGCGGTGCCGTCGTGGTTGGGCTCCAAGAAGCTGTCGTGCTTCTCGGAAGTAATGCCCGAAAGCGGCTGGAACCAGTGCGCGTAGTGCGTCGCGCCCTTGGAGATGGCCCAGACCTTCATGGCATGGGCAACGGCGTTGGCCACATCCAGGTCGAGCGGCTCACCGCCCTCGAGGGTTGCAGCAAGGCGCTTCCAAATGTCCTTGGGGAGGTAGTCCTTCATGACTTCCTCAGAGAACACCATGGTCCCGAAGCGGTCAGTAAGATCGGCCATACGGAACTCCCTTCGTATCGGCACCGCGTGAGAAGCGGTGTTGATTACTAACGAACGAGTCATAGCTTAGACTCGCCGTGTTTCCGCGACATTACCGTTATGTTGCTGTCGCGAAACCAATCAATGAGGTTACCCTATCGAGGCGGCGTTGCCACCCTCAACAGCCAATCAACTGTATAAATAGCAGACCTCTCCCCATGGTTTAAGGGTAGTCAATTTGGGATGGAGCTCTATTAACTGGTATTTTGCATCAGATACCAGTCTTTATAGTCCGTGCCCAGATTAGCCGCTCTGTTATAGATAAAGCCGATAGCAAGGCATCTTTGATTGGTATCCTCAAATAGCGAGTGAAACTCCACCGTGACACAGTGGTGCTGTAGAATCCTTACAACACATCACACTATTACGTATCTAGAGGAGCACGATATGCGCGTCGACGAGGTTTTTAAGCAGGCAGCATCCCAGGGCACCGCACCCGTTTCGTTTGAGATGTTCCCGCCCAAGGGCGAGCTTACCCTCGACACGGCTCGCGAAGTGGCAGGCAATCTGTGCAAGCTTTCGCCGAGCTTTGTCTCGGTCACCTGCTCGGCTGGCGGCTCGGGCAACGGCGCCACCACCGCCCCCATCGCGCATATGATTACGAGCGAATTCGATACACCCTCGGTGGCACACCTTACCTGCGTGGGCCGCTCGCACGCCGATATCGCCGCCAAGATCGACGAGTATCGCACCGCCGGCGTGGAAAACATCCTGGCCCTGCGTGGCGATCTCCCTGCCGGCGCGACCGAGGACGACAAGCCCGCCTCGGACTACGCCTACGCCCGCGACCTCATCCCCGAGCTCGTCGACGCCGGCTTTTGCGTGGGCGCCGCAGCCTACCCCGAGGGCCACATTGCCTGTGAGGATCTCAACCTCTCGGTCGAACACCTCAAGCAAAAACAGGACGCTGGCGCGAGCTTCTTTGTGACGCAGCTCTTCTTTGATAACGAGTGCTTCTACCGTTTTCGCGAGCTTGCCGACAAGGCCGGCATCACCGTGCCCATTACCGCGGGCATCATGCCGTTTATGGGCAAGTCACAGATCAGCCGCATGGTCTTTATGTGCGGCGCGTCGCTGCCCTCCCCCGTCATCAAGATTCTCGCCAAGTACGAGAATGACCCCGAGAGCCTGCAGGCAGCTGGTGTAGATTATGCAGCCCGCCAGCTTTGCGACCTCAAGGAGCACGGCGCCGACGGCCTGCACCTGTACACTATGAACCGTCCTGCGATCGCCGCGACCATTATGGAGCGCCTGGGGTAATGGAAAAACCGCACATCGATACAACCGCTGTCGAAGTGCCGACCGACCTTGCGTCGCCGGCGCTTTACCGTGTCGATGCTGCGCACCATCCCCGTGTCGACCGTGCCGAGATGCTGCGGTATCTGGGTTACGGCGGCCAGCAGATTGAGCCCGAACTGTCACGACGTATTGAGCTTGTCGTTGAACGTCTGGAACTGGACATTGAGCCCCGTGGCGTGCGCCGCGTATTTGCCATCGATGCCACGGGCGTGGACGAGCAGGGCAAGCCTTGCATCCGTCTGGTTGGCACCAACGTTGAGCTGCGAGGTCGCGATATCTATCGACATCTCAAAGACGCCCGCTTTGCCGCGCTCATGGCATGCACCCTCGGCATGGACGCCGAGCGTCGCCTGCGCACCACGGGAGCCCAACATCCCCTGGAGGGCGCCGTGCTCGACGCCGCGTGCTCCGCTTACGTGGAAGCCGCCGTTGAGCAAATGGACCAGCAGGTCAAGACGGACGCCGCCACACACGGGCTCGCCGGCAACTGGCGCTTTAGTCCCGGCTATGGCGACTGCCCGCTCTCGGCCCAGCGCTCGATCGTCAATGCGCTCAACGCCACGCGGCTCATCGGGCTTACCGTCACACCCACCAGCCTGCTCATGCCCACCAAAAGCGTGACCGCGGTGATCGGCCTATTCGACGGCGAGGTCCACGACGCCCAGAGCCGCCCCACCTGCAATATCTGCCGCATGCGCGAACACTGCCGCTTCCGCGCCGCCCACACCACCTGCTATTCCAGCCATTAGGAGCCCCCGATGTTTACTCCGCTTATCACTCATGATTCTGACGGCACTGCATTGGCGGCACCCGTTGATGCCGCACGTCGCAACGGTGCCACGTACAAGACGCGCACGATCGACGATCTGCGCATTAAGGACGATCGCCTGCGCGCCGCCATCGAGGGCACGGGGCACTTGCTGTTCGACGGCGGTATGGGCACCATGTTGCAGGCCGCTGGTATGAAGGCGGGCGCCCTGCCCGAGCTGCTCAACTTTGAGGAACCCCAGGTTATCACCGATATCCAACGTCAATATGTCGAGGCCGGCTGCGACGTGATTACCGCCAACACCTTTGGCGCCAATGCCCACAAGCTCGACGGTGCCGCCACCGTGGCAGACGTCTTTGCCGTGGCCGTCGCCTGTGCCCGCGCGGCCGGCGCCCGCTACGTCGCCGGCGACATCGGCCCCATCGGCGCACTGCTTCGTCCCTTAGGCACCCTCAGCTTCGACGAGGCCTATGACCTCTTTGCCGAGGAAGTGCGCGCAGGCGTCGCCGCGGGTGTGGACCTCTTTATTATCGAGACTATGACCGACCTGGCCGAGATCAAGGCGGCCGTCCTCGCCTGCCGCGAGAACTCCGACCTGCCCGTCTTTGCCACCATGACCTTCGAGGAAGACGGTCGCACCTTCCTGGGCACAAGTCCCGAGGTTGCCGCCATCACGCTCGACGCCATCGGCGCCGATGTCCTGGGCATCAACTGCAGCCAGGGACCGGCCGAGCTCAGAGGGCTCGCCGCACGCATGCTCACCGTTACGGACAAGCCCGTTATGGTGCAGGCCAATGCGGGACTGCCCCGCGTGGACGATGACGGCAATACCGTCTTTGATATCCAGGCACCCGAGTACGCCGAGGCCGTCGCCGGTATGATCGAGGACGGCGTGAGCGTCGTCGGCGGATGCTGCGGTACCACGCCAACGCACATGGCGGCCTTGCGCACGCTTATCGACAACCACACGCCCAGCCCGCGCCACCGCAAGCCCAGCATGTCGGTCACGAGTGCCCAGACGGTCGTAGACCTTCCCTGCGACGGCCACAAGATCGCCGTCATCGGCGAGCGCATCAATCCCACCGGCAAAAAGCGCCTGCAGCAGGCCCTGCGCGACGGCGACCTGGACTACGTCGTGAGTCAGGGCATCAGCCAGCAAGAACAGGGCGCCGACATCCTGGACGTCAACGTGGGCCTGCCCGAGATCGACGAGGTCAAGATCATCCAGCAGGCGACCGAGCAGCTCCAGGGCTCCACGCTGCTGCCGCTACAGATCGACTCCACCGACCCCACGGCCGTCGAGGCCGCCGTGCGCCGCTACGCCGGCAAGCCCATCATCAACTCGGTCAATGGCAAACAGCAGATCATGGATGAGATCTTTCCGCTGGTCGCCCATTACGGCACCAACGTCGTCGGCCTCACGCTCGACGAAGGCGGCATCCCCGATACCGCCGAGGCTCGCTTCGCCATCGCCGAGCGCATCGTGGCCGAGGCTGCCCGCTACGGCATCGGCCCGGACCGCATCCTCATCGACTGCCTGGTCATGACCGCCTCGACCAATCAACGCCAGGCCGAGCAGATCCTGCGCGCCATGTCCCTGTGCAAGGAACGTCTGGGCGTCAAATGCGCGCTCGGCGTGTCGAACATCAGCTTTGGCCTGCCTGCCCGCCCGCTGCTGGGCTCGGTCTTTTTGGCCGCCGCTTTTGGCGCAGGTCTCGATGCCCCCATCATGAACCCGGGCTCCAAGCGCTTTATGGATACCGTCTACAGCTATCGCGTGCTGAGCGTTGAAGACGAGGGCTCGACCGGATACATCGAGCGCTACGCCGGCTGGACCGATCCGTACAAGATCGCCGCGAACCCGGCGGCGGCTCAGGCAGCATCGACCGACGCCGCGCCCGCTGCTGGCACCGCCGGCATCGACGGCAACGACGACCCGATTCGTCGCATGGTCGTCTCGGGCCGCAAGGGCGAAATCGCGGCCGAGACCGAGCGCCTGCTGGCCGACCATGACGCCATGGACCTCATCAACAATCACTTTATCCCCGCCCTCGATGAGGTCGGAGTCCTCTTTGACCAGGGCAAGTTCTTCTTGCCGCAGCTTATGGCCTCGGCCGAGGCCGCGCGCGTGGGTTTTGACACCATCAAGCGCCTGATGCCCGCCGGCGAGATTGCCGACAAGGGCAAAATCTGCGTGGCCACCGTCAAGGGCGACATCCACGACATCGGTAAGAACATCGTCAAGATGCTGCTCGATAACTACGGCTATACCGTCTTTGACCTAGGCCGCGACGTCGACCCGCAAGAGGTGCTCAAGACCGTACGGGAGCGTGACATCAAGCTCGTCGGTCTTTCGGCGCTTATGACCACCACGGTCGTCGCCATGGAGGAGACCATCAAACTGCTCCATGCCGAGGTGCCGGGTGTCAAGATCATCGTAGGTGGCGCCGTGCTCACCCCCGAATACGCCAAGCAGATCGGCGCGGACTACTACGCCAAGGACGCCGCCGAAAGCGCGCGCATCGCCGAAGAGGTCTTTGGGCAGTAACACAACGGAAACAACCGAGCACCAAAACGTGCCGCATGCGCCACTTGGCACGTGCGGCACGTTAGAATAGACAAGACTATGCTCGTTTTGGCAGATAGGAGCGCAAGGATGGCGATCACGCCCGCAGAAATCGCGGAAACCCGCGGCATGGTTGAGGAGCAGAACCTCGACATCAGGACCATCACCATGGGTGTTTCGCTCATGGGTTGCGGCGACGAGAACCTCGACCGCATGTGCACGAAGATCTACGACCACGTGACGCACACGGCTGAGCACTTGGTCGAGACCGCCGAGAACCTCGAGCGCGAGTACGGTATCCCCATTGTCAACAAGCGCGTTTCCGTCACCCCGGTGGCGCAGATCGCCGCATGCTGCAAGGATGAGGACCTCACCCCCATCGCGCACGCCCTCGACCGCGCGGCCGAGACGCTCGGCATCGATTACCTGGGCGGCTTCTCCGCACTCGTCCAGAAGGGCATCGGCGACGCCGACCGCCGCGTCATCCAGTCCATCCCCCAGGCGCTCGCTACCACCAGCCGCGTCTGCTCCAGCGTCAACGTCGCCAGCCTGCGTGCCGGCATCAACATGGACGCCGTGCTCATGGCCGCCCAGACCATCATCGATGCCGCCAAACTCACGGCCGACCAGGATTCCGTCGGCGCTTCCAAGTTTGTCTGCTTTGCCAACATGGTCGAGGACTCCCCGTTTATGGCGGGCGCCGTCCACGGCGGTGGCGAGGCCGACGCCGTCATCAACGTAGGCGTCTCGGGCCCCGGCGTTATGGCCGCAGCCCTGGAGACACTGCCCGATTCCGCATCGATGATGGAGGTCGCCGAGAAGATTAAGCAGACCGCCTTTAAGATCACCCGTGCCGGCGAGCTCATGAGCCGCGAGGCCGCCCATCGCCTGGGTGTCGAGAAGGGCATTGTCGACCTGTCGCTGGCACCTACGCCCGCCATCGGCGACTCCGTCGCGCGCATCCTCGAGATCATCGGCGTGGGCACCTGCGGTGGCCCCGGCACGACCTGCGCGCTCGCCATGCTCAACGATGCCGTCAAGAAGGGCGGCGTCATGGCCAGCTCCAGCGTGGGCGGTCTCTCGGGTGCCTTTATCCCCGTGTCCGAGGACGCCGGCATGATCGCCGCCGTCGAGGCCGGCGCGCTTTCGCTCGAGAAGCTCGAGGCCATGACCTGCGTGTGCTCCGTTGGCCTGGACATGATCGCCATCCCCGGCGACACCCCGGTCGAGACCATCGCCGGCATCATCGCCGACGAGATGGCCATCGGCGTCATCAACAATAAGACCACGGCCGTGCGCGTGATTCCCGCCATCGGCAAGGGCGTGGGCGACTGCGTTGAGTACGGCGGCCTGTTTGGCCGTGCGCCCATCATGCCGGTGAACCCCAACGCCGGCACCGTGCTTGCCCACCGCGGTGGACGCTTCCCGGCGCCGCTGAACTCGCTCAAGAACTAGCTGAGGGGGACTGGCGAGGAGCCCCGGGGAGGGCAAATATATAAGGTCGCCTGCTCGGACAGTCCTGACTCGCACGGAGAGCACATTAAGTGCTCTCCGGCTCGTGCGGAACTCGCGATCGACCTTATATATTTGCCCTCCCCGGGGCTCCCGCACAACGGGACCTCGGTTGGGTTCAATCCCGGTTGCAGTTGCTTCGCTCCTGCACTACATGGTCGATACGGCGGTTTGGCGTTGGATCGGTTCTTTCTGATATATGCTGGTTGCGGCTCTTCTTTTGGGAGGAGTCGCTTTTTTGTTGCTAGGAGGTTGGCCCGTGGTTGATGGAGATGCTCACTCTGAGCTGCTTTCTGCTGATTGGAATGGCGAATGGATGCGCTTGCAGGCTGGTCGGCGGCGGGCTGATGATTCTTTTGAGTGGGATAAACGGGCTCGGCATTTTCGGCCGCTTGAGACTGCTCCGTATGCCCGGGACTTTATGAAGCTGTTGGCGTTAAAGCCTGGTGAATCCGTGCTGGATATGGGGTGTGGGGCTGGATCGATTGCTATTCCGCTTGCTCAGGCTGGACATCCTGTGATTGCTGCTGACTTTTCTCCTGCTATGTTAGGCACGCTTGATGCTGGCATTGAGTACTATGGGCTCGAGGATTGCATTACACCGCTTGAGCTTGCTTGGGATGATGACTGGGATTTGGTTGGGCCGGTCGCGAAAGCGGTAGATGTTGCCTTTGCCAGTCGCTCTGTCACCACGACCGACCTAAAAGGCGCGCTTGCCAAGCTTGATCGAACGGCTCGTCGGCGTTGTGCTGTCACGATGGTCGCCAACTCCAGCCCGCGCTATGACCTGCACCTGATGAATGCCATCGGTGCCTCGGTTACCTGCGGTAATGGCTTTGTGTATGCCTTTAATATCCTCATTCAGATGGGCGCCCTGCCGCAGGTTACGTACTTTGAATCGCCTCGTCGCGATACCTTCGATAGCCTTGAGACAGGCGTGGCGGACTTCTCCCGCATGCTCGAGCACGGTAACGAGGATAAGATCGACCGTCTGCGCGACTACGTCGCTCAGCATATGATTGAGAATCCCCATGCCGGCGAGCCAGGGTCCAAGGGCGTGCCGCAGGGGCGCTACATGCTCGACCACGTTCGCAAGGTCCGTTGGGCGTTTATTGCATGGGAGCCAGTCTCTTCGGGCCGTCCATAGACCGCTTTCGGCCGCCGTACACGCCCGCCTGTAACCCGCGCAGTTCTTCCACTCGGCATCCGCATTCTTTTTGAACTGGACAAACACGCCCCACACCGCGCCGTTCCTGCGCTATCGTGGGACAGCTCACGTAGATTAAGGCCCCATCGCGGGGCGCCCCATAACATAGAAAGCGAGAACCCATGGCACTGACAGGAGCCCAGGTCAAGCAGCTTCGCAGCATGGCCCATCACCTCAACCCCGCCATCATCATCGGTAAGTCCGATGTCAACGAGGGCACCGTCGAGCAGACGGTCGCCTACCTGGAGAAGCACGAGCTCGTTAAGTGCTCCGTGCTGGACGGCTCCAGCCTTTCTGCCCGCGAGGCTGCCGAGGAGCTCGCCGAGCGCTGCCACGCCGACGTCGTTCAGGTTATCGGTCGCAAGTTCTCGCTGTATCGCGAGTCCTCGCGCAAGGATATCGAGAAGATCAAGCTCGTCTAAAACCGGCTGGTCATACCGAACAAGTCTGCGGGCGTCCGAGTGATTCGGACGCCCGTTTTTTATCGCTCGACAAGCACGCGCTTGAGCCTGCCTTCGACCAAGCGCTCATACAGACGCCTTGTCTCGGGCTCGGGCACGCCTTGAACCTGCTCTCGCAGGTGGTGCATGTGTCCGCTGTATAGCTCGACAACATCGCGGCGTCGTCCCGCCGCACCGTAAACGCGCATGGCGCAGCGAACCATGTCCTCGCGCGCCGTCTCTTGGCGAAGCCCCGATTCCACGAGCCAAATTGCCGATTGCAGGTCATTTTCCTCGAGAGCGGCATTCGCTCCCCTAATCATGCAGTCGATGTACTTGGATTGCATAATGCGGCGCATGCGCGTAAAGAACGTGGGGTTGCAACCGGTGGGAACATATAGCGGGCCCGCGTAGAGTTGCTCAACCTTAAGACATAGCTCAACCAGGTGAGGCCCTCTCGCACCCATGCGGTTTCCCAGGATCTCGCGACTCAGCTGGTCAAAGAGTCTTACATCGGTCTTAACGTAGTCGCCGTTGAGCCCAATGCACTCGTTTTGGATGACCACGCACGACTTGCCATCCGGCGTTGGACCCAAAGCCGAGCGCAAGCGCGATACCGTCGAATACAGATTGTTGCGCGCGGCGTTAAACTCGGCATGGGGCCACAACTCCATGGCGATTGTCTCGCGGTCGACCATGGCATCCATACCCAGCGCAAGGCGTTCGGCAAGCGTTGCCGCCTTTTTGCGACGCCACATCTTATCCGTGATGGGAAAACCGTCGCGCTCGGCGCGAAACGCGCCAAACATGCGCATCTCAATATGGCCGATAGCATCGACAGCCTCAACCTCGCCCGCCTGGAATAGGTGCTCACTTTCGCCCTCAAAGTCATCGCGTAGTGAATACCGCGACAGCTCGCGCACCGGAAGCTTCTTGCGAATCCTAACGGCAGGCTCGCCCAGGCAATGCATCGCAAGACGTGCGAATAGCCGATACGATGGGTCTAAAATCCCCGAGCGATTCATAGACATCCAAGCGGCAAGATCGCTATCGCGGCCCGCAGCGGCCAGGTGCAGCGCCACGACCCAGGCTTCTGAGCCGCCGACCTGCGTCTTGCTCATATCGAGCAGCTCCGCCTCTTCGCGAACCGATACCAGCGACGTATTGCGCAGATACGCCACGCGCTCCAGCAGCAAAGCGTTTTCGCGCATGTACGTAATCGATTCGTCGGCAAGCTTGAGCACTTGAACCGCACGGAACTTTGCGTTGACCGGCCGCCCCTCCGCTAGCGATTGCCAGCCCTCCAGCAATAGCCCAAACAGCTGAATTTGATTGTCGCGAACACGCACCGCAAAGCGGTCGAGCTCGCCAAACGCCACATCGTCGGTCACGGGCAAGCCTGCGAGCAGGCGCCGCGCCGCCAGCACCATACGCAGCCAAATGGATGGCGCCTTAAGCCCGCGGATATCGAGTGCCTCGAGTATCTGCGCCATCTTGTCATCGCGTTCGTCGGGTTTAGTAAACGAGCCGTCGAACAGCTCCACCAGCATATGGTCGGCCTGTATGAGAATCCCCGCGATGTCGAGCTCGCAATCATAGGCTTTGCATACCTTGAGCTTCGCGAGAACATTGCCGTCTTCCGCTCGCTCGGTTAGGTGGCGCTTGACCTCGATATGCGCGGACAGCATGTCGAGCACCTCGCAGGATGTCTGTTCTTGCAAAACGGGGTTGGCGGGAAGCCCCAGGTCATTGTCGCCGTAAAAGGCGATAGTAAGCGCCTGGGCTATTTTCCAGGTAGCGGGGTCGAGCTCACGCGCCGCCTGATCGCCCGCACGTTCGATAACGGACGCCATATACCTTGCCAGCTTTGTATTGCACACGCTGACAGCCGCCAGATACACGCCGAGTGCCTCGGCGGGTGCCGGCTCTTGCTCCTGCTTTTCCGCATTGATCATCGCCGACGCCGCGCGGCAAATGTCCCCTCCATGCCCGGTCAGGGCAAGATCGGCCCCATACTGCCCGGCTAGCTCCAACACCACACGACGGTCCAAGAACGCATCAGCTAGGTCCATGGCCAAATCGCATCGGCCTGCCTTAATCAAAATGCGAGCAGCCCGCGATACTAGTTCGGGACGGATCTCGGCAACAAGCTTTCGCAACCTCAGACGCGCATTGTCCTTATCACCCAAACATCTAAAGGTGCGATCAGACGGATCTACGCCAAAAATCGGATAATCGCGCACAAAGATGGACTGGTCGACCATCGAAAGTCTCACACCGCACGCCTCTAGCTCCGCGATGCGACCCTCGCCCATCAGCACCATCAAGCAGGCAATGGTAAACAACAGGTTGTTCTCGAACGATGCAAGATCGGCCAGCGCCGCACCGTACACGTTGACGATTTCGTTCTCGAGCAACTCGGCAACATCGCCCTGTCCATACATTCCCGTCTGCAGGGCCGATACCAGCTCGGGTACGCCTTGCGTGAGTCGATAAAAATCGAGCGATGTGCTGATTGAGAACGCCGTGGCCCATGACGAATACTCATAGGCGTGCACCTTGAGCATCTGCGCATTGACTTTTACAGAATCGCCCAGCCCGTGGATAAGCAATCGGTTTGAGGGGCGGCAAGCAATAAAGACCCCTGTCCCCATAGCACGTAAGCTGCGGATTCGATCGATGAGGTCCTCGGTTTCGTGCTGCTCGAGATTGGGCACGTTGTCGATCGCAACGAGCGAATGAGGTTTGTCCTTAAGCTCATCGGCGACAACCTCGAGCTGCATAAAGAGCTCGCGTCCAATCGCGCGCTCGGCCTCGATAATCCGAACCGGCCCTCGCGTGGGGTCCGATTTAACCTCCTGCACATATTGCAGCAACACCGACGTCTTACCAAACCCGTCGGGCGCGTAAAGCAAAACAATTCCCGCCTTGCGCCCTTTAACGATGAGCTCGTTCATCAAGCGATCGCGCCGCACCATATAGCCGCCGCCCGTCGGCATCAACTCGAGGTCGTCCGTATTGCCCAGATCGTTTTCCATGCCTGCTCCTCAACTCGACCATATGGACACCGTAACTGCAGGACCATATGAGCCACCCCGTGAATAGCGCGACATAGATTTTTTTGGTTGTCTGCCGGTACGTGTTTGGCAAGTTTTTATACAGCGAGGCCCGATGGTAACTTATCCCCCGACCAATAGGTCTTTGCGCAGGTCAATGCGCTTGCCAGCATGTCCCATCCCATTTGCAGTGTAGCGCAGTCGGCTATTTTTATTTGAGTTGCGCAACTCGCCTACTCCTCGCTACCGCCTGCGACTCTATGGTAGTAATTGTGCATAGAATCTGCTATAGAATGAATCGAATGATTTAGAACCCACCAGTCAAGCATGCGGCAAGGTTTCCGTCATGCATGCACACGGCCCATGTCCACTAAAAAGGCCCCCGCAAAGCGAGGGCCTTTTGAAAAGCTCTGCAAGATCACTTGGTCGCGTTACTCGCAGAGCGAGAGAGCGGCCTCGTCAGCAACGACGACGCAGTTGGTGTGCAGCTGCAGGATCGAAGCCGGGCACTTGGGCGTAACCGGACCATAGCACATATCGTGCACGGCCTGAGCCTTGGCCTCGCCGTTGGCGACAACCAGGATCATGCGGGCATACATGATGGTCTGAGTGCCCATGGTGTAAGCCTGACGGGGTACATCATCGATGCTGTCGAACAGGCGGCTGTTGGCCTGAATGGTGCTCTCGGTCAGGTCGACGCAGTGCGTACCCTTGGAGAAGTGGTCATCGGGCTCGTTGAAGCCGATATGGCCGTTATTACCAATGCCGAGCAGCTGCAGATCCGGGTAACCGGCGGCAGCGACGATCTTGTCGTACTCGGAGCAGGCAGCGGCGGCATCGGGGTTGGAGCCATCGGGCACGTGCGTATTGTTCAGGTCGATATTGATGTGATCGAAGAAGTTCTCACGCATAAAGTAGTGATAGCTCTGGGGATCGTCGTGCGAAAGACCACGATACTCGTCCAGGTTATAGGTGCTGACCTCGGCGAAGTCGATGTCGCCCTTCTCGTACCAAGCAGCGAGCTGTTTGTAAGCACCAATCGGGGTGGAGCCGGTGGCAAGACCCAACACGCAATCGGGCTTGAGGATAACCTGGGCCGAGATGATATTAGCGGCCTTGCGGCTCATATCCTCGTAGTCTTTAGCTTTAATAATCTTCATTACGCGTCCTTTCTCGTACAAGAGAGGCAAGGCTCCCCTTACAAGCACTTGCCCGCGGCCCGCGTCGGCCGCAACCAACGTGTGCGGCCACCAGGGCGAGGTCGCGTAATGTATGTGTCTCGTGTCTAACCGCGTCGAGGCCCCTGCCCGTCCACGGTGACCCAAAGCTGTTTAGCCTCGGACGTTTCCCATCTTGCCACGGAGGGCGCCCTCTTTCAAGGGCGCCCTCCGTAAACGTGTTTGAATTGTAGGCTAAAGGCCAAGCGGAGCGACTAGCGCTCACGCGCGACGATAAGCTGGTCCATCTCCTCGACATGCTCGCCAACGGAACCCTTGATGCTCGAGAACTCAACGGAGTTACACACCAAGATGGGAACCGTCACATCGTAGCCCTCGGCAGCAATTGCCTCACGATCGAACTCGATGAGTACATCGCCCTTATGGACGATGTCACCCACTTGCGCATGCACAGTAAAATGCTTGCCCTCGAGCTGAACGGTGTCCAAACCAACGTGGATGAGCACGTCCAGGCCATCGACCGTGTTGAGTGCAACGGCGTGTCCCGTGGGAAAAATGGCCTCGACCTTGGCGTCTGCCGGCGCAATCACGCGCGTGCCGGTAGGCTGAATCGCCACGCCCTGACCCAAAAGGCCGGTGGCAAACGTCTGGTCATTGACCTCGGAAAGCGGAATGACATCGCCTGAGATGGGAGCATCCAGCGTAAGGACTCGACCACGCATACCAAAAGACCTTAGGACCTTAGTGAACATGCTCCCCCTCGGACATACCAATCAATCAAAATAACCTTGTCAGTTTACCACTTGGCACCCGTTTTTGGCCATTAGGGAAGTTCGCGCTTGACAACTTCGACGATATCGTCAACAACGCGCTGGGTCAGCTCGTGCGTCTCCGCCTCGGCCATAACGCGAACCAGCGGCTCGGTACCGCTCGGGCGCACCAAGATGCGGCCGCGACCGTTGAGCTCCTTCTCGGCGGCAGCGACGGCGTCCCAAATGGGCTGGCAATCGTCCAGGCCGGCCTTGTTGTCCGAATGCACGTTGACGAGCACCTGCGGATACTTCTTCATGATGCCGGCAAGGTCGGTGAGGGTGCGGCCGGTGCGCTTGAGCACGGCCAGCAGTTGCAGAGCCGTCACCAGACCGTCGCCGGTAGTGTTGTGCTCCAGGAAGATGATGTGGCCGGACTGCTCGCCGCCGATGACGGCGCCGTCCTCGAGCATACGCTCAAGAACATAGCGGTCGCCCACGGCGGTCTGGACCATCTCGAAGCCCTGCTCCTTCATGGCGATGGAGAAGCCCAGGTTGCACATAACGGTCGAGACGATCTCGGAGTTGGCGAGCTTGCCGCGAGCGGCCAGGTCGGAGCCGCAGATGGCCAGGATGTAGTCGCCGTCGATCTCGTTACCCTCGCTGTCCACGAACAGCACGCGATCGGCGTCGCCGTCGTGGGCCAGACCGATGTCGGCGTGGGTGCGCAGCACGAGCTCGCGCAGGGGCTCAAGGTGAGTGGAGCCGCACTCGACGTTAATGTCGGTGCCGCAGTAATCGGTGTTGATGGCATGGACCGTGGCGCCCAGGCGCTGCAGCGCGGCGGGCGTGGTCTGGCAGGAAGCACCGTGGCCGCAGTCGACAGCAACGACCAGGCCGTCGAGTTTAAGGCCGTCGAGGGTACTGATAGCGTGGTCGACATATGCCTTGCGAGCGTCCTTCATCTTGATGATGTGACCCACGCCGGCACCGGTCGGCAGCGTATCGGCAGCCATGGCCTCCTCGGACATGACCCAGGCGCTGATCTCTTCCTCGACAGCATCGGGAAGCTTCATGCCCTTGCGGCTAAAGAACTTGATGCCGTTGAACTCCGGCGGATTGTGCGAAGCGGAGATGACGATGCCGCCGTCGAGCTCGTTTTGGACGGTAAGCAGCGCCACGGCCGGCGTAGGGATAACGCCGCAGCAGTGCGGGCGGCCGCCCTCGGCCATAATGCCGGCGGTCAAAGCGCTCTCGAGCATGGTGCCCGAAAGACGCGTGTCGCGGCCGATGCAAATATCCGGACCAAGGAACTTGGTCGCCGCACGGCCAAGGCGAAACGCGAGGTCGCACGAGAGGTCGGCGTTGGCGACGCCACGGACGCCGTCGGTACCGAAGATGTTCTGGGGCATAGGATCGCTCCTTCCCTAGTAGGCGATATGCAACCGCCCACCCTAGTCGAAAAAGAAAAGCGGGACCCGCCGAGGAATCGGCAGGCCCCGCTTGTACATTGTATCTCGAAAGGAGATAAAACCTTAGCGCTTGGAGAACTGGGGAGCGCGGCGGGCCTTCTTGAGGCCGTACTTCTTGCGCTCGACCACGCGAGCATCGCGCGTAAGGAAACCGGCCTTCTTGAGGTCAGCACGGTAGTCGCCAGCGTTCAGAAGAGCGCGAGCGATGCCCAGGCGCAGAGCGCCGGACTGACCGGAGATGCCGCCGCCATCGCACAGAGCGATAACGTCGAACTGACCGGCGGTGTCGGTCACCTTGAAGGGAGCAAGGGCGTTCTCAACGAGCTGATGACGGCCGAAATACTGCTCGGCGTCACGCTTGTTGATGGTCACCTTGCCGGTGCCGGGGACGAGACGGACGCGGGCGACGGCGTTCTTACGACGACCGGTACCCTGGTAGACAACGGTGTTCTCAGCCATCTTTAAGCCTCCAGCTCAATCTTCGTGGGGTTCTGGGCAGCATGCGGATGCTCGGCACCAGCGTAGACCTTAAGCTTGGTCATCTGGGCACGGCCGAGGGTGGTCTTGGGCAGCATACCGCGAACGGCGCGCTCGATAACCTTCTCCGGGTGCTTCTCCATAGCCTGGCGGAAGCTCTCAGCCTTGAGGCCGCCGTTGTAGCCGCTGTGGCGATAATAGGTCTTCGTGTCGGCCTTGTTACCGGTAAGCTGGACCTTATCGGCGTTGATGACGACAACGAAGTCGCCGCAGTCGCTGTTGGGCGTGAACTGGGGCTTGTTCTTACCGCGCAGGATCATTGCGATCTGGGTGGCAAGACGGCCCAGGACAGCACCATCGGCGTCGACGAGAACCCAGTTGCGCTGGACCTCGCCCTGCTTGGCGTAGTGAGTCGATTTCGAAATCACTTAGACTCCTCCATGTACAGTACGTGTTGTTACAGAGATTCACGGGGCTCTGCAAGTAACCCGTCCATATTACCCCGCTCGCCGTACGAGTCAACAGGTATTTTGGCTCCGACCAGAGTTTCTGCACATGTCATCCACGAGCCGTGATTTTTCCAGCTCTTTAGCTGTTTTCATTTTTGAGGGTTCACCGTCGCTAGCGCTCAACGAACTCTTGGATTTCCGCGAGCAGGCGCTTTGCCTCCTGGCGGCCCTGAATATACAGGTCCAAAAGCTTTGCCGAATCGTGCTCGACATGACCGACCTCGACCGGCTTTTGCGGAGCGACGACCAACGCGCGGCCCTCGCGCTCATACTTCCACAGATGCATGCGCTGGATGTTATAGCGGTCGTGGCGCGTCTCGATAGCCTCGAGCAGATAGGGGTAGTCGGCATAGCGGGCACGCGCGGCCGGCATAAACTCGTAGGGCTTTTTCTCGTACGAGCGGTCCTGCGTGACGATGACGACCGCGCGATCGAAGCCCGCCTCCTCGAGCACATGCTCGATGGGGACCGAATCGGCCACGCCGCCGTCGACGTATTTGTGCCCGTCAATCTCGACTGGCGGCGTCACCAGCGGCAGCGAGGTCGAGGCACGCACGGCGTCGAGGTCGAGCACGGCGCTTTTGACCGGGAGGTACGTGGCGGTTCCAAAGAGCATGTCCGTCGCGACGGCGTACATCTCGATGGGGCTCGCGTCGAACGTCTCGTTATCGAAGGGGTCTAGGCGGTCCTGGACATCGTTGAAGATAAAGTCGTAGCCGACGATAGAGCCCGTGGACGCAAACGACGCAGCGCCCATGTAGCGGCTGTCGTTACAGAAAGCCAGGTTGATGCGGTTGGCACGGCCGATCTGGTGCGACTTGTAGTTGACGCCGTTGAGGGCGCCGGCCGATACGCCATATACCGCCGGAATCTCGACGCCGGCCTCCATGAGGACGTCGAGTACGCCTGCGGTAAATTGCCCGCGGAAGCTGCCGCCCTCCAAAACGAGCGCGACCTTGCCGGCGTTCTTTGCCTTATCTTCTGCAGTCATATTGACCTCCTGCTGTTTCGTTTTGGCCTTCTTCTACCCAGTTTTGGGATAGAGAGCACATTGGTTTTGGAGTTGCGGAGGACGGGTCGGTCGGCGGGAAAGCGCATCCCACCCTGCGTTGCTGCGGCGTTTTCTTAACGCTCGCGCCCTGCATAGAGTTCGATTCTCCGCGGTGCGGGGGTGGCGTTGGCGCGGGGTATTGCCGGTCGTCATCCCATCGGCTCGCATCTATATAGGGCTGGAGCTTTGCGCGGAGAATCCGCGTATTTGCTTCGCAAATCCGCACCGGCTTCGGCCGCCTACCGGCGTCCTCGCCCGCGGGCTAAAAACGCTCACGCGTTTTCTTTACGCCCTCGCCCTGCATAGAGTTCGATTCTCCGCGGTATCAATAAGTAATAAAAAAGCAGGTAGAAATACTTTTCTACCTGCTTATAACTTTTGGTGGAGCTGGCGTTCATTCGGTCGAACACCTCGCCACCTGGACCTATAGCGCCAGGCAGCGACGGATTATCGCCCAAGCCGGCAGAATCGTCAAACGTGAACGCCACGCGCAGGCCGTCGTCATCGTCGGGGCCGCCCAGCACCACGCGCGCCACGAACGTGCGCAGGAGCTGCGCGTCGTCCACCTCGGCGGCGGCCATGCCCTCAAGCCAGAACAGCGCGCGGTCGTAGTCAAGGCGGGCGGCCTCAAGGGCCTCGGCCGTGCGCAGCTCGTCCTTGAGGAGCGCCTGCCGCCGCTTCAGCGCGTCTATGCGCTCCTTGCCGCCCGGCGGCGCGATGCCCGACTCGATGGCCGCCCATATGTTGGAGAACGCCGTCTCGATCTTGGCCAGCTCGCCCTTTATGGTCTCGCTCAAGGGCTTCTCGTCGGCGCGCTCCTCCTCGGCGTCGGCCAGCATGCGAGCGATGCGCTCGCGGCTGTCGGCGCTGCCCAGGGCCTCGCGCACGGCGTCGGCCACGCGCTTCTCCACGACATCGCGGCGCACGGTGCGCCCGCAGCTGCGGCAGCGGTAGTAGTGATAGGGCCTGCCCGACTTGCCCGTGCCGCTGGTGCCGGTCATCAGCCCGCCGTCGCGCCCGTCGTAGAGCTTGCCCGTGAGCGGGAAGTCCCACGCTTCGGTCTTGGCGCGGGGCCTGTGCGAGTCCTCAAGCATCCGTATCACCCTCTCCTCGTCATCCATGGGAACGATGGCGGGCATGCCGCCGGGCACGACCACGCCCGCGTAGCGGTACTCCCCGCCGTTCTCCCGCCGCATCAGTATGCGGCGCACCGTCTGGAAGCGCCACTTGCCGCCGCGCTTGGTGCGGTACGGCTCCCAGGCGCGCACCACGTCGGCCACCGACTTGCCCGACAAGACCATGCGCACGCCCAGGCGGATGGCGGCGGCCTCCTCCTCGTTGACCACGTAGCGCCCGTCCACTATGTCCCAGCCGTAGCGCACGCAGCCGTTGGCCATGCACCGCTCGGCGTTCTTCTGTATGCCGTCGCGTATGCGCTCGCCGTCGAGCGCGCTCTCGTACTCCGCCAGCACCTCCAGCATGCCCAGCTGCAGCACGCCCGCCGAGCCGTCCGAAATGTCCTCGCCCGCGTACAGTATCTCGACGCGGCAGCGGCGCAGCATGATGCGCGCCATGGCCATCTCGTCGCGGTTGCGCATGATTCGGGTAACTTTATATATGACCACGAAATCGAACAGCCCTCGCTTGGCGTCGGCCATCATGCGCTGGAACTCGGCGCGGTCGGTGTTGGTGCCCGTCTGCGCGAAGTCGCAGTACGTGGCCACCACGCGCAGGTCGTTCTCGGCGCAGTAGGCGCGGGACTTCTCCACCTGTATCTCTATGGACTCGCCGCGCTGGTTGTGGCTCGAGAAGCGGGCGTATATCGCCGCGCGCCCGCCCACGGCTACTCCATCTCGTCGGCGGCCTGGAACCACACCACCGTGCCGATCACGCGCACGGGTCCGTCGTCCATGCCGAAAATCATGTCCTCGTAGTCATCGAAGCTGTCCGCCGACAGCATCAGCTTGGTGCTGCCCTTGTACCAGCGGCGCATGACCGCGCGGTAGTCCTCGGTCTCCACCACGGCGATGGACCCGTTGGCGGGCTGGCGGTCGGGGTCGACCAGCACGTGGCTGCCCTCGGGTATGACGCGGTTCATGCAGTCGCCCTCGACCTCCAGGGCGAACGCGCGCGGATGCCCGGCGCACACCGAGGCGGGCACCTCAACGCGGTGCGCTATCTCCTCCTCGTCGGCGAGCGCGCCGGCGTGCACGCGCCCGAGCGTGAGCAGCGGCACGGTTGCGCTGCTGGCCACCACGGGCATGGCACCGGAAGGCAAAACAACGCCATCTGTTCCCTCGTCAATAACCTCGCCTTTACTGATATTGAAATAATCCGCAATACGCTGAACTGCGCCCATGCGAGGCACTGCTCGCCCGTTTTCCCACTGAGATACGGCCATAGCGGAGACGGCGGCAACTTTGCCGAACTCCTCCTGCGTCATGTCGTGCTGCGTCCTAATCCTTCGGATGTTCTCGGCTATGCTCACGTGTCCTCCTTCCGCTGCGACCGTTAAAATCTTTTTACAGAATATGACAAATCTTCTTTACAGTCACTATATGTTTGGTTATAGTCTTAGGCATACCAAGCAAGGAGGTGATTCGATGGAATTGGTTGATGCGCGCAAGAAGGCACGGTACTCACAGGAGGCCGTGGCTGGCCTTCTCGGCATCTCGCGGCCCACGTACGCAAAGATGGAAAGCAACCCCGATAGCGTGACTATCGAGGACGCCAAAAAACTGGCAAAACTTTTCGGCGTGCGTGTGGCTGATATTTTTTTCGGCAGCAACGATAGTTAAACCTATAGATAGGAGAGAAACCATGACCACCAAGAGCCACCAGCCCGAGTTCGTCGCCGAGATCATCGGCAAAACGCTCGACCACCTCATCGACGACCGCAAGCGCGTGGCCGTCAACTTCGAGCTGGCCGAGAACGGCTGCATGGAGGAGACGCACGACAGCCTCAAGCGCCGCATCACGGCCATGTGGGGCTTCCAGACGAGCGGCATCGAGCTTCTGGAGGCGAGCACGATCTGGTTCGAGCTCGGCGGCATGCAGTTCAACGTCTACAGCTCCGTGCAGTTCAGCGTGAACGGCAAGGGCTGGAGCACCGACTTCAAGCGCATCGAGCGCGACAGCGCCTACGACGTGAAGGAGTAGGCCATGCTGAACGAGGTGACCGTACGGGGGGGGTTCACCGCCCTCAACGTGAAGAGCGGCAAGTGCGTGCTGCAGTTTGAGCTGGACCCGAAGTACAGGGACTTCATCCCCAAGCTGGTGGAGTTCACGGGGCAGATGCTCAACATCCACGTGTACGACGACCAGGAGGTGATGTTCGTGGATAGGGACACCGGTGAGGTCGCCTACGAGGACGCCCCGCTGCTTCTGCCGGGCGTCGCGGGCGAATGACCCCGATACAGCGCGCCATGTGCGACGAGTGCGCCGCCGTGATGCGTGAGTTCTACAAGGACCCAGAGAACGAGAGGAAGTTCCAGGAATGGAAAAGATCAAGGGAAAGAGGGTGCGCGTCGCAGCCGGCAAGCGAAAGACGCGCACCGCAACGGTTCACTTCCGAACCGAGACCAGTGTAACACCCGAGCGGCGCCGCGAGAGACTGCAGGCCGTTTTCGCCGCCCTGTTCGTCTGCGCGTGCATCGCCGCCACATGGGCGCTGGAGGCAACAGTATGGCCGAGGTAGACGCCAAGGCCCAGGCCCTCGTGGCCAAGGCGTGCGGCTGGGTTGCCTCGAACCCCGATACATGGGCGAAGCTGCGCCGCATCTGCTACCGCCTGATGCTGGAGGGCCACGTCATCCAGCGCGACAACGTGTACACCCTGGCGTGCCAGAACGGCATGACCGTGAGCGAGGCCAGCGAGTTCAAGCGCGACCACAACCTGTGGAGCGTGCTGTCCCGCTACATGGTGCTGCAGCGCCCCTCCATGCTGGCCGCCGTGAGCTTCCGCCGCACGCCGGTGGACTCCGTGGACCTGGTGGGCACGTGGGAGGCCATCGTGGGCCCAGCCGTTTTCGCCGCCTCCACGCTAACCGAGGCGCAGGGCATCTACGACAGGGGCGCGCAATGAGGTGCACCGTCACGGTCGAGGGCCGAATGCCGAGCCTGAACGACTACATCAGCGCCGAGCGCGCCAACCGCTACAAGGCGGCGGCCATGAAGAAGCGCGAGACGGCGCGCGTGAGGGCGGCGGCCATGCAGCAGCGCGCGCCGCGCTTCGAGCGCCGGGTGACCGTGCGCACCACGTTCTACGAGCCCGACATGCGCCGCGACGCCGACAACGTGGGCTTCGCGCGCAAGTTCGTGCTCGACGGCCTGGTGGCGGCGGGCGTAATCAAGGACGACTCCCGCAAGTACGTGGAGCAGTGCCCCGACAGGGTGCTCACCGACAGGGCGCGCCCCCGCGTGGTCGTGGAGGTGAGCGACGAGTGACCCGCCGAGACAAGGGCAGGCCACACAGGGCGTGGCGCAAGGCCGACCTCGACCGCATAGCCGAGCTGGCGGGAAAGGTGCCCGCCCGCGAGATTCGCCGCGAGCTGCGGCTGTCCAAGAACCAGTTGGATAACGCGCGGCGCGTGATCAACGCCAGCGGCGGCCACGTGTCCCTGCGCTGCTACCGCCACCGCCTGGAGCTGTGCCCGTCGTGCGGGTGCCGCAGGGCGACCCTCGGCAAGGACGGCATCTGCGAACCGTGCAGACGCCAGCAGCAGCTTGAGGCCATAGAGGCCCGCATAGCCGAGCTGCTGCCGAGGCTGACCGCAGAGGAGCGCCGCACCTACGAGCGCACCGAGTGCGGCCGAGAGAGCCGCGCCGACCCCATGCCGCAGGCCCCGGACACCTCGGGCATGAGCCGCTACGCCGCCGACAAGGCGGCAGAGGCGCACGACGAGGCCATGGAGCGGTGGCTGTGCCGCTACCTGTACCGCAGGGTCAAGGCGGCGCAGAAGCGCAAGGAGCGCATAGAGAAAAAAGTTCCGAAATCCTGAAAAGTTTTTATCACTTTTAGTTTTCCCAGTTAGGAGACCCAAATGCTCACGGAAATCATCAGCAAGACCGTCGCGGACAAGACGGTGGACAGCATCCTGAGGCGCATCGAGCGCGCCGTCCCCGTGCCCGAGCCGGGCGACGGCGGCTTCGACGCCGCCATGCGCCAGGCGTTCAACATGGGGGCCGCCTGCATGGCCGCGCAAATCAAGAACGGCCCCGTGCCCACCAAGCGCATCGCGCTCATGGGCGGGGTGGCCCGCGTGGCGTGCCGCGCCCGCCTGGTGGGCATGGAGTGCCGCGTGGTCGTAGACGAGGAGGCCCGCGCATGCAATCGCTAGAGGAGGTCGCGATCTGCGACGTGTACCCCTACGAGCGCGCCGACGGCGAGCCGATGAACCCGCGCGACTTCACCACCAGGGAGAGCGCCGAGCACATCGCGGGCCTGGCCGCGCAGTTCAAGGCCAACCGCCTCAACCCCGGCCAGCCCGTCATGAAGCCCATCCTGTACAAGGAGGGCGGCATCTACTGGATCATCGACGGCGAGTGCCGCGTGCGCGCCATGAGGGCCATCGGCACCGAGCGGTTCCTCGCCGAGGTCTACGACGACCTGGACGACGCCGAGCTGGCGCGCGTGGAGGCCGCCAAGGCCATGGTGGAGACCAACGCCAAGCTGGGGCTGACCGCCGAGGAGAAGTCGCGCGGCGTGCAGACCATGCTGGCGCTCGACATTCCCGACGAGGAGGTGGCCGTGGCCGCCCGCACCGACGCGGGCACCGTGGCCAAGGCGCGCCGCGCCGCCCGCAGGGTGCAGGACGCCGCCTACGACATGACGCTCGACCGCCTGGCGGCCATCGCCGAGTTCGAGGGCGACGACGAGGCCGTAGCCGAGCTGCGCGACTGCAAGCAGTCCGAATGGCAGCGCGTGTACGCGGGCCTGAAGGCCGAGGCCGAGCAGAGGCGCAACCGCGCCGAAGTGGTGGCGGTGCTTGCCGACGCGGGCGTCGAGTTCGTCGACGAATGCCCCGAGGGCTTCGCCGCATGCCGCACGTTTTCCGACTACCGCCCCGACCTGGCGGCGCTGGACGCCTACGTGGCCGACAACGCGGGCGCGGGGCTTCTGGCCGAGGAGACGCCGTTCGGCGTGACCCTGCTGGCGCCGGTGGCCGAGGGGGCCGACGAGGCCGCACAGGCCGCAGCCCAGCGCAAGGCCGACTTCCAGGCCGCCTACGAGGACGGCGCGAAGGCCCGCCGCGAGTGGCTTGCCGCCCACGCGGGCGACCTCAAGTCGATGCGCCGCACGGCTCTGGCGCTGACCGCGTTCGCCATGGAGGCCGAGGCCGTGGAATCGTTCGAGGAGCTGCTGGGCCGACCCATCGACCGCACGCCCACCGAGCTGGCCGTGGCCATGGGCTGGCGGGCAGCGTGGAACATGAGCGGCTGGACGGCCTGGAGCCTCATGGAAGGCGGCAGCTCCGTGTACCTCAACCGAGCGACGGTCGAGAACGTGACCATCATCTACGAGGCCATGAAGGCCGACGGCTACGAGCCGAACGCGGCCGAGACGGAAACCTACGAGGCGTGCATGGCGCGCCTGGGAAGCGAGGAGTAAATGAGCGAAGCAGTTGAGGCCGAGATCATCGAGCCCGAGGAGGCGTCAGAGCTGACCGTGGCGTACTCCCCCGCCGTGATCGAGGCCAACTTCGACGCCCTGGAGGCGCACGTGCGCAGACTGGTGGCCGACTACGAGGGCGCGACCTACGACATGGGCAAGGACGAGAACGTGAAGGCCGCCAAGCGCGACCGCGCCTACCTCAACGGCATCGCCAAGGAGATAGACGAGCGCCGCAAGGCCGTGAGCCGCGAGTACACGAAGCCCCTGGCCGCGTTCGAGGACAGGTGCAAGGCCGTGGCGGGCATCGCGAAGCAGGCAGCCGACGGCATCAAGGCGCAGCTGGACGAGGCCGAGGAGGAGCGCCAGCTGCGCGCGTACGCCAAGCTGCGGGAGCACTACGAGGAGTTCGCCGGGCTGCTGGCCCCCGTCGTGCCCTATGAGCGTTTCCACGAGAAGCAGTGGACCAACAAGACCTTCGGCGAGGTGAAGGCATTCAAGGCCCTGGAGGCCAAGGTAGAGCGCCTGGCCCAGGACTGGGAAACCCTCAAGGCGCAGTTCCAGGGCGAGTCGTTCTACGACGAGGCCGAGCGCGAGCTGTTCGCCACCCTGGACCTGGGCGCGGCCATAACGGCGGCGCACAAGGCCGAGGAGGAGCGCCGGCGCATCGCCGAGCTGAAGGCGGCCATGGAGCCGGAACCCGTGGAAGAGCCCGAACCCGAACCCGAAGCGGTGCCCGAGCCCGCGGAATGCCAGCCCGCAGGGTTCCCGCAGCCGCTTGAGCAGATGCCCGAGCCGCAGCCCGCGCCCATGCCCGCCCCGGTGCCGCCAGCGCCGCCCGCACCGGCACCCGTGGCCATGGCGGGCGACCCGTGGACGGTCGTGGTGCCGTGCGCCACGCGCGAGCAGATGCAGGGCGTCGCGGCGGCCCTCAAGACCCAGGGCGTCGTGGGCACCATCATGCACGGCACGGTGGGCCAGGTTTACGAGCGAATGAACGGAGGCTACTAGCATGACCCAGGAACAGCAGCCCATCGACCTCATGGCGGCCGTTGCCCGCGTGCAGCGCGCCGTGGTGGTGCCCAAGGCCAAGTACAACGCTTTCGGCAAGTTCAGCTACCGCAGCTACGAGGACATAGTGGCCGCGCTGAAGGAGCCGTGCGCCAAGGAGGGCCTGGCGTTCTTCATGACCGACGAGCTGGTGCAGATAGGCGACCGCTACTACGTGAAGTCCACGGCGTGCGTGTTCCCCGCCGAGGGCGGCGAGGGCCTGCTGCAGGTGAGCGCCTACGCCCGCGAGGACGAGCACAAGAAGGGCTCGGACGACGCCCAGGTGACCGGCATGGCGTCGAGCTACGCCCGCAAGTACGCGCTGTGCGGCGCGTTCGCCATCGACGGGCAGAGCGATCCCGACGCCATGGAGGAGCAGCCCGCGCCCGAGGAGAAGCAGCCGCCCGCAGACGGCCCCTTCACGGCCCACTGCCGCAGCTGCGGGGCGCGCTACCAGTTCGCCAGCATGCCGCAGTACATGGAGTTCGTGGCCAACAGCCCGTGCTGCCCGCGCCCCGACTGGCAGGTGGAGTAGATGCAGGCGCTCACCGAGGAGCTGGACGAGCTGACCGACAGGCTGGAGGCCGAGCTGAAGACCTGCAAGGAGTCGGGCTGCCAGTACGCCGAGAACGAGGCCGAGTACCGCAAGGCCCTGCGCATCGCCATCCTGAACGAGCGCCAGAAGGGCACGCCCGTCACCATCATCGGCGACGTGTGCCGGGGCCAGGAGCAGATAGCGGAGGCCAAGCGCCGCCGCGACTGCTCCGAGGCCATCTACAAGGCCTCGCAGGAGGCCATCAACGTAATCAAGCTGCGTATCCGCATGGTAGACGCGCAGATCACCCGCATCTGGAACAGCGGGGACGTAACCCAAGGAGGGTATCTATGAGCATCAACCGCGTGTGCATATCCGGCAACCTGACCCGCGACCCCGTGCTGCGCTCCACGTCTGGCGGCATGTCCGTGCTGTCCATGGGCGTGGCCGTCAACGACCGCCGCAAGAACCAGCAGACCGGGCAGTGGGAGGACTACCCGAACTTCGTGGACTGCACGCTGTTCGGCACCCGCGGCGAGAAGCTGGCGCAGTACCTCGCCAAGGGCAGCAAGGTGGCCATCGAGGGCAAGCTGCGCTACCGCAGCTGGAACGACCAGCAGACCGGCCAGAAGCGCAGCGCGCTGGAGGTCGTGGTGGACGAGCTGGAGTTCATGAGCGGCCAGCAACAGCAGCAGGGCTACGCGCCGCAGCAGTACGCGCCCCAGGCGGCCCCGCAAGCGCCGCAGGCCCGCACGTACGGCCAGGGACGCCCCGCCCCGGCACCCGCGCCGCAGCAGCCCGCCTACGCGCCGCAGCCGGCCACTCAACAGGCGTACGCGCCACAGCAGCCCGCGCCGCAGCAGGCCATGCCCGATCTGTACGACGAGGATATCCCGTTTTAGGGAAGGCGACGGCGACACTATGGGCATGGTTATACACGACGACTTCTGGGCGGCCGCGCAGGCCATGCCCGAGAAGCAGCGCGCGCCGTTCATCTACGCCATCGTCGAGTACCGGTTCACGGGCAAGGAGCCGCAGGGCAGCCCCGCGTGGCTGCCTACCTTCCTGGTGCTCAAGGGCAGGCTCGACATGGGCGACGAGAAGAGCGAGCGCGCAAGGAAGGCGGCCAACGCCCGCTGGGGCAACAGGCCGGGGAAGGAAGACGCGGTGGACGATGCGGCGGCACGGGCGCAAGCCGATGCGCAAGCACATGCGGGAGCATATGCGGATGCACATGCAGGCGCACATGCGCAAGCAGATGCGGATGCACATGCAGGCGCATCGAGTTGCGGCAATGCAGAGGTTGAGGTTGAGGTTGAGTATATAGATAACCCCTTAATCCCCTTTGACGAAATCGTGCATGCGCTCAACGAGGCAGCCGGCACCCGCTACCGCTCAAGCAGCGCCAAGACCCGCAGGCTGATACACGCCCGCTGGGCCGAGGGCTACCGCCTCCCCGACTTCCTGGCCGTCATCGACACGATGGCAGCCGAGTGGGCGGGCGACCCGAAGATGGCCAAGTATCTGCGGCCCTCCACGCTGTTCTCGCCGAAGTTCGAGGACTACGTGAACCGCGGCCCGAGGACCCGGAAGGAGGCCGACGGCTATGCCGAGTACGACTGAGTGCCCCCACTGCGGGGCGCAGCTGGAGGTCCGCTACGTGGTGCTGGCTGGCCGCCGCACCTTCTGCGGCTGGAAGCCGTGCGGCTGCCCGGGTGCCGTGGCGGAGCGCGACGAGCGTTCGCGCCTTGAGGCCAGGGCCAAGGCCGAGGAGGCCGCAGCCAAACGCCGCCGGGCCTACGAGCGGGCCGGAATCAAGCCCCGCTTCATGACAGCCGCCTCCCCCATGGCCGAGGGCATTGCCGCGAAGGTTGAGCAAGGGCGCGGGGCGTACATCTGCGGCCCCGTGGGAACCGGCAAGACCCACCTGGCGAGCGCCGTGGCGCGGCTCCTGGTGGACGGCGGCACCAGCGTGAGGGTGACCGACATGCTGGGCGTGCTGGCCGCCATCAAGGGCACCTACGGCGGCGACGGCACCGAGGACGGCGTGCTGTCCAGGCTCTCCCGCGTGGGGTGCCTGGTGCTGGACGACCTGGGCAAGGAGTCCCCCACCGACTGGACGCTGGGGCAGGTGTTCCGCGTCGTGAACGACAGGTACGAGAACATGAGGCCCGTGGTCGTGACCACGCAGTACGGCAAGGGCGACCTCATACGCCGCCTGGCCAAGAACGGCGACGAGGAGACGGCGGTGGCCATCGTGAGCCGCCTGTCGGAGATGTGCGACAAGTACGAGCTGCAAGGCAAGGACAGGAGGCTATCGAATGGCAAACGTTGACACGCTGTCAGAGATCCTGCGCCCCCTCATGGAGGGGCCGAGCATCGAGACGCCCAGGTGCGCCGTGTGCGGCGCGCCGTGGCCGCTCAACCGCCACCACATCGTGAGGCGCGGGGCGGGCAAGCTGTTCCGCGACGGGCGCGAGGTTCCCAAGCCCACGGTGATGCTGTGCGGCAGCGGCAACGGCAGCGGCTGCCACGGGCTGGCGCACGCCAACCGGCTGCACTTCCGCTGGGTCAGGGCCGAGCAGAGGTTCAACCGCCCCGCCCCGCCGGGCTCGGGGCACTGGGAGTACCTGCTGCTGCCGGAACCGACCAAGTACGCGGATGCCCTGGCCATGGACGGCTGGGGGCGGCTGCCGAGGGGCAGGCGGTGCATGTGAGCGGGTACGAGCCTTCAAGCGGGTGGAACCTCCCGCCCGGGTGCTTCGAGTCCGACCCCAGGGCACCGTGGAACCGGCCCGACCCGTGGGAGGGCCGCACGTGCCGGGAGTGCCGCTTCTGCGGCCGCGTGCAGGGCGCTGGCGGCGAGGCCGTGTGCGCCCGCGACGCCATGACGGGCGGCGGCCCCGACGTGGAGGCGGTAGACGAGACAAGCGAGGCATGCGAGTGCTTCGAGTTCGAATAGGAGACGAAACGATGAAGAAGATCTACGCGGTGGCCACGGAGAGCGACGTGGTGCTGGCGTTCGAGAGCAGATCGGACGCAGACGAGTACGCAGGCGAGCACGACGGCATGGCGGTGCTGCCGGTGCCGTGCGTGGGGGCCTACGAGTACCCCAGCGAGAAGTCGGCCACCGACTGGGACCGAATCGCCGACGCTCTGCCGAAGGGAGGCGAGCAGGCATGAGGCTGTACATGTGCGCATGCGAACGCTGCGGCAAGGAGGTGCCGGCGACCCTGGCGGGTTGCGCCAAGATGGTGCTGGGGAACAGCGCGCGAATCGACGGCAAGGCAAGGGCCTTGTGCCCGGAGTGCGCCGAGAGCCTGCGGGCGTGGTTCCTCGCAGGCGCGGTGAAGCCGGAAGGAAGGGAGTAGCCATGGGAATCATCTGCGATACCTGCGGGCGCGATATCGACGCCCTGGGGCAGGACAACATGGGCGTAGGCGCGCCGCTGTGCGAGGACTGCTGGGGCGAGCAGCAAAGCCATACGGTAGCAGTGCCGCGTCGCGAGGCTCGCAACCTGAGGTTCGAGAACGCCCGACTGCGCGAAAAGCTGGACGCCGGAACCGAAGAGACGGCCGTGCAGAACCTGCGCAAGGGCATCGAGACGGCCTACGAGGCGAGCCGCGAGCGCGCCCTGGCGCTCACGAAGCTGGACGAGTGCGAGTTGTGGCTGGGGCGCTGCGAGCCGAGGGCGACAGCGTCACCGACGCTCAAGGGCGCGGCCCAGGACGCCGCCATGCCTTGCCTCAAGGCCGACGAGGCGCGCGGCTTCGCGATGCCCGACGTGAACGTGGAGGTGAAGGCCGAGGTAACGGCCGAGGAGCTGGCCAAGAGCCTGCGCGAGGCCATGAAGCCGGCCATGCGGATGGCGGTGGAGTAGCCATGGAGCAGCAGACCGAGAAGCCGAAGCGCCGACCCAGTATCGAGGTGCGCTGCCCGAAGTGCGGCATGCGCGAGATCTGGCACCGCCTGCCCAAGGGCGGCGACCGCTGCCGCTGGTGCGGTCACCTGTTCGAGGACTTCACCTACCGCAAGGTTGGGCCGAGCGCGAAGGAGGGGGCGCGATGACGAACTGGGAGCACCTTTTCGGCACGCCCGAGCGGGCCATCCACACGGAGGTGGAGTTCCACTCGTGGCCCTTCTTCATCGCCGTGTATGAGACGAGCCGCATGAGCAGCTGCACTACCAGCAAGCGGCTGCTGGCCAGCTTCTGCGAGGAGGCCGACTACCTGGAATGGCTCAAGGCCGAGTACGACGACGGCACCGTCGAGTGGGAGGAGCGATGAACCGCCCGGGATGCAACTGGGGGTGCCTGCTGTTCATAGCGGCGGCAATCGCCATAGACGCGGCGGCCATCTACGCCATAAGGGCGCTGGCACTCGGGCTCATGGCCATGGCCGTGGCGGCGTGCGGATAGGGGCAACAGAATACGGAAACAGGCAGAGGGCCGTCCTTCGGGGCGGCCTTTTCCGTGCCCGGCGACATGCTTGCGACCATATGGGCCGAGAGATAGGAGACGCATGGCGAGAGGCGAGACATACGAGGAGTTCACGGCAAAGTTCGAGCCGAAAAGGACGACGGACGACTGCTACACCCCGCCCGAGGTGTACGACTGCGTGCTGCGGTGGGCGCACCGGGAGTACGGGTTCGACCTGGCGAAGGTGGCGCGCCCGTTCTATCCGGGCGGCGACTACGAGCGCGAGGAGTACCCGCAGGGCTGCACGGTGGTGGACAACCCGCCGTTCTCCATCCTGAGCAAGATCGTCAAGCACTACCAGGAGCGCGGCGTGGGCTTCTTCCTGTTCGCCCCCACCCTGACGTGCATGGGCATCCGCAACTGCTGCAAGGTCGTGACGGGCGTCGGCGTGACGTACGCCAACGGCGCGAGCGTCAACACGTCGTTCGTAACCAACCTCGACCCCGCCCAGGCTCGCAGTGCGCCCGACCTGCGCTCCGAGCTGGATGCCGCGATAGAGCGCCTGCGCCGCGAGAAGGCCAAGGCGCTGCCGAAGTACGAGTACCCGGACGAGGTGCTGACCGCGCCCATGCTGGCGCGCTACTCCAAGTACGGCATCGACTTCCGCGTGGGGCCGCAGGAGTGCAGCCTCACGAGGGCGCTCGACGCGCAGCGCGTGCAGAACAAGGCGATATACGGCAGCGGCTACCTCATATCAGAGCGCGCAGCCGCAGAGCGCGCAGCCGCAGAGCGCGCAGCCGCAGAGCGCGCAGCCGCAGAGCGTTTCGCGCTTTCGCCGCGCGAGCGCGATGTGATCGCGTCGCTTGGCTAGCGCGAAACTAATCAGGAAGGAGGCCGCAGGTGCCCAAGAAGGACAAGCCGCTCACAGCGAAGCAGGAGGCGTTCGCCCGCGAGATGGCCAAGCCCCGCGCCAAGCAGCAGGACGCGTACCGCGCGGCCTACGACTGCAAGCGGATGAACTACAACTCGATAAGCTGCGCCGCCTCCAAGCTGATGCGAGACCCACGAATCGCGCACAGAATCCAGGAAATCCGCGACGCGGCCGCCAAGGACTGCCGCTGGGAGCTGCAGGACGCGGCCGCCCCGCTGTTCGAGGTGCTGGACGGCGCGCTGCCCATCTTCCGCCGCCAGGCGGCCGAGGGCAGCATCAACGGCGACGCGCGCCTGGCCATAACCGAGAGCGTGAAGCTGCTCAACGACATGTTCGGCGTGGACGGCGCGAAGGCCGCCATGGCGGAGGCGGGGGTGACCATCGTTGACGACCTCGGTTAGGCTCTCGGACGTCGTGGCCTCCGTGTTCGCCGGCGTGTGGCGCTCCATCAAGGCGCACGAGTTCACGCACTACTGGTTCAAGGGCGGGCGCAACTCCACCAAGTCGTCGTTCATATCCATCGCCATCGTGCTGCTGATCATGCTCAACCCGGAGGCCAACGCCGTCGTGCTGCGCAAGGTCGGCAACACGCTGCGCACGTCCGTTTACGAGCAGATAGGCTGGGCGTGCGACGTGCTGGGCGTGGCGCACCTGTTCGACTTCGGCCTGTCCCCCATGGAGGTGACGTACCGCCCCACCGGGCAGGTCATACGCTTCCTGGGGTGCGACAAGCCCAAGAAGCTGAAGTCGGCGAAGTTCCGCACGGGCTACTGCGCCGTGGTGTGGTTCGAGGAGGTTGACGAGTTCGACGGCATGGACGAGGTGCGCAGCGTGCTGGCCACGTTCCTGCGCGGCGGCGAGCGTTTCTGGGTCTTCTACAGCTACAACCCTCCGCGCTCGGCGCGCAACTGGGTGAACAAGGAGGCGCGCGACCTGGAGGCCCACCCGGGCGAGGACGGGCGCTTCATATGCCACACCACGTACCTGGACGTCATAGACGAGCACCCCGAGTGGATAAGCGCCACCGCGCTGGCGGAGGCGGAGCGCAGCCGCCGCAAGACGCCCGACTCCTACCGCTGGCAATGGCTCGGCGAGGTCATCGGCACGGGCTCCGAGGTGTTCCCCGACGAGCTGCTGGACATACGCCCCATCACCGCGGAGGAACGCGAGGCCATCGCCCTGCGCTCGTTCGGCGTGGACGCGGGCAGCGTGCACCCGTGGGTGTTCATGGAGGCGGGATACGACGAGAACGAGCGCGTGCTCTACCTGCTGGACGAGGAGAGCCGCCAGGGAACCGAGGCCATCGACGTCAAGACCGCCGAGCTGGTGGCGGCCAAGCTGCAGGCGGCCGAGGACCCCGCCGCCGACGTGTGGTGCGACAGCGCGGCGCGCGGCATGATCCTCTACTACCAGGAGCAGGGCATCGGCGCGCAGAAGTCGCTCAAGCAGGGCCTGAACGCGCCCAAGAGCCGCATCAGGTGGATGCAGAACCTTACGCGCATAGTCATCGACCCCGACCGCTGCCCGCTCGCCGCCAAGGAGTTCCCCGAGTTCGAGTACGTGTCGAACGGGCAGGGCGACATAACCGAGACACTGCCGAAGGTGAACGACGACGCGATAGACGCGGCGGGCTACGCCGCAGGACTGTGGATAAGGAGCAACCTCTGATGGAGAAGCGAGGCAACACGGGCTACGCCGAGGCGTGGCTGCGCCGCATGGGATACCAGCCGGACACCCGCATGCAGGGCATGGTGGGCGTCTGGTTCGGCTGGTTCGCGGCGAACAACGGCTGGTACCACTACAGCGAGCGGCGCGGCTTCCGCGTGTACAAGCGCGAGCGCGCCAGCCTGCACCCGGCGGCGCTCGTGGCCGACGAGTGGGCCAGTCTGCTCATGAACGAGAGCACGATCATCTCCAGCACGAGCGACGAGCGCCGCGCCTGGATGGCGCGCTACTTCGCCAACCCCAAGGCGACGGGCGGCGTCGGCGACGAGGGGCACGAGGACGGCCAGGTCGCGCCGCAGCCGACAGAGGACGGCGACGCGCCCACATCGTTCGCCATGGACAACGCCGACTTCATAGCCCGCGCGTTCGCCATGGGCACGGGCGCGTGGGTCATCGAGCCGCGAGGCGTGACCGACAGCGCCTACACGCCCGACGCCGAGCTGCGCATCGTGCGCTACGACGCCACGCAGATAGTCCCGCTCACGTGGAGCGCCGACGACTGCACGCAGTGCGCGTTCGTGGGCCGCGTGGAGGTCGCCGGGCGCGACTACGACCAGTGCCAGGCCCACGTGCTCAAGGGCGGCACCTACCACATCCTCACGCAGCTGTTCGACACCAAGACGCACAAGCAGGTGGCGGTCGAGGGCATCAGCGCCGACATGGACACGCGCTGCACCCGCCCGCTTTTCGCGCTGGTGCGCCCCGCCGTGTCGAACCGCTTCTACGACTACTGCGCGATGGGCGCGAGCGTGTACTGCAACGCCGTGGGGGCCATGAAGGTGGTCGACGAGGCCGTCACCTCCCTGCTCGACCACATTCGCGTGGGCCGCCCGCGCACGTTCGTGGACAAGACCCTCATAGAGTCCAAGACCGACAAGGGGCCGGACGGCAGCCTCACGAAGACCTACTACGCCTTCGGCGAGGCCGACGACACCATCTTCAGCATGAACCCCGGCGACGAGGGGTCGGCCAAGATTCAGACCGTTCAGAGCGACCTCAAGGCCGACGAGAACGCCAGCGCCATCAACACGGGCCTGCGCCTGCTGTCGGTGGCGTGCGGCTTCGGCAACGGCTACTTCTCCTGGGAGTCGCACACGGGCCTGAAGACCGCCAAGGAGGTGGCGGCCGACAACTCGCAGCTGATGCGATCCATCCACCGGCACGAGAACGCCCTGCGCAAGTCCATCGTGCGCCTCGTGAACGGCATGGCCGACGCGTGCCGCAGCATCAAGGGCGAGGCCGTGCCCTACGGCGACGCCACCGTGGACTTCGACGACTCCATCATCAGCGACACGCAGAGCGCGCGCGAGATGGCCATGAGCGAGGTCGGCGCGGGCATCATGGCCCCGTGGGAGTACCGCCGCCGCTTCTACGGCGAGACCAGCAACGAGGCCAAGGCCAACGTGCCCGAGCAGCAGGGCGGCGCGTTCGACATGCTGGGCGACGGGCTCGCCTGATGCTGGGGCCGGACTACATAGAGCACTTCACCGACGCAGCGCAGGGGGCCATGGACGAATACACCCTGCGCCTGGTGTGCATCTACGCCGCGCTCATAGGCTCCATCGACTTCGAGGGCGACAGCGCCTACTCGCAGGCCGCCCGCAAGGCGGCGCTTGCCGCCAAGGACGTGCAGAAGGCCATGAACGAGGAGGGCCGCAGAGCCGCGCGCGAGGCTGCCAAGGCTGCGGCCGAGGCCGTGGCCAAGAGCGCCGAGGCCGACCTGGCCACGCTGGGCACGGCCATGGGCGCGCTGTCCAAGACGATGCAGTGGAGGCTGCACAACTCAGCGCGGGCCACGGCGGCGGGAGTGCAGGACGTCGTGAGCCGCGACAACCTGAAGATGCCCGCCAACGTGCAGCGCGCCTACCTCGAAGTCGTGGCGCAGGCCGTGGCTCGGGTGAACTCGGGCATGGCGGGCTACGAGCAGGCCACCCGCGAGGCCGTGCTTAAGCTGGCGCGGCGCGGCGTGTCCGTCGTGGACTACAAGAGCGGGGCGTGGGCGCAGCCCGACGTGGCCATGCGCCGCCACATTCGCACGCAGGCGGTGCAGGCCGGCAGCCGCAACACGCTGGAGCTGCTTGAAGAGACCGGGCACGACCTCGTGCAGACCTCCTCGCACGGCGGGGCGCGCGAGAGCCACGCCAAGTGGCAGGGCCGCGTGTTCAGTCTGTCGGGCAAGTCCAAGAAGTACCCGCCGTTCTACCGCGAGACGGGCTACGGCTCTGTCGATGGCCTGTGCGGCGCGAACTGCAAGCACGACTTCGGCATCTACGTGGAGGGCCAGCAGCTGCGGTACGAGCGCGATCCAGATGGCGGCGACGAGAAGCGCGAGGAGCGATACCAGGCAGAGCAGAAGCAGCGCGAGCTTGAGCGCGGCATACGCGCCGCCAAGCGCGAGGCAACGGCCCTGGAGGCCGCCGGGCTCGACAACACCAAGGAGCGCCTGCGCCTGGGCAAGCTGCAGAAGCGCCAGCGCGAGCACATAGCCGCCCATCCCTACCTGTCCCGCGAGCGCACGCGCGAGGCCGCCGTGGAATCGAAGGAGCGCATCTACCCGCTTGCCACGGACAAGACCTGGGTGCGCGAGAAGTTCATGCCGGGCAAGGGCGCGGGCACCGCCGCAGACGTGAGCCGCCGCGCCGTGAACGGCAGGGCCTACCACGACAAGGTGGCGTCCCTTCCCATCCCGAAGCGCGCAAGCGAGGCCGTGTACGCCGAGAGCCGCCGCATCCTGCGCGACCGCGACGGCACGGGCTACGAACGCATGTCCGTCGTGTCGTGGAAGAAGGGCGAGCGCGTCACCGACACCTTCGGGCACGGCCTGAAGAGCCAGGCGTGCGGCCTGACCGCCAAGCAGGTGGAGGCGTGCAGGCGCACCAAGGGCGGCGTGGTGCTGATCCACAACCATCCCATGAGCTCGCCGCCGTCGTGGACCGACATTCGAACGGTGGCGGAAAACGACTGGGTGCGCAGCTCGGTGGTGGCGTGCCACGATGGTACAATCTACGAAATCAAGGTGAACGACCGCAGCGTCGTGCAAGCGTACGAGGAGCTGCGAGAGCTGGCGAAAAGAGAGTGCCCGAACGTGGGCGGCGACGTTATCGACCAGCTTGCCACCGAAATGCTCTACGAGCGAAACGAGGAAGCGAAATGGTTCAGGCTGACAAAAAAGAAGTGACGCCAGAGGACTGGGTGCTCGTCATAGATGACAGCGCCTCCGAGTCGAAAGCCGCCGAAAAGCTGACCAAAGAAGAGCGCGAGGAGCTTTTTGCCAAGTCCCGCAAGGTTCTGCGCGACGCGGGGCTGATGAAGTAGACCAAGCGACAACCGAGTAGACGCACGGCATCAAGGCCGCCCATCACGGGCGGCCTTTTCTTTTGCCTGGCGACACCTCGGGGAAGATGCGGTCACGCGATGGGGCGGCGACAACGGCCCCGCACGCGACCGCGGCGACAACGGCGGGCCATCCAAGCGCGCAGGGAAGCGCGACAACCAAACACGGAAGGAGCAAGCGATGGCTGAAGACAACAAGCCCCAGGGAAACGAGGGCGGCGACAACGGCCAGCAGACCGGACCGGCGAAGGAGGTCGTGTCCTACGCGAAGTACAAGCGCGAGACCGACGAGTACCAGGAGCAGGTGAAGGCCCTCAAGGCCGAGCTGGAGCAGCGCGACAAGCAGATCGAGGAGTTCACCTCCAAGGCGGGCAACGCCGAGGAGCTGCAGGCCGCGCTCGACAAGGCCAAGGCCGACAACGAGGCGTACAAGGCCGACGCCGAGAAGCGCGAGGCCGACATGCGCCGCGACTTCGCCATCGACACCAAGCTGGCGCAGATGGGGGTGCGCAACGCCAAGGCGGCGCGCGCGATCATCCCGAACATCGCTGACGCGAAGCTGGACGAGCAGGGCAACCTCACGGGCATCGACTTCGAGGCCCTGAAGAAGGATAACGCCTACATGTTCACCGACCAGCCCCGCGAGAGCGCGGGCGGCGACCCCAAGGGCGGCGCAGGTTCCGACGGCCTGGCCGACTTCCGCGCAGCTTTCGGACTCACCGACGAATCTTCAAAGGAGTAAATCATGCCAAACAGCATCGAACTGCCCAAGGGCTACGAGGACGTGCTCATGGAGGCGTACCGCAAGGAATCCCTGACCGCAGTGCTTGAGAGCGCCGCGCCGCAGGGCAACATCGCGCAGATGGAGCAGCTGGGCGAGTTCTACTATCCCGTCTACTCCATGGGTGGCCTGGGCGACGTGCAGGCCAACGGGCGACTGCCGCAGAACAGCGGCGCGTCCCTGACTTGGAAGCCCATCAGCGCCAACTACGACCGCGGCACCATCCTGGAAATCGACCAGAAAGTGGACGCCCAGTCCTTCAATCTGGCGTTCGGCAACGCCGCCGCGCACTTCAACCGCACCAAGGTGGTGCCCGAGGGAGACGCGTTCGTGTTCTCCACGCTGTGCGCAGGCACCGGCATCACCAAGGAGCAGAAGACCTACGCCGACGGCGCGGACATGCTCAAGGGCCTGAACGCCGCCATGTGCGACATGGACGAGAAGGAGGTGCCGGAAGAGGGCCGCGTGCTGTTCATCACCCCCACCCTGCTGGGTATGGTGAAGGACCTGGACACCACCAAGTCCCGAGAGGCGCTGGACGGCTTCTCCTCCATCGTGAAGGTGCCGCAGTCCCGCTTCTACAGCGCCATCGACCTTTTGGACGGCACCACCAAGGACGAGGAGATCGGCCACTACAAGAAGGGCACCGGCGCGGTGGACATGAACTTCCTCATCGTCCACAAGGACGCCGTGGTGCTGCGCTGGAACTTCGCGCACGGCAAGGTCATCGACGCCGAGGACAACCAGCAGGGCTTCGGCCACCTGTTCAAGTACCGCAAGTACGGCGTGTGCGGCGTCCGCGAGAACCTGGCGCACTACATCACCGCAGGCATGAAGGCCGCGTAGGAAGGAGGCGCGACATGCGCACCGTTGGACTGGCCTTCGAGAAGGAGGCCCCGAAGAAGGCCAAGCCCGCCAAGGGCAAGGCGGAAAAGCCCGAGGCGAAGGCCGCAGACGAGCAGCCCGCCAAGGGCAAGGCGGAAAAGCCCGAGGCGGCCGAGGACGATGGAAACTAGAGCCCCGACCCACGAGGACTACCTGGCAGCCGGGCGCGGGGAGCTGTCCGCCGAGGAGTTCAAGGCGGCGCTCCCCCACGCCACGGCAGCCGTACGCGACCTGATCTTCCCCAACGAGCCGGACGGCTCCGAGGAGTGGGCGCGCGCGGTCATGGCGGCCTGCGAGGTCGACGCCGCGTACGGATGCTCGGGCGGCATCATGGAGGGCGGCGGCTTTACCGTCGGCTCGTTCTCGTGGAACCCCGGTACCGAAGGGGCCAGCACCTACCGCAGCGACATGGAGGCCGCCGTCCGCCGCGAGCTGCTTGGAACGCCGCTGCTCTACGCGGGCATCGGGGGTACCAGATGATGCGGGTGCCGCGCTCGGCGCGGCCCTCCACCATGTCCGTCAAGGTGCCCAGGGAGGGCGGCTACGGCGGCGAGTTCGAGCAGCCCGTCGAGGTGCGCCGCGTGCGCTTCGAGCCCGTCTCGGCGTGGCTCGTGCGCGAGTACGCCCTGGGCGACGGCGCGCAGGGCCTCGTGATAGCGGACGGCGCGGACAGCCCCGGCATGTTCGACGTGCCCGTGGGCAGCCGCGTGAGCATCGACGGGGGCGAGTGGATGAACGTGGCGAGGTGCACGCCCCGCCGCGCGTTCGGCACCCGTCCCCACCACTGGGAACTGGAGGTGAGGTAGCCATGCCCGCAGCAGTTACGGTCGACCTGACCAAGCTCATGAAGCGTTTCAGCGCGAAGGAGCTGGAGGCCAAGCAGGTGAAGTTCGCCATGAGCGTGGCCGAGGACATGAACGCGTTCACGCCAGAGGACACCAAGCGCATGCACAACTCCATGCAGGCCGCCTCCGACTTCAGGCAGGGCCTCGTCATATGGGACGCCGACTACGCCGCCTACGTGCGCGACCTGCCCGACAGCTCCATCAAGCACGGCAAGAACCCGAGGGCCAAGGCCGACTGGCCGAAGGCCGCGAAGGAAGCGCACGGCGAGGACTGGGAGCGCCTGGCCGTCGACCTCCTGACCGAGGGGGCGTGACATGGCCCCGGACGTGATGGAGGCGGCGAAGGCCGCCATAGAGGCCCTGGGCTACGGCCCGGTGCTCCTCACCCGCCTGGCAGCATCGCGCGGCCACGACGACGCGGTGGTGCTGAGGCCCATGCCCACGGCCGACGCGGTGCGCCACATGGACGGCACCCGCCGTGTCGGATACGTGCTGCAGGTCATCGTGAAGGACACCTCCGAGGCCAAGGCCATGGGCGACGCCTACGACCTGGCCGACGCGCTGGACGGGGCCGACCTGTCCTCGCCCACCGGCTCCTACGGCTTCACCAGCGCGGCGCTGTACACAGAGCCGCAGGAAATAACGCCGCCGGAGGGCGGGCCGTACCTGTGGGAGTTCCGAATCAAAGCGACCATAACCATAGAGAAGGGATAACGATGGCAAAGAAACAAGACCTGGGCTTCGCGCCCAACTACATGAGCGCGCTGGAGATCGACACCACGCCAGACGCGGCCAGCCCCACGTGGGCCATCTTCTCGCGCGGCATCACCGAGGTGAAGCCGACCACCAACGAGACCACCGAGACCAAGGACTACTACGACGGCTACGGCACTCCCACCGACAAGGTGAAGAGCGTGCAGCCGCAGTACGAGGTCACAGGCGACCGCTGCTACGGCGACCCCGCGCAGGACTTCGTTGCCAGCCTGGCGCTTGAGACCGGCGAGGGCCGCACGGGCCACTTCCGCCACACCGACCCCAACGGCGACGTGGTGGAGGGCGACTGCACCTACCTGGGCCTGACCGTCGGCTCGCAGCAGGGCGCGGCGTCCGACCCCGGCGCGTTCTCCTGCACAATCTCGGGCGCTGGCGCTATGCGCTACATCCCCGCCAACAAGCTCAAGCAGCCCACGGGCGTCACCTGCACCGCGCCGACCGGCCCGTCCGTGGGCAAGTCCATGAAGCTCGCGCCGACCGTCACGCCCGCCGAGGCGAACGCCAAGTGCTTCTTCGCATCGGGCAACACCGACGTGGCCACCGTCGACAGCGACGGCAACGTGACGGGCGTGGCCGCAGGCGAGGCGGTCATCACCGTGCGCTGCGCGTCCAAGCCGAGCATCTGCACGCAGGTGAAGGTCACCGTGGCGGCGAAGTAGCCGCAGGCGACACCAGACATAACCTCCTGGACATGGGGGCGCGGGCTAGTGAGCGGCCCGCGCCCCTTTTCTATGCCCGACGCTCACCGCTCACGAAAGGGGCAACAAATGGAACTTCTGAAAAACATCCGCGCGTACGAGGACGTGTTCTTCGAGGACCCCGAGGAGAACCCCGACACGCCGCGCTTCCGCGTGTGGTTCGACGACAAGCACATCGAGGAGTACCTGGCCAAGGTCGGCAACGCCATCGACCGCGCGCAGGCCAACGAGCAGATGGCCCGCGAGGCCGACACCCCCGAGAAGGCGGCCGAGGCCAACGCCGCGCAGGCCCGCCTCATGAAGCGCACCATCTCGGCGTTCATCGGCACCGAGGGCTGGGAGCAGCTGCTCGCGTGGATGGGCGGCGACGAGGGCCCCATCGCGCCCGAGGAGAACATCCGCATCCTGGGCGAGGTCTTCGCCACGTTCCTCAACATGTTGGCGCGCCACGCGACCAGCGAGCAGCTGATGGCGTGCGGCCTTGCATACAGCGAGCGCGCCGATCAGGTCCAGGCGCTCAACCGCGCCCAGCGCCGCGCCAAGGCCAAGCGCAAGAAGAAGGGCGGCAAGTAATGCTGCCAGCCGCGCTCACGGCCGAGCGGGTGCGGCTGCCCGACGGCACGAGCGCCACGCGCTACCCGTGGAACGGCGAGGAGGTGCTGGTGCGCGACGACGCGCTCACGATCATCCGCGTCATCGAGGTGCTGACCGACGAGGGCAAGTCCGACGACCAGCGCCGGGACGAGTTCCTGGCGCTGTTCTTCGTGGACTGGGCGGACGCGTGGTGCGCATGCGACTACGACGCCGCCGAGTTCGTGCGGATGCGCGACGCGGCGGTATGGGACATGTGCGGACTCGACCTGACCGGCGACCGCCCGCACGAGACCCCGCTGTGGGACTTGGAGGAGGACGCGGCGCGCATACGCACCAGCTTCCGCCAGGCCTACGGCATCGAGTGGGACGAGGTGCGCGGTCGAATCAGCTTTGCCGAGTTCGTGGCACTCGTGGGCGGCTGCCCGCAGGACACGCCGCTCGGCGCGGCCATCCACTACCGCAACCCGGCGACCAAGCCGAAGCCAACCAAATACAACAGGCAGGAGGTCGAGGCCTGGAACGCCGCCCACAAGGCGTTCGAACTCGGCAAAGGCCGCAGCTCACACGGCTCTGAGGAAGGAAGCGACGCGGCGATGCGCGATGTGTTCGCCGCGCTCAAGAGAGCGACGAGGTGAGCATGGACGGCAACGTCATCATCAAAGCGGTGCTCGACACCGTTGACGTATCCAAGAACATCAAGGCCCTGGAGCGCGACCTCCAGGGCATCTCCTGGAAGAACATAACCGAGGGCGACGAGAAGGCCGCGAAGCTGTCGTCCTCGTTCAAGAAGGCCGGCACGGCCGCCACGGTGACGCTGACCGCGCCCGTGGTGGCCGCCGGCAAGGCCGTATTCGGCGTGGCCAGCGACTACGAGCAGGCCAACGCCCGCATAGCCGCCGCGTTCGGCGTGTCCGGCGAGGAGGCCGAGCGTTTCAGCGGCATAGGCAAGCGCATATACGAGGGTGGCTGGGGCCAGTCCCTGGACGAGGTCAACGATGCGCTGATCCAGTGCAAGTCCACCCTTCGCGACGTGTCCGACGAGGACCTGCAGACCGTCACCACCAACGCACTCATGCTGTCGGACACCTTCGGCGCAGACGTGAACGAGTCCATACGCGGCACCAACGCCCTCATGGAGGGCTTCGGGCTGTCCGCCACCGAGGCCAGCGACCTGCTGACGGCGGGCATGCAGCGCGGCCTGAACTACACCGACGAGCTGGGCGACAACCTGAGCGAATACTCCGTGCGATGGGGCGAGGCGGGAATGAGCGCCAGCGAGTACTTCTCGCTGCTCGAAGCGGGCACGTCCAACGGCGCGTACAACCTGGACAAGGTGGGCGACTACCTCAACGAGTTCCTGACGGCGCTGTCCGACGGCCGCATGGAGGAATCCATCGGCTCGTTCAGCGAGGGCACGCAGGAGGTCTTCGAGAACTTCAAGAACGGCAGCGCCACCGCCGAGGACATGCTGCAGGCGGTGCTGGGCGACCTCACGCAGATGCCAAACGAGTACGACAAGGCCGCGCTGGCCTCCACCCTGTGGTCCTCGCTGGGCGAGGACAATGCCATGGGCATGATCGAGTCCCTGGCGGGCGTGCAGGACAGCTTCGGCGACGTGGCGGGCGCTGCGCAGCAGGCCCAGGAGGCCGCCTCCGACAGCTTCGCCGTGAAATCGCAGGAGGCCATGCGCGAGCTGCAGGGCTCCATCGAGCCGCTTGGCGAGCCGCTGCTCAACATCGCCACCAACGTGGCGGGTGTCGTCAAGTCGTTCTCCGAGTGGTTCGCCGGCATCGGCGAGGGCGGCCAGACCGCCGTGCTGGCGATCGCCACGATAGCGGCCGCCATAGGCCCCGTGCTGTCGACGGTCGGCACCGTCGTGGACACCGTGCCGAAAATCGGAGCGGCCTTCCAGGTGGTCGGCAAGCTGGGCACCGGCGCGCTGGGGCTCATAGCCGCGCACCCCGTGGTAGCGGCCATAGCGGCCATCATCGCCGCCGTGGTGCTGCTGTGGAACAACTGCGAGGAGTTCCGCGACGCGGTGACCGCCGTGTGGGATGCCGTGTGCGCCGCGTTCGAGGTGGCCACCCAGGTGGCGGGCGACGTGGCCCAAAGCGTCGGCGAGTTCTTCTCGCAGCTCGGCGAGACGCTGGGCGGCGTGTGGGACGGCATCTGCTCCACGGTGCAGGGGGCCATCGACGCCATATCCGGGTTCTTCCAAGGCCTGGCCGGCACCGCCTCGTCCATCTGGGACGGCATCTGCAACGTGGTGCAGGTCGCCGTGATGCTGCTGGGCGAGATTCTGAACCTGGCCATCGAGACGCTGCTCATACCCTGGAACTTCATCTGGGAGAACTTCGGCGAGCAGCTGACGGCGGCATGGGACGCAATCTGCAGCGCGGTGGGAAGCTACATCGACGCGGTGAGCCAGGTCATCACCGACGTGGTGACGGCGCTCTCCGAATGGTGGGGTGCGACGTGGGAAGGCATCAGCGGCACCGCCAGCGCCATATGGGAGGCCATCTACGGCGCGGTGAGCGCATACATCCAGTACGTTAGCGACGTGATAGGCGCAGCCCTTTTGGTCATCCAGGGCGTGTGGGACACGGTGTGGGGCGCGGTGAGCTTCACCGCCTCCAGCATATGGGATGCCATCAGCTCCGCGATAGGCGCGGCCATCAATGCCATCAGCTCCACCATATCGGCGGTGCTGTCGGCAATTCAGGCGGTGTGGGACTCCATATGGGGTGCCGTGAGCAGCACGGCGTCGAGCGTGTGGGGCGGCATCAGCTCCACCATATCCAGCATCGTGAACGGCATCCGCGACACGATCTCCAGCGTGTTCAACGCCGCCAAGGACACCGTGAGCAGCGTGTGGAACTCCATCAAGAGCGCCATCGAGACGCCGATACAGAACGCCCGCGACACCGTGCGCAACGTCATCGACTCCATCAAGGGGTTCTTCAACTTCTCGTGGTCGCTGCCCCACCTGAAGCTGCCGCACCTGTCCATCTCAGGCAGCTTCAGCATCTACCCGCCGAGCGTGCCGCATTTCGGCATCGACTGGTACGCCAAGGGCGGCGTGTTCAACGGCCCCAGCGTCATCGGCGTCGGCGAGGCGGGCCCCGAGGGCGTGGTGCCGTTCAACGAGCGCGGCGCGCGCCCGCTGGCCGAGGGCATCGCCAAGCTGCTCGACGGCAAGGGCGGCGCGGCCCATGGCGACACGAACGTGACAATCAACCTGTACGCGACCGTGCGGGAGGAGGCCGACATCGAGAAAATCTCCCGCCAGATAGCCAAGGAAATCAAACGGCAGGAGTGCTTCGCATGATATACAACGGCTTCGACTTCGCGCCGTGGTTCGACACCCGGCTCGTGACCCGCTCGCTGCTGCCCGAGTACGAAATCGCCACGCGCGACGTGCCCGGGCAGCCCGGCTCGCGCTTCATGCGCGCAGAGCTGAAACCCCTGACGATAGACGTGGCGGCGGCCTGGAGGGCACGCCCCGCCGACGATATGGCGGCCCTTCGCCGCCTCATGGCCTCGCGCCTGCTGTGCCTCAAGGAGGCCGAGCTGTGGCTGGACGACGAGAGGCACCTGGGCCTGCGCTACATGGCCGTGCTGACCTCGCCGGGCGCGCTCGACACGTTGTGGCACACCGGCGAGGCCACGCTGACGTTCACGGCATACGACCCCGTGGCCTACGGGGCCGAGGGGCGCGCAACCGTGTCGGGCACCTCGGGCGTGCAGGTGGGCGGGACGTTCCGCACCTACCCCACCGTGACCGTCAGGCCCGGCGGCAGCACGTCGGCGCTGCGGCTGACGAACATGGGCACGGGCGAGTTCGTGCAGATCGACAAGGCTGTGACAGCATCGAGCGCGGTGGTCATCGACATGGCCGCCCCGCAGGCCACGGTGGACGGCAGCCCCGCGCCCGTGACCTTCGAGAGTGACTTCTTCCCGCTGGAGCCGGGGGCCAACAGCCTCAAGCTGTCCAGCGGCACCGCGACGGTACAGTGGACGGAAAGGTACGCGGGCTGATGATTCTGTGGGCATGCGACCGCTGGGAGGCGTACAAGGGACCCATCAAGACGCTGTTCGAGTGCGAGGACACGCGCGAGGTCAACGGCGAGAACGCCCTGAGCATCACAACGCTGGCGCGCCTGGACAAGGGCGACCGCCTGGTGTGGCGCGACCTCAAGGGCCGCTGGCACGAGAACATCGTGGACGGCGTGGAAGAGGAGCGCGCAAGCGCGGGCATCCTCTACACGTACTACTGCCCGACCTCGGCGCAAATCGAGCTCCTGGGCGACTACCTGGAGGACAAGCGCCCCTACGACGTGAGCGCCTACGCCGCGCTGGCCTCGGCGCTGTCCTCCTCGCGCTGGCAGGTCGGAACCGTGGCCGACCTCGGGCAGGCCGGCACGAACTTCTACCACACCAACGCATGGGCGGCCATCCACGACGTGGCAGACACTTGGGGCGGCGAGCTGTCGTTCGAAATCCAGGTGAGCGGCACCAAGGTGACCGCACGCCGCGTGTGCATGGCCAAGCAGGTCGGCGAGGACAACGGCAAGCGTTTCACCTACGCCAAGGACCTCGTGAGCGTCAAGCGCAGCGTGGACGAGGGCAACGTGTGTACCGCCCTGTACGGCTACGGCAAGTCCCTGCAGACCGCCGACGAGGACGGCAACCTGACGGGCGGCTACGATCGCAAGCTGACCTTCGGCGACGTGAACGGCGGGCAGAACTGGGTGGGGTCGGCCGACGCGCTGGCGCGCTGGGGACGGCCCGACGGCAAGGGCGGCAAGGCGCACGTGTTCGGCGACGTGGAGTTCTCCGACTGCGAGGACGCCGCCGAGCTGAAGAAGCTCACCGAGGCGCAGCTGGCGAAGTTGTGCGTGCCCACCGTGTCCTACACTGTGGACGCCGTGGCGCTTGCGCGCGCCGGCGAGGGCTTCGAGGGCGCGGACGAGGGCGACCTGGTGACCGTGGTGGACAAGGTGTACGACCCGCCGCTGCGCGTGCGCACCCGCATCACCAAGGTGGTGGAGGATCAGCTGCGCCCCGGCGAGGTCACCTACACGTTCGGCAACTACCAGACCGTGGCCGAGCTGATGGCCGCCCAGAAGTCCAGCGCAAAGAGAACGGCTTCGAGCATCCGCGCCACCGTGGCCGACGCGGTAAACGCGTCCAACAAGGCATCGACCGGCAAATGGGGCGAGAGCCTGGCGGCCTCCGAGAAGCGCCAGGAGGCGTTCGCCAGGGAGCAGGGCGGCGCGGCCAAGGACTACACCGACGAGGTGAAGGACGCGCTTGACAAGGCCCTCAAGGAGTATGCCGACAAGGGCGACACCACGCTGGAAGAGGCGCTGAAGAAGTACTCCGACGACGGCAACCTGTCCCTTGAGGAAGTGCTGCGCCTGTACACCGACACGTCGATAGAGCAAAGCGAGAGCGTGCTCAAGCAGATAGACGAGGCCAACAAGGAGTACCTGGAAGGCGTCACGGGCAAGCTGGACGAACGGCTGACGAGCGCCGAGGGCGAGGTGGATGGGCTGCAGAAGCAGCTCGACCAGCTGCCGACGGATATCCGCAAGAAGATCGTTGACATGCTCAACAGCGAGGTGAACACCACGGGCGGCTGGGTGTACGAGGAGCCCGGCCAAGGCATCCTGGTGTACGACAAAAAGCCCGAGAGCGCCACCAAGTGCGTCAAGATAGGCGGCGGAATCATCGGCGTGGCCAACTCCAAGTACTCCAGCGGCGCGTGGAAGTGGCGCACGGCCATAACCGGCGACGGCGTGACAGCCGACGAGCTGACCACGGGCCGCATCAAGGGCGGGAACTCGTACTGGGACCTCGACAGCGGGGCCTTCTACCTGCGCGACGGCTCCATCTTCATGACCGACAGCAACGGCAACAGGGTCTATATCAACGCCACCAACGGCTTCCAGATATACGACAAGAACGGCTCCATCATCGCGGGCACCGTGCTGGTGGGCGGCATCTCCATGTTCCGCTGCAACATGGTCGGCACGTCGTCAACCAACTACATCACCACCGGCACGACGACGAACGACCACCCGGGAGCGTCGTTCGTGAACGGCTCGACCGAGTACTGCACCATCGAGGCCGTCCACGCGAAGGACAGCCCCACGGCGAGCTCGACCGACGGCGTGGGCATATCCGCCTGCGGCTACGGCTTCCTGGCAGTCAACCGCTACTACCGCCAGACGTGGCTGACGACCCCCTACTACGCGGGCTACATGAGCCATCCCGACGAGCAGCTGTACATGAGGAGCGGCAACAGCAACGCGGGCGGCTCGGCGTACGTGAAGCTGCAGGAGAACTCCAACAACTACGTGTACCTGGATAGCAGACGCGCAGACATTGGGTCGTCGGGCACCGCCAGGATACTCGCCCCGAAGTTCGCCATAGGAACCAGTCCGAGCAGCGGCGGCACCTACGGGTACACGGGCTCCACGCAGTTCATCGGGTGCATCACCAACAACGGCAACAACTGGACGTGGGGCACCATCAACGTGGTGAACGGAATCATCACCGGCATGAGCAGCATCACGGGAAACTAGACCAGCGAGAGAGGAAACGGAATGTTCTACCACCTTGTGCAGCAGCCCGAAGCGCCGCAGGCGCTCGACGGCGCGCCGAAGCCGCCCGAGGCGCTTCCGGTGTTCGAGTGCATCAGCGACCCGGCCACGGCGCGGGCCATCGTGGAATCGGAAGACGTGTTCGAGTTCGACGGCAAGGGCGGCTTCGCGCTCGTGTCCAGCCCCGTGGCCGTCATGGACGCGGAAGGCGGCGAGGCCAACGCCGTGGACTTCTCGGCGCTCACCGACGAGGAGATATGCGGGGTCCACAGAGCGCAGCCCGGCGACATATCGCGGACACTTGCGGCCGAAGGAAAGGAGTGAGGCATGGCAACGCACGAGCTTACGCTCAACCTCAAGAAGACCAACATAGCGCCGCCCGTCATCACCGTGCACCAGGGCGACAGCGCCGAGGTCCTGAAGGCCGCCATCTACGACGGCGACAAGAAGGCGGCCCTGACGGGCTGCAAGGTGCACCTCATGGCTGCGAAGCCCGACCACACCTACGTGGAGCAGCAGTTCACTGGCATCAGCGACAACGTGGCCACCGTGACGGTCGACCCCGCCGTCTTCGGCGTGGCCGGGCTGCTCAAGGTGTGCTACGTGCGCGTGCGGAACGCGGCAGGGCTGGACGCCACCACCGAGAACGTCCTGGTGAACGTGCTGCCCTCGGCGAGCGCGTCGGGCGAGATATCCGGCCCGTACGTCGATGCGGTGGAGGCGATCATCGCGAACCTCAAAGGGCAGCTAGCCGACGTGAGCGCGCTGAACGCGCAGATGCAGAAGGCCGAGGCCTCCCGCTCGAGCGCGGAAAACCAGCGCGCCACGAACGAGAAGGCACGCCAGACCGCCGAAACCAAGCGCGCAGAGGCCGAGAAGAAGCGAGCCGCGGCGGAAAGCGACCGCGTGACCGAGGCGTCGCAGCTGAAGACGGCCTCGCAAGCCGCCACGGCTGCGGCAAACGGCGCGGCCTCGAACGCCGACGCGGCGGCAAACATCGCCCTGCAGATAGCCAACAGCGTGGCACAGGGCAGCGCGGGCAGCTCGGACATGGCCAAGCAGAGGCAGCAGATAGCCGACCTGTACGGCAAGCTGGCCGACGCCACGGACGCGTTCATCTACGACGACGGCGCCGTGTACTGCCCCGCCTCCAAGGCCAGTGCATCTGGCAGCACCATCACGTTCGGGAGCACCTGCACGGCGTCCGGCACAACCCTCAACCTCAAGTAGAAAGGCAACGAAATGGCACAAGCGAAAACCCTGTCGGTGGGCGGCATCGGCTACGAGGTCATCGACGATACCGCGCGCAGCAACGCGCAGACGGCGCTCAACAACGCCGAGTACAACCGCCAGGGCCAAATCGGCAAGTACGGCGGGCAGAACATCGCCGCCATCCTGGCGGGAGAGATCGGCAGCGGCAGCGTGTACGACGCGCTGCATAAGCGTATCGCCACCGCGAACTTCGCAGGCCTGCGCGTGGGCGACTACCTGGACGTGCCGCTTGTGAGCGCATCCGCCGTCACCGCACAGCAATCTGTGCGGTTCCTGCTTGCCCACATCGACCCGTACCTTTACTGCGGCGACAGCTCCAAAGGCCACCACATCGCCTTCGTGGCCTCCGCGCCCATCGCCGTGGCCAAGACCGTGACCGGCGTTGCCAACGACAGCTTCCTGATGTGGAACACGACCAACACGAACCAGGGCACCGCCGACCAGAAATGCCCCTACCCCAACAGCAACCTCAAGGCGTGGGAGACGGCCTTCGAGGCGTGTCTGCCCGAGAGCCTGACCAAGTACCTGCTGACCCAGCGCGTCCTGCTTGAGGAGCGTTACAGCGCCAGCGGCGCGCTCAACGACTCCAACTCGTGGAGCTGGCAGGATATCGGCAAGGTGTTCTCGCTGTCCGAGATGGAGGTGTACGGCTGCCCAGTGTGGGGCACCAAGGGCTACAGCGTCGGCTTCGACTGCCAGTGGGACCTGTTCAGGGACACCGCGCATCGCATCAATGGAAATCGGGACGGTTGGTGGCTGCGTTCCGTCGTGGGTGGCTCCTCGTCCCACGTGTGCTACGTCACCAGCCGCGGCTATGCCAACTACACCTCGGCGACGCACGTCTGGGTTCGCCCCCGCCCCGGCCTCCTCGTCGGCTAACCAGCCGAGTGCTCTATACTCTGCTTTTAGGCGACCGCCTTGCGCGGTCGCCTCTCGCCCGCAAAGCGGGCCGTTTTTTTCGCCAGTTTCCCCAGGAGGTGCACGTGAGCGGCGTCTACCAGCGCAACCGCGAGGTGTCCGAGTACAAGTTCTTCACTCAAGCGATCGCCATCCGCGTGGAGGTCAACAAGCTGATGGCGTCGTCCTCCGTGGTTCCGAAGGCCTATCGTCTGCTGAACGCGGCGCCCACGGTGGAGACGGCGCGCAGCATCGTGTACAACGTCAATCGCGCCGACTGCTTCTATCCCAACAGCTCGTTCAATGCGCTGGAGCGCAGGCGCTACCTCACGCTGGCCATAGCGGACTGCGAGCAGCTGATGCTCGACATGCAGTGCCTCATGGATATCGGCCTGCCCGTGAACGCCAACCGCTTCGAGGAGCTGACGGCCATGGTCGAGGAGGAGATCAGGCTGCTAAAGGGCGCGCGCAAGAACGTGCGCGTCACCGGCAAGAAGTCCACCGAGGAGCGCATAGCCGAGGCCGAGGCCGAGCTAGAGCGCCTGCGTTCGCTATAATGGGCGGCGGTCGCGCCTTGTATATCGGTACAATTGGTGGCTGCGTTCCGTCATGGGTGGCTCCTCGTCCAACGTGTGCTACGTCAACAACAACGGCAATGCCAACTACAACTCGGCGACGAACGTCTGGGTTCGCCCCCGCCCCGGATTCCCTTACTGCCAGACCGAGTAGGCCAGCGGGCCGAAAGCAGAGCGCGGAGAGGAAGGAAGGCGCGACCGTCGGGCATGCGCCCGTAAATACGCACCCCGCGAGGGTGGCCGGACGCTGCTTGCATGGCGCGGCGCCCCGTGGCTTCGCCGCGTTTCATGGCCATACCTCAAGCGGCTGTCAGAGCCACATTGAAAGCCGTGCGGGGTGCCTTCTGTGAACTCCGAGCAAAGAAGGGCCGCACGCCGGAAGCGCCGCGAGGAGAAGCGGGCCAAGGCCAAGGCCGAGCGCGTCAAGACGTGCACGCTTGAGACCGTGGCCGACCTCAACAGCCTGTGCAAGGCTTCCAAGCAGGCCGCGCGCGGCGTGATGTGGAAGACGTCCACGCAGCGGTACATGAAGGACTACCTGCGCAACGCCGTCCTGTCCCGCCGCGACCTTTTGGAGGGCCGCGACATATGCCGGGGCTTCATCTGCTTCGACCTATGGGAGCGCGGCAAGCTGCGCCACATCAGCGCCGTGCACTTTCCCGAGCGCGTGGTGCAGAAGTCGCTGTCGCAGAACGCGCTCGTGCCCGCGATCGTGCCCACCCTCATAGCCGCGAACTCCGCGAACATAAAGGGGCGCGGCACCGACTACGCCCTGAAGCTGCTCAAGCGCCACCTGGCCGACCACTGGAGGCGGCACGGCCGCGAGGGCTACATACTGCTCGGCGACTTCTCCGACTACTTCGCGCGCATAGCGCACCAACCCGTCAAAGACCAGGTGGCCTCCGCGCTGCTAGATCCGCGCGTGGTCGCCTTGGAGCACCGCCTGATAGACGCGCAGGGCGATGTGGGCCTGGGGCTGGGCAGCGAGCCGAACCAGATATGCGCCGTAGCGCACCCCAACCGCATTGACCACTACGTAATCGAGATGCTGCGCCCCGAGGCCTACGGTCGATATATGGACGACTTCTACCTGATACACGAGTCCAAGGACTACCTGCAGGTGTGCCTGCTGCTCATAGAGCGCAAATGCGCCGAGCTGGGCATCGAACTGAACCCGCGCAAGACCCGCGTGGTGAAGCTCACGCGCGGGTTCACGTGGCTGAAGAAGCGCATCTTCTACACGGACACGGGCCGCATAGTCGTGAAGCCGTGCCGAGACTCCATAACGCGGGAGCGCCGCAAGCTCAAGAAGATGGCCCGCATGGTCGCCGATGGCATCATGACCCCTGAGCAGGTGGAGCAGAGCTACCAGAGCTGGCGCGGAGGCATGAAGCGGCTGGACGCGCACCGCAGCGTGCGGGCCATGGACGCGCTGTACCGCAGCCTGTTCGGAAATCCCGCGGGGGGGGGTTGCTCAATGCAATCCAAACCTGGAGGCGACACGGATGGGAACATGCCCCTACCCTAGCAACGGAAGGAGCGACCCATGACGGAACAGGAAATCGCCGGGGAGATCAACGGCTACAAACAGCAGCTTGAGCAGAGCGACTACAAGGTCATGAAGGCGGTGGAGCGCATCTTCTCCGCATCGTCCATCACCGACCTGCTCTCGGCCATCGCCGCAGCTGCCAAGGAGGTGGCCGAGATCATCTCGCAGCGCCAGACGTGGCGCGACCGCATCAACGAGCTGGAAGCCATGGAGCCCGACCAGCCGGAAGCGCCGCAGGAGTAGCGAGCGCCCCTTCGGGGGCGTTTTTCTTTTGCCCGGCGACACCTCGCGGACAATCGCGGCAGCGATTCGAGGAGGTGAGAAAACGAATGACCGACGTGCTGGAAATCTTCGCGCCGTACGGCCCCGGGTCGCTTTTCGGCGCGCTGCTCGTCCTAGTGGTCCTGTACTTCGGCAAGCAGTTCCTCGAAGAGTTCAAGGCCCAGAACGAGCGCAAGGCGAACATCGACCTCAAGCGCGAAGAGCGAAAGCAGGACGAGGTGAACGAGCGGGCGCAGCGCGACCGCGAGCGCAGCCAGATGGAGGGCCGCATCGCCGCGCAGATGGAGCGCAGCAACGCGCTGATGGAGGCTATGAAGGCGCTCATGGAGTCCGTCGTGACCTCCAACGAGGTGCTGCACGCCGACCTGGCGAACAGCCAGGCGCGCAGCCAGGGCATGGCGGCGAAGGTCGACCACATCGCCGACCGCGTCGACCTGCTCTACAAGGAATCGGCTCGATAGAAAGGAATCCGAAATGACAGAAATGCAAGCAATCGCAGCCATCGTGCTGTCTTTCGCCGTGCCGTTCGCGGTGCAGCTGATCAAGACCGAGGCCATGACCGGCAAGGCCGCGCGCATCCTGGCGTTGGGCTGCTCGCTCCTGGCGGGCGTCGTGACCGGCTTCGTGGGCGGCGTGCCCGCAGACCCGGGCGCATGGGTCACGTGCGCCTTCGCCGTGGTAGGCGGCGTACAGGCGGCCTACACGCTGTTCAAGTCGGTGGGCATCACATCCAAGTGGCTCGACGCCCTGTTGGGCGTGACCGTAGGCGGGAAGGAGTAGGCAATGGCTAAACTGTTCATCATCTGCGGCCACGGCGCTGGCGACCCCGGCTGCTGCGCAGGCGGCTGCACCGAGGCCGAGCGCGTTCGCGCCCTGGGCCAGCGAATCAAGGAACTGGGCGGTTCCGAGGTCGAGCTGGGCGATACGTCCCGCAACTGGTACGCCGACGGCGGGCTTAACCGCCTGAGCACCGACGCGCCAGTGGTGGAGCTGCACATGGACGCCAGCGGCATCGCCACGGCCCACGGCGCGCACGTCATCATCAAGGAGGGCTTTGAGCCTGACGAGTACGACAATGCGCTGGCCGACAAGCTGGCGGCGTTCATGCCCGGGCGCTCCGAGAAGCTGGTGCGCCGTTCCGACCTCGCGAACCCGAACCGAGCCGCCGCGCGCGGCATCAACTACCGCCTGTGCGAGAACGGCTTCATCGACAACGACGGCGACCGCGAGAAGTTCAACGGCAACCTGGACGAGCTGGCGCGCATCTACCTGGAATGCTTCGGCATCACTGCTGGAAGCGCCCCCGCAGCCGTCCCGCAGCCGCAGCCTGCGCAGCAGGAAACGACCGAGAACTTCGGCGGCACCTACCGCTGCACTGTGGACTACCTGCGCGTGCGCGACGCCCCCGGCCTGGGCGGCACCGAGGTGGCGCACTATTCCAGCGGCGAGACCGTGACGCTGGATAACTGGTACAAGATCGCCGACGGCTACGTGTGGGGCCGATACACGGGCTACAGCGGCGCAACGCGCTACATCGCCGTGGGCAAGGCCACGGGCAAGCCAGAGGCCGACGACTATCTGGTGAAGGTGGGATAGGCCATGCCGTACCCGAGCCCCGCAGACGAGGAGCGCAACGGCGGGTGCGGCCCCATCCTCGCGGCGGTCGTCCTGCTGTTCATCGTCCTGGCCGCCGCCAGCTGCGCATCGCAGGCCATGGGAGCGCAAGACGTGACCGTGAGGCAAGCCCGCACGGACGGCCCCATATACGACCTGCCCGAGGGCATCGGCCAGGAAATCGTGTGCGACGAGCACAACCGCGAGTACCTGCTGCTTACCACCGAGCAGGGCGGCGTGTTCCTCATGCCGTACATGGACGAGGACGGCGAGCAGGAGATCATGCCGCAGGCCTAGAACGCAAAGAAGCCGCCCCGTATGGAGCGGCTTCTTTCTATCTGACGAGCAATACGAACGCCCGCCTAACGACGAACACGCGTATGTGTTCGCCTACTGAACAGTTGGTGGAGGCGCGGAGAATCGAACTCCGGTCCACGAAAGCCCCCTGATTGGCATCTCCAAGCTCAGTCGTTGGTTTAGTCTCGGACGCTTTGCGCGCAGCGACACGCTCGCGGCATCCCAACCGGTTCGGTCTTAACCTACGCCATACCGATTACGTGCGCAGGAGCATTCCCCTAAAATGACGTCGCGCCGGTGTCGGGGAAATCACCGGGTTGACGCGCCGCTATAAACTAAGCAGCGAGAGCCATAGGCTCAAAAGAAGAGTTGTTGTCAATTCAATTTGACGGTACCCCTATTTAACGAGGCGAGGAGACCTCGGCTTGCTTCCTCTCTCAGAGCTATCGTGTCGAAACCAGTCGCCCCCGAATGTCGGGAAAGTCTGGATGGCATCGGGGCTGCAAGCACCCGATAACCGTCGACTTTTCAAGGAACACGCGAGTGAACCCCGCTCGTGGATAGCTATCTTACCACGTTCTAAAGGTAGACAGCTGCTCTATGCACGAGCTGTGAAGACCCTAATGTGCACCACACTTCACACTTTTGCCACCGAACGCGTCACGTATATTTTCGCCAAGAAAAATTGACCCGTCGAAAGGACCGTTATGGATACCAAGCAGCAACTCGTCAATGCTCTCGCAGGCCTGGGCTCAACCATTACCGAAGCTATGGATGTCATCGAAGGCTTTGTCCCCTGCGGACATCCCGCCCTCACGGTATCGAACGCACTCGTCGTGCTGGACGCTGACGATGATGCAGCTCTCGCCCAGCAGCTTGAGACCGTCGAGGGCTTTATCGACCACGTGAGTGAGAACCGCGGAGTGGCCGCCTACCACGGCTTCGAGGTCGAGCTCGCGGGTCCCAAAGCCGATCTGCTCGCAGCAATCCGCGAGGTAGGCGCCCTTATGCAGACCGCAGGCGTCAAGAACACCCAGGTCAACGAGTGGGTCTACCGCAGCCTGGCAGCACTAAACGATTCCGACGAAAAGGCTGCCGAAAAGCTCGCCGAAGCTCCCGTCATCAAGGCAGCGCTTTTGTAAATAGCAGACGCGGGCCCCTTGGCGCATCGTCGTCCAAGAGGGCCGCAAACAGTTCGCGTCAACCAATAGCCGCGCCGCCACGTTCGGCCAAAGCAAGAATCGGCATCATTTGACGAGGTGTCTTTGCTGCAAGATCGGCATGTTCGAGCAGCTTGCGATCGTTAGTTACCAAGTAATCAACCTGGGCGCGTTTGCATGCGGCAAGTACCAAGTTGTCCTCGTAATCGCGATGGAGCGCTAAGTATTTGTCGGCCAGCCAAAGGTCCGACGCATCTGCACCCACGGCCGTGGCGTTTTCGGTCATGTTCCGAACAAACGCCAACGCCGCATCGCCAATTGCACGGGCAGATGCCTCGTCGAGCGCTCCCCCGCTGGCAAGAACGCTACGCTTCAGCTCGTGTTGGACAACGTACAGTACGTCCTTGGCGATATGCACCGGGAAAAACAGCAACGCCCCCGTCTCTGTCGCCTGCCCAATAAACGCACGCGCGGCAAGCGACTCGGCATGGTCGATGCAAAACGAATCAACCCATACGTTGGCATCCACCATTATTTTGAGGGGAGCCCCGCTCACAGGATCATCCCCTTTTGGCGATTGCGCTCGTCCATGGCTTCAGAATAGATTGTGTCCCAATCGCGATCGTCGGATACGGGCGACGTAGCGATGCCTAGGTCCGCGTAAAGCTGATCCGCCGTCGCCCATGATGCGGCAAACGGAGTATCGGGCGCGACGGTCTGCTGCCGGTCGTCGACGGCCGCAAGCACTTCCTCGCACTGCCCGCCACCCTGTGCGACCTTGGCCACCACCTTTTTGATGAGCTCGGGCAGTGATCCGCCCGAAAGCCGCAGCACCTCCTCGGCACGGTTCTTGACCTGGCGATCTACGCGAACGTTCACCTGCGCCATGCCGCTAACAGCACCCACGTTGATCCCGCTCCCTTCAATTGCTAGCACAGCTAGCAACACTATATAGAGATGCTAGCAAATGGTCAAATGCAAAAGGCCTGCGCCCGGACGGCACCGATGCCGTCTGGGCGCAGGCCAGATAACGTGAGCGAACACGTCAACTAACGCAGGTAAGCCTTCGCGTTGCTCAGGCTGTAGGCAATCGTCGAGCCATTGTGCAGCAGCGACGACGTCTGCGGCGTAATCGTGCCGGTAATGCCGAGCGCCAGCAGCGCCGAGTTGGTAAGCATTACCTTAGAGTAGGAGCTCGTCAGGCGATCAATGAGGCCCTGGCTCATGCGGCGCAGGCGCACGATTGCGGCGAGATCCGTGTCGGTCAGGATGATGTCGGCGACCTCCTTGGCGATGTCGCTTCCGCCGCCCATTGCCAGCCCCACGTCGGCCAAACCGAGCGCCGGCGAATCGTTGACGCCGTCGCCCACCATGGCAACGTGGCGCCCCTCGCTCTTAATGCGCTCCACATAAGCGTACTTGTCCTCGGGCAGCAGCTCGGCCTTAAACTCGTCGACCCCTGCCTCTCGCGCAATGCGCTCGGCCGTGCGCTCGGAATCGCCCGTGAGCATGACCACGTGCTTGACGCCCAACGCGTGCAGGTCGGCGATGGCCTCGCGGACCCCGGGCTTAAGCGGATCCTCGATACCGAGCACGCCCACAACGGTGCCGTCGACCGCCAGATACAGCGGCGACAGTCCCCGCATCTGGGACTCAATGCGCTCCTTAATGTCGGAATCGAGCTGCGCGCTCTCGTCCTCAAACACAAAGTGCGCCGAGCCGATGATGGCGCGACGCCCCTCGATGGACGAAGCGATGCCGTGCGCCACGATGTACTCGACGGCGGCATGGCGCTCGCGGTGCTCGAGCCCGCGCTCGCGGGCGGCGTTGACCACGGCACGCGCCACCGGATGCGGGAAATGCTCCTCCAGGCAGGCAGAAAGGCGCAGAACCTCGTCCTCGCTCCAGCCGTCGGTCGTGAGCACGCAAGCTAGGCGCGGCTGTGCCTCGGTGAGCGTGCCGGTCTTATCAAACACAATGGTGTCGGCCTTGGCAAACGACTCAAAGTACTTCGCGCCCTTGACCATGACGCCCATCTTGGCAGCATCGCTCATGGCAGTCATGACGGCGACGGAACCCGTGAGCTTGAGTGCGCACGAGTAGTCGACCATCAGTGCCGCTGAGGTCTTGATGAGGCTACGCGTGGTGAGAGCGACAAGGCCCGCGAGCAGGAAGTTCCACGGGACGATCTTGTTGGCAAGGTCCTCCATATGCGACTGGCCCTCGGACTTGAGCGAGTCGGCTGTCTGCACGAGCGAGACGATCGAGCGCAGCTTGGTCTGCGCCGTGTTGGCGCGCACGCGCACCAAGATGCTGCCGTCTTCCACGACGGTGCCGGCGAATACATCGTCGCCCACGCTGCGCTCGACGGCCAGCGGCTCACCGGTCAGGGTCGCCTGGTTGACCCTGGCGCTCCCCTGCTCGACCACGCCATCGATGCAGATGGACATGCCGGTGCGCACGGCGACCAGGTCGCCGGGCTCAAGCTCGGTCGCGGCAACGCTTACCTCGGTGTCGCCGACGACCTTCTGCGCCTTGTCGGGCACATCGAGCAGCGAGTTGATGAGCTCGTTTTCGCTCATGGCGCGCGTGTAGTCCTCAAGCAGTTCGCCCACGTTGAGTAGGAACATCGTCTGGCCCGCGGTGTCGACATCACGTTTGACGAACGAAATGCCGATGGCCGAAGCGTCGAGCACGGGAACAGTCAGGCGCGGCTGCGCCAGCTCATGAAGGGCAGCGCGCAAAAATGCTATGTAACCGGCCACGACAAACACCGCACGCAGAGGCGTCGGCAAGAACCAACGACGTGCGTAATGGACACCGACGAGTGTCGCCAGGTCCATAACGAGTTTGTGCTTGCGCGGCTCGAGTTGCATCACGTAGCCCGACTTGGCATCGGCGATAGCTTGAGCATCGAGTGCGCCCAAGGCGTCGAGCACGCTCGCGCGGCGCGGCTCGTCGTACTCCAGCGCCATCTGGCCAATGCGGCCATACACGCGCACTTTGCGCACGCCGTCAATGGCGCCGCCAAGCTTAAGAAGCGCATCGAGATCACTCTCTGGCACAGGACCCGCCAACTGAAGACGGGTCCTGCCGGGGATCTCGCTGATAATCGAGAATCTCATAGTTTGTGCCTGGGAGTGCTACTCGGCTGCCTCGTCAGCAGCGGCCTCGCTCTGGGTGATGTAGGCCGCCTCGGCAACCATGTCATCGACATTGGCCTTGGCCTGCTCGACCATGTCCTGGTAGCCGTTCTTGATGCGCATGCCGCACGCGATGCCCTGCACGCAGGCGTTCTTTACCGGAGCGCTGGTGAGCAGCTTGATGCCGGCCGTGCCGAGCAGAAAACCGCCACCAACAAGCAGGGTGTTAAACGTGGACTTCTTCATGATGTGTCTCCCTTTTGCCGCATTGGACGCGGCACGGTGCCTCAGCGCTCGAGTTCATTAGTTAGCTCGAGCGCACTTTTGGAAAATAGTTTAGTTTATCTAACTATTGAGGTCAACAAAGGTTAACTTTTTGGAAATCTTAAGATGCAGAGCGGCCGGCTTCTGGCGATCCGCCCGCCGCGATGTACATCCGTGACGCCAAAGAGGGAGCCCTCCCCTCTCCAGCAAATTGAAGGTGAATGGTTTTCCGCGAAGTGAACGAGCAAAATTGGACCCCCGAAGCATCCGCATTTTTTCGCAGCAAAACCGCAGGAAACACTCGACAAAACCGCAGGAAACCGAGCCAAAAAAGTGTTGATGTTTCAGGGGTCCAAAATAGGTCGTTCACTTCGCGGAAAAGTATTCACCTTCGTTTTCAACATCCATAAAGAATGAGGGCGCCAACGGCGCGCCCATTCACTCTATTCCATTCAGCCTACCTGACCCGAACGGCCGAGTCGTCTGGCCGGGGAAGCCCCGAGTCGCCGGGGTGTTTGCTCCAAATGAGTTCCGCATGCAAAGAAGGCCACTAAATGTGGCCTTCGTCTTGCATAGGACTGTTTGAAATTTGGAGGAAATACCCCGGCGACTCGGGGCTTCCCCGGCCTCGCAGCTACGAGAGCGACGTTCTCAGCAACTCGTTGAAGAGCTTCGGGTTGCCCTTGCCGCGGCTCGCCTTCATGCACTGGCCCACCAAAAAGCCGATGACCTTCTGGTTGCCGTCACGATACTGCTGCGCCTGGTCGGCACAGTTTGCCAGCACCTCGTCCACGATCGGCTGCAGCGCGCCGGCATCGCTCACCTGACGTATACCGCGCTCGTCGACGATCTTGTTGGGGTCGTCGCCGGTCTGGGCCATGGCCTCAAAGACCTCGTGCGCCTGGTTGGAGCTGATGGCATCGGTCGCCAGCAGCTTGGCAAGAGCTGCCACCTGAGCCGGCGCAATGCCGGACTCGGTGAGCGACACACCCGCGCTCTTAAGGTAGGCGATCATCTCGTTCACCAGCAGGTTTGCGACCGTCTGGGCCTCCTTGCCAGCCATACCGGCAGCAGCGGCCTCAAAGAACTCGGCAAACTCCGGATCGCCGGCGATCTGCTCGGCATCGGCGGCCTTAATGCCAAAGTCGGCCTCAAAACGGGCGCGCTTGGCATCGGGCAGCTCGGGAATCTCGCCACGGCAGCGGTCAATGAACTCGTCATCCAGATCGAACGGCGCCAGATCGGGGTCGGGGAACAGACGATAGTCGTCGGCCGTTTCCTTCACACGCATGACAACGGTACGCTTGCGGCTAGGCTCCCAGTGGCGGGTCTCCTGATAGATGACGCCGCCCTCCTCAAGTACCTCGGCCTGACGGCAGATCTCGTAGGCAAGGCCGTCATGCAGGCTCTTAAATGAGTTGAGGTTCTTGAGCTCGGTCTTGGTGCCCAGCTTGGTCTCGCCGCGGCGGCGCAGCGACACATTGCCGTCGCAGCGCATGGAGCCCTTCTCCATGGAGCAGTCCGAAATGCCCAGCGTCACAAAAATGCGACGGAGCTTTTCCATAAACAGGCGCGCTTCCTCGGGCGTGCGCAGATCGGGCTCGGTGACGAGCTCGATGAGCGGCGTGCCGCAGCGGTTGTAGTCGACGAGCGACTCGGTCGCGGCGGTAATGCGGCCCTCGGCACCGCCCACGTGCACCATCTTGGCGGCGTCCTCCTCCATGTGGATGCGCAGGATGCGGATGGGCACCGTGTAGGAACCATCCTCGCGGCGCTCGGGCATCTGTAGGTTGGACGCGTCGTAGCTGGCCAGGTGACCGGCACGCTGATTGCCTTCGCGCATGGTCGACGTCATGGACGTGGACAGGCCCTCGGCGTTGGCCGAAGCGCTCGCCAGGCTCTGGGCCTCGGCCTCGCCAAATGCGCAGTCGGGGCGCTCGGCGGCGCCGCGACCGGTCACGTCAAGATTCAGGTGACCGTACATGGCAAAGGCGACCGGACCCTGCGTGGTCTGGAAGTTCTTGGCCATGTCAGGATAGAAGTAGTGCTTGCGGTAGAACATCGAGTGGCGCTGAATCTCGCAGTTGGTGGCAAGACCGGCCTTGACGATGCTCTCGACGGCGCGCTTGTTGGGCACCGGCAGGGCGCCGGGCAGGCCCAGGCACACCGGGCACACGTTGGCGTTGGGCTCGTCATCGTGGCTGAGCTTGCAGTTGCAGAACATCTTGGTATCGAGTGCGGTGAGCTCGGTATGGATCTCCAGGCCGATCACGGCCTCCCAATCCTGCAGGACCTCGGAAAGCTCCTTCATTACAGCTCGCCTCCCTTCCCGGCAAAATCGGGCGCGACGGAAAGCGAGGGCGCACCCGTGACGGCATCGGCAAAGCCGCGCTCCAGGGCGCGGGCAAACGTGAGCAGCTGACGGTCCTTAAACGCCGGACCAACCAGCTGGGCAGAAACGGGCAGCCGAGTATCCACGCCCAGGCCCAGCGGCACCGAAATACCGCCGTTGCCGCAAATGTTGAGCGAGATGGTGTACAGGTCGGAGAGGTACATCTGCGTGGGGTCGCTGATCTCGCCAAACTTAAAGGCCGTGCGCGGCGAGGCGGGCATGAGGATGGTGTCCACCTTGGCATACGCAGCGTCGTAGTCCTGTGTGATGAGCGTGCGGGCCTTTTGCGCGGCGTAGTAGTACTTGTCGTACACGCCCGAGCTCAGCAGGTAGGCGCCAAGCATCTGACGGCGCTTGGCCTCGGCGCCAAAGCCGTGGGCGCGCGAAAGCGAGCTCTGGTCGGACAGGTTGGCGCAGCCCTCCTCCTGATAGCCGTAGCGAATGCCGTCGAAACGGGCCAGGTTGGAGAACGCCTCGGCCGGGCCGATGACGTAGTAGGCGGCGATGGCGGCGTCCAGGTGCGGCAGGTCGACCTCGACCAGCTCGGCACCCTGGTTCTGCAGCTCCTGGGCGGCGCGCTGAACAGCGGCCTTAACCTCGGGCGTCAGGCCCTCGGCCTCCATAAACGCGGGGATGATACCCACGCGCTTGCCCTCGATGCTGTCGTTGAGGTGCTCGGTAAAGTCGACGGCGCAATCCTGGCTGGTGCAGTCATACGGATCGTGCCCCGCACCGGTAAGCGCGTTCATGGCCAGCGCGACATCCTCGACCGTGCGGCCAAAGGGCCCCACCTGGTCGAGCGACGAGCCGAAGGCAACTACGCCGTAACGGCTTACGGCGCCGTACGTGGGCTTAAAGCCCACCACGCCGCACAGCGACGCCGGCTGGCGAATGGAGCCGCCGGTATCCGAGCCCAGCGAGAGCGCGACCTCGCCCGCGGCGACGGCGGCAGCGGAGCCGCCCGAGGAGCCGCCGGGCACGCGCTCGGTATCCCAGGGGTTGTTGGTGCGGTGGAACGCCGAGCTCTCGGTAGAGCTGCCAAAGGCGAACTCGTCCATGTTGGCCTTGCCCATGGGCAGGCAGCCGGCGTCGAGCATACGCTGAACGCAGGTGGCGGTGTAGACACTCTGGTAGTCCTCGAGCATGCGGGAAGCGCAGGTGGTGCGCGTGCCCACAAGGTTCATGTTGTCCTTGATGGCCAGCGGCACGCCCGCGAGCGGGGGCAGCGGCTTGCCTGCAGCGCGGTCGGCATCCACGCGCGCGGCGGTATCGAGCGCAAGCTCGGGCGCCACCTGCAGGAATGCCTGGACCCCGCCCTCGCGCGCCTCGATGGCGGTAAGGGAGGCCTGGGCCACCTCGGTAGCGGTAAAGTCGCCGGCGGCAACGCCCGCGGCAATCTGAGCGGCGGTAAGGGAATCGAAGCTCTGCGCCATTACTCGCTCTCCCCCTCTCCCAAAATGGACGGCACGCGGAAGTAGCGGTCGCGCGCGCTGCCTGCGTTCTCGAGCGCGACGCCGAGCGGCAGGTCGCGCTCGGGTTCGCGCAGGTCGTCGCCCATCACGTTGGACAGGCTTCCGATGGGATGGAACGTGGGCTCCACGTCGGGCAAGTCATATTGCAAGACGGGTTCGAGCATCTGGACGGCGTCGTTCATGTAGGACGTCATCTGGGTGAGCTCGTCATCGGTCAGTGCGATCTTTGCGTACTCGGCGATGCCGCGCACGTCTTTCTCGCTGAGTGCCATAGGCGCTCCCTTCCGCATAACAGATAAACCGCTCTAGTATACAGGGCGGCGCCGGCTTGGAGCAGGCGCTTTACCCAAATGCAGCGAAAACGTAACGAGGGCGGCGGTTAGCAGGCGGCAGGCTGGCGGTTCTGCAGCGAAACCGCACCGTCCATAGCGAAAACCGTCTCGCCCACAGCGTAAACCGCGCCGTCCATAACGAAAACCATCACAACATTCGACGCTTTTCGCCAAAATCGCGATTTTCATCGAATGTTGTGATGATTTGAAAGCCCCGACCACCACAAAGGTGCCTGTCCCCATTGTGGTGGTTCTGAACGATGCCTTATGCCGAGGCCTTGACCTTGCGGCGCTTGCGGACCGCGTGGATCACGATGTCCAGCAGCAACAGCACAATGGCTACGACCACGATGAGCACGGCAAACTCGCGCTTGCCCCAGTGGCGACCGGCTAGCGACTTTTGCTTGTCGACGTCCTTCTTGCTGTACTTGGTGCGCACGCAGTGCACCAGCAGGCGATGGTCGTTCACGCCGTAGGGCGTGCAGGTAACGAGCGTCACCTTGTCGGCGCCGGGCTCGATGGTCAGCGACTCCATCTCCTCTGGCAGCACCACCTCGGAGTCCACCATCTTGTAGGCGAGCGTCTTGTTCATGGTGTGCAGCAGCACCAGGTCGCCGGGCTCCAGCGAATGGATGTCGTCGAACATGCTCAGGTTGCGCATGCCCGAGTGCGCGGTGAGCACGCAATGCGTCGAGGTGCCGCCCACCGGCAGGCTCGTGCCCTCCAGGTGGCCAACGCCCGCCATAAGGACTTCCTCGCTCGTGCCGTGGTAGATGGGCATGCTCACGTCGATGGAGGGAATCTCGACCCAGCTCATCATGGGGTCGCGATCAAAGATGAGCTGCTGGGCATAGGGCTCAATCTGGTCGGCGGGAAGCTCGGTGGCCTCGCTCGCCAGCTGCTCGTTAAAGGAGCGCGCCTGGAGCAGGATACGCTCGCGCTCCTCGGCAGACAGCGCGTCCACGGTGCTGGACACCGTGCTGATCTGGTTGAACACGCCCGAGGCCTCGAGCCGGTCCAAGATCCACGGCCAGGTCATAAGGCCCACGCCAATAAGGATGATTACGATGGTGATGAGCCGGTCGGCCCAGCGCGGCAGCCGCTTGCGGCGGCGCTTGGGCTTTGGTTGAGGTTTGGGCTGAGGGCTTGAGCCACCGTTGTCCGCGGCGTTATTGCTCTTCATATGTTTGGCGCCCTGCACCATCGCCGGTCACTCCTCTACAACTCAAGTTGTCTAAACAAATAATAGCCGATTAGCGAGCTCATGCGCCGGACAACGCAGCTAGACTGCACCGTCCAGTCGAGGATAAGCCAGCATTTGAGTTTTCAAAATGTCCCGAATCGGCGGGGCGATTCGGGATACAATAACTACAGGAAACGACGCACCCCGCGTAAGTACTTAGGAGCGCGGGCGACCAGTTTCCGACGTTGTTAAATGCCCGGGCTCCGAACCCCGGGCATTCTTATTTGCGCTTGTTGCGGCGCAAATGCCTTCTACCGTCCGCACCGCGCGTGCGCCTACGGACCTTAAACCGAACCTCATACGAGTCAAGAAACGCGATGACGAACGTACCCACCGCCGCGAGGGCGGCGAGCGCGTTAAGGAATTTCAGCATTTGGGGACCTCCGATCGAGTCGTCGGCCGCCCGCGCACGGGATGCGTCGCAAGGGTATTTTACTGCGAGCACTCGCACTTACAGCTGGTAAACGCAATATTTGCAAACATCTGTTCGATATTCATACGCTCGATCCATCGAGCAACGGAGCCTGGCTGCGTTATCCCAAAAAACGGGTCAGACTCCAGTGCGGAGTCTGCCCCGAAAAGAGAATGGCAAAGCAAGAACGTGGATGGACGAGAAAAGTGTCCGCAAGTCTCATGGCCATCACATCCCACCTGCCAAAGGGATGGGTGAGTGAGCGTTACTCCTGCTCGGACTCCCCAGCCTGCTTACGGCTGCGGATGAGGTGCGCCACGCCGATGCACAGCACCGCGCCGCCAGCGATCCAAGTGAAGGTCACGCCGTTAAGGCCGGTAAGCGGGAGACCAACCTGCTTGGTATCGCCAACGGTGATGTTAAAGGTACCGTCGGTGTTTGTGGTTGTGCCAGTTTTGACCTGGAGCTTGTTATCGCCAACCTTACCCTCGCTATTATCGTTGACGCCAGCGATAAGCTTTTCAGATTCGGTCATACGAAGCTCTAGCTTATCAATTTTAGTCCCATCCTCTGACATGGTCGGAACAATCTCGAAATCGAACGGTGAGATATCGGCATAACCCTCGAGATGTTTCTCTGTCACGGTATATTTGCCGGCGTCGAGACCCTTCACTGTAAAATATCCGTCGTCCTTGGTCTGGAATACATGTTCCTTGCTGGAGAGGGTGCCGTCTTCCTGAACAAACTTACCATCCAAGTTCTTATCGTTTGGTTTATTCACCTGAATGGTAAACCGAGCACCGTTCAGAGCCCGCTCCGTTCCCAAGTCGACTTTGTTGATCTTGAGGCCGTAGGTGTAGTCCTCAACCGTATCGGACGCCGAGGTGCCAGTGCCACCTGACATGGGGTTGTTGGAATACTCGAGCGTAACGGTGTTAGGATTGACCTTCAGCTGGTTGTTTGCACCCGCAATATTCGCGCTTGCGTTGAGCTTCGCCCTGTAGAAGACAACGATCCGGGTGTTAGCATCTACGCCCGGAACGCCCTTGAGGCCCTTGTCACCGCCGCCGACCTTGAATTCCACCGTGAGAGTGTTGTTGTTACTGGCATCAGCATTCGTCACAGAATACTTGTTTCCATTGATTTTAGTGTAGGTAGTGCCGTTCAGCGCATACACCTCTACCGATCCGTCAACGTAATCAAGGCCGCTGGAAAGCACGTCGGTGAACTTATAGGAATAGGTATCGTAGCTGGCGTAGTTATCCGCAACCTTACCGGTAAGCTTGTAGGTCACTTCCTGTCCGATTTGAGAGTCAGCAACGCCAGCCCAACCAGTTGTCAGCTTCGTGGGATCATCAGAAGTCGCGGCAAGAATCTGCTTGTCGACAGTGGGGATGCTGGTCTTCTCAGTTACAGTTACAGCATTACCGCCAACAACAGCAAAAATCGGGGACGTGCCGGTATCCTTCTTGGACGAATCGCTGAGAGCATTGGTCACAAACAGGTAATAACCGCTACCGTTCGAATTTTCGGGGGTCCAAGCGGTGCCAGCGACGATATCCGACTTGACCGGCGCCTCATCCCTGATGGCATTCGCAACTGCATAGAGAATATTATCGGTCGCGATTCGTGTTCCTTTGGTCGATTCCGACCCCGCGGTGCAGTCTTCCGCATGCGCAGTGATGAAATCCGCGACTTCCTGAGGCGTAGGCTTGTTAGGCAGCTTATCCTCAGCCTCCAAGCTGTGATCATTCTCCCAGCGATTAATGGCATCAATCACCTTCGTGCTAACCGTATCGCTTGCCCACGTAATGTTCTGAGCGGTCTTGCCGCCGTTTTTAGAGTCGGTCACAGTGGCCTTAAAGATCTGGTACGCCTTGAACGTAGTGTTCTCGTTACCCTCAACTTGGCTGATCGTGATACTGCCCGTGCCGCCCTCAGCTGCAAACGCCATGGTCACCGGGGCCATCACGCCACCGAAGCTCAGCGCTGCCGTGAGGCCGGCGGTTACTGCCAGGCGTGCGATGTTCTTGTTCATGCTCATCTTCTTTTCCTCCGTTTTCCGGTTGGTTCTCATTCGATCGGTCATCATCTGTCTGTGTCTTAGCATCTGCTTCGCTACGTCTCGCCCCGCTCTCTGTGGGGCTGCCAGCTACTCTTTATGGCTGCCACCTCCCCGCTTGACCAGGAGCGCGACCACGATGAGCGCGGCTCCGGCGACCGCTGCGGCGGCCGCGGCGTACATTGCCATATCGCCAGTCGAGGGCATAAAGCCTCCGGTGGTAATGCTAGGGGGTGTGCCGGTGGGTGTGTTGATGAGCGACGCCTCCAGGCTGCCCGTCGACCCGTCCGCGCTGTCGGCGCGCAGGGGCGACTCAGCCGTGATGGTGAGCTTGGGCTTGGCGGCGGCCACCTGGTCGACGTCCAGGCCCTCGGCCTTGACCGTCACGGAGCGCGTGCCCTCAAAGGCGGTGTAGCCCTTGGGCGCCTTGAGCTCGCGGACCTCCAGCTTGCTCGAGTCCACGCCCGAGACGGTCACGCGGCCGTCCTCGCCCGTGGTGACGGTGGCCTTGCCCTCCGCATCCCACGTAACGTCGGCCGTCAGCGTGCGACCGCGGTCGTCGGCGATGCTCAGGACCGCCCCGGCAAGCGGCTTGTCGCCGTCGCTGCCGCGCTTGGTGAGCGCGAGATCCCAGGTGTAGGCGCACGCATCGTCGCTCGGCGTGCGGGTAAAGCCGGCGTCGCCGGACTGGTCGGCAAAGGGAGAGCGCGGGTAGCGCAGGCAGACCTCGTTGGGGTTGCCCTTCGCGATGCCGTGGTTGCATGCGCTGTTGAGCGGCGCATTGTACACGGCGACCACGCGGGCGCCCGCGGTGAAGGCGTCGACCCCGCCGAGCGCGGCGATCAGGTCGCCGGTGCGCACGGTGAAGGTCTTATCGTCGACCGAGACCCTGCACTGGGCCGTGATGTCGGTCCAGCCCTTCGCGGGCTCGGTGCCGACGCGCCCGTCCTTGCCGGTCGAGACGGCGTCAAAGCCGCCGTCCGCGCCCGCCGCCACGTACACGCGCATGCTCGCGGCCACCTTGGAGGGGTCGAGCCCCGCGCTCATGGTGTCGACGAACCGCACCGTATAGG
>CABSNR010000008.1:0-64114 GCA_902479145.1 uncultured Collinsella sp.
AAAGGGAAGAGGCGGGGTATGCCCCGCCTCTTACACCACATCTCTGCGCGCTACCCCATCACAACCTCGGCGCATAAAAAACGGGGGAAGGCACGCGTCCTTCCCTCGTTGCGGGCAATATGTAGCCGCTCGCCTACATCAGGCGCAGGCTGACGTCCTTGAGCTGGGCACCACTAACGGCACTCGGGGCGCCCGACATAAGGTCGGAGCCGCTGGCCGTCTTGGGGAACGCCATGACGTCGCGGATGGAGTCGGAACCGGTGAGCAGCATGCACACGCGGTCCAGGCCCAAAGCGAAACCGCCCATCGGGGGCGCACCAAACTTGAGCGCCTCCATGAGGAAGCCAAACTGAGACTCGGCACGCTCCTCGGTAAAGCCCAGGAGCTTGAGCATGGACATCTGCATCTCGGCGTTGTGGATACGCATACCGCCGCCGCCGGCCTCAAAGCCGTCCATGACAAAGTCGTAGGTGCAAGAACCGGCTGCCAGCGGGTCGGCCTCGATCTTAGCGATGTCGGTCTCGGTCGGCAGGGTGAACGGCTGGTGCTCGGCAGCGTAAGCCTTGCGATCCTCGTCCCAGTGGAACAGCGGGAAGTTGACGACCCACAGGAAGTCGTGGCCCTCGCGCTTGATCTCGAGTGCGTTGGCCATGTGAGAACGCATGCCGCCCAGGATCTCGTCGGAGAGCAGGCGCGGGCCGGCGGCGAACATCACAAGGTCGCCGGGCTCGACGTCCATGCGCTCGCGCAGAGCGGCCATCTCCTCGTCCGAGAAGAACTTGACGATGGGGCTGTTGATGGAGCCGTCCTCACGGAAGGCGATCCAGGCCAGGCCCTTGGCGCCAAACGTGGAGGCCACGCCGGCGAGCTTGTCGATCTTGGCACGTGCCCAGGCACCGGCGCCCTTGGCGTTGATGGCCTTGACGACAGAGCCCTCCTCGTTTGCGGCGGTCGCAAAGACCTTGAACTTGGAGTTGGCAAAGATGTCGGTCAGGTCGACCAGGTGCATGCCATAGCGGGTATCGGGCTTGTCGGAGCCATAGGTGTCCATGGCATCCCAGTAGTTCATGCGACGCAGCGGCGTGGGCATCTCGACACCCATGCGGCCGAAAGCATCGGCAAGAACCTCCTCGAGCGCGCTCATGACATCGTTCTGGTCCACGAAGGACATCTCGATATCGACCTGGGTGAACTCGGGCTGACGGTCGGCACGCAGGTCCTCGTCGCGGAAGCACTTGGCAACCTGGTAGTAGCGCTCGACGCCACCGACCATGAGCAGCTGCTTCAGAAGCTGCGGGGACTGCGGCAGCGCGTAGAAGTTGCCCGGCTGGATGCGGCTGGGGACGATGAAGTCGCGGGCGCCCTCGGGCGTGGACTTGAACAGGGAGGGCGTCTCGACCTCCATGAACTCACGGTTGTGCAGCGCCTCGCGAATGGCAAAGGTAAAGTCGGAGCGCAGCTTGAGGTTGGCCATCATCTCGGGACGACGGAGGTCCAGATAACGATAGCGCAGGCGGGTGTCCTCGCTCGTCTCGATGCCGTCCTCGATCTGGAACGGCGGGGTGACGGACGTGTTGAGCACTTCGGCGTGGTCGGTCAGGACCTCGATCTCGCCGGTCGCGAGCTTGGTGTTGGTGGTCTCCTCGCCACGGGCGCGCACGACGCCGTGGATCTTGATGGGCCACTCGGGACGCATGGTCTCGGCGATCTTAAAGGCATCGCCATCGGAGTGCTCGGGGTCAAAGGTGAGCTGCGTGATGCCCTCGCGGTCGCGAAGGTCGCAGAAGATAAGGCCGCCGTGGTCGCGGCGACGGCTCACCCAACCGGTGAGGGTGACCTCTTCGCCCACGTTCTCGAAGCGAAGCTCGCCGCAGGTACGGGTGTGCATGGAATGCTCATCGATGGGACGGGTCTGGCTCATACCAGTGATCCTCCTTTATGGATCTGTGCCGCCCCGTGTCGTTCCGGGCGGCGTCGTACAGATTTGCCCAGCCTGCGTAAACCGCGCAGCCGGACACGGCGTTCTATCTTATCGCACCTGCGTCGATGTGCCGCGGAAAAGTAGCTCATGCCCAAAGACTTGACGGAGACGAAACAATTGATGCGCCGTGGCCGTCGCCAAGGCGCGCCGCGTGCGACAATGTGCCCCAATACAACTGCACTAGGAAAGGCCCGCCATGACTGCACGCCTCATCGTTATGGATATCGACTCCACGCTCATCAACCAGGAGGTCATCGACCTGTTGGGCGAGGAGGCCGGCGTGGGCAAGCAGGTAGCGCAGATCACTGAGCGCGCCATGCGCGGCGAGCTTGACTTTAAGCAGGCGCTCGAGGAGCGCGTGGGGCTGCTTGCCGGCCTGGACGAGAGCGTGTTCGAGCGCACCTTTGCGCGCGTGACGTTTACCCCCGGCGCGCTGGAGCTTGTGCGCTCGGCGCACAGCAAGGGCTGGAAGGTCGGCGTGGTAAGCGGCGGCTTCCACGAGGTCGCCGATAAGATCGTGGCCGCTGCGGGCATCGATTTTTGTCTAGCGAACCGCCTGGAGGTCGTAGACGGCAAGCTCACCGGTAAGCTGGCGGCAGACATCGTGACCAAGGAGTCCAAGCTCATCCAGCTGCTGGACTGGGCGGTTGAGTGCGGTGTCGATATGGCCCACACCGTCGCGATCGGCGACGGCGCCAACGACATCCCTATGATTCAGGCCGCGGGCACGGGCATCGCGTTTTGCGCCAAGCCCAAGACGCGCGAGGCCGCCCCGTTTGCCATCGACGAGCGCAACCTGATGCTCGCCATGGACATCATCCTGCGCGACTAGTCGATCCGTCTAACAACAGAATCAATTCCTCTATGTCTAGTTTCCGAACGATTTTGTTCTAATGTTCGGAAACTACCCTTCTCGTGCTAGACTTTGCACCGTCGAAGGGAACATATATGGATAAGCGAGATCTTGAGCAATTGCTGAGCGATGTTGCCGACGGAGCAGTCGCCCCGGCAGTCGCCCTCACGCGCATCCAGACGGCGCCAACCGCCGATCTGGGTTTTGCGCAGCTCGATCTTTCGCGCGGGGTGCGCCAAGGAGCCGGCGAGGTTGTCTACGGCGCCGGTAAAACCGCCGAGCAGATTGCCGCCATAATCAAAGCATTGCGCGATGCCGGCCAGGAGCGCATCCTAGTCACGCGCCTGGACGCCGAGAAGGCAACCCGTACCTCGGAGCTCCTCGACAACGGCATCGACCTGGGATATGTCCCGAACGCCCAGCTCGCCCTCGTGGGCGGCATGCCCTCCCCCACCGGCAACGGACGCATCGTCGTCGCCTGCGCCGGCACGAGCGACCTGCCCGTCGCCGAGGAAGCCGCGTTGACGGCCGAGTTCTATGGCAACGAGGTCGACCGCCTCTACGACGTGGGTGTCGCCGGCCTGCACCGCCTGCTCGCGCATGCCGAGGAACTTGCTCAGGCGCAGGTGATCATTGCCGTCGCCGGCATGGAGGGCGCGTTGGCGAGCGTTATCGGCGGCCTGGTGAGCTGTCCGGTCATCGCCGTTCCCACCAGCGTGGGCTACGGCGCAAGTTTTGGTGGCGCAGCCGCGCTGCTCGCCATGCTCAACTCCTGCGCCAGCGGCGTTTCGGTCGTCAATATCGACAACGGCTTTGGTGCCGCCTACCAGGCAAGCCTTATCAATCATCTGAGCGCTGGCACGCCCTGCGTCCGTTAAGGAGCATTCCATGTCTAACCATCAGCACACGCTTATCATCGACGGCACCTCGGGTATCAGCGGCGATATGACCGTCGCGGCCCTGCTCGACCTGGGCGCCAGCGAGGAACACCTGCGCGAACAGCTCGCCACGCTGCCGGTCGACGGCTTTACGATCGCTGTCACGCGCGTAAACAAGCACGGCATCGACGCCTGCGATTTCGACGTCCAGCTTGCAGAGGGCCTCGAGAACCATGATCACGATATGGCCTGGCTCTACGGCAACGAAGCAGCTGTCGAGCATATGCATGAGCATGAGCACCACCATCATGACCATGACGAGCACGAACACGAGCACACGCACGAACATGACCATGAGACCCATGGCCATGACCACGAGGGCCATCATCACGCCCGCCACCATCATCACCGTTCTTTGGCGGACGTCACCGACATCATCGACGGCTCGCAGCTAAGCGATGGCGCCAAGCGTCGCGCCCTCGCCATCTTTACCGCGCTCGCCGCCGCCGAGGCCAAGGCACACGGCAAAACGCCCGAGACCGTCATGTTCCACGAGGTGGGCGCCGTCGACTCCATCGTCGACGTCTGCTCTGTCGCCATCTGCCTCGATGACCTGGGTATTGAGGATATCGTAGTCGAGTCGCTCTCCGAGGGCCACGGAACCATCCGCTGCGCCCACGGCCTCATGCCCATTCCCGTCCCCGCTGTCGTCAACCTATGCCAAGCAGGCAATATCGCCCTCACGCCCGCACCGGTCGCCGGCGAGCTCGTGACGCCCACGGGCGCCGCCATCGTCGCCGCACTGCGCACGTCCGAGCACCTGCCGGCCCGCTACCGCATCGAGGCCGTCGGCTACGGCACCGGTAAGCGCCCCTACGAGGGTTGCTCCGGTACGCTTCGCTGCCTGCTCGTTCACGCGGACGCATAGCCATGGATGCCCGCAAGGCAAAAAGCCGCGCTGCCATCGTTGCGGCGTTCTCCGAGCTGCTGCGCGAAGAGGACTACGGCAAGATCACCGTCGGCGACATCATCGCTCGCGCCCATGTGGGTCGGGCCACGTTCTACGGCCTCTTCAAGAGCAAAGATGACCTGCTCGCTGAGCTCGTGTGCGATATCTGCACCCATGCCCTCGACGATGACGGTACGCCCCTCGACGACCCACTCGTGCAGGTCGAGCATATTCTCAACAATCTATGGGAACGTCGCCAGGGCGTCCGAGCGCTGGTAGCCGGCGCCGGCTCACGCGTCTTCGCCGACTGTCTCCGCAAGACCATCATGTCGCGCGCAGCCGAGACCGTCCCCGTCGAACCCGCAGGCCCCGCCGCCACCATGGACCGAAGCTTCCTACTACACCACATAGCCTCAAGCTTCGTAGGAATGGTCCAATGGTGGGCCTGGCACAACTTCCAAGCAGATAAGGCCGAAGTAGCCAAAGACTACCTATCAGCCATAAAGCCCCTCTTCACCTAAGCAAGAAGCTCATTTCAAAGCATCGCCCTAACCCAGGGCGCCACGCATCCCAAAGTGTCACTCGCGCTTCAACGCCCCTACCAGCAACAAGCCCCTCCCATCCAAATTCAGATTTATATGTTGGGTTGCTTGTTCGAACACAACTAGGATCCCGCAGCTGCCCGCATGGGGTAACTTCCCGGCGCATTCCGCAGGACGCAAGAAGCCCTCGCCGCACGAAGTGCGCAGCGAGGGCTTCTTGCATGTCCGAGGACGCGCCGGGAAGTTACCCCATGCGGGCAGCGGACAACCTATGTAGCCTTGGACTAGAACATGCCCAAGAAACCGTGCACAAACAGCGCAGCCAGAGTGGCACCGACAAACGGCGCGATGCCAGGAACAAGCAGGCCGTACTTCCAGTTGTTGTCAGCCTTGTTCTTGATCGGCAGCACCTGATAGGCCATGCGAGGACCAAGGTCGCGAGCCTGGTTCATGGCGAAGCCGGTGATGCCGCCCATGCCCATGCCAACAGCCCAAACGATCAGACCGACGCAGATGGCGAGCATCAGAACGTTCTCGCCGGCGCGGCTAGCGGCAGCAAGGATGGCGCTGATGAACACAAAGGTGCAGATAGCCTCGCAGAAGAAGTTACGAGCATAGTTCGTGCCCTCGGTGGTGGGGTTGGTCGAGAAGATGTTGCGCTGGGCAATGGGGTCGACGACGCCCTCGGAAGCCTTGAACTCATCGGCATACATAAGCCAAGCGATTACGGCGCCCACAAAGCCGCCGAGCATATCGGCAATCATGAAGGGGATGCAGCTGCTCCACGGCACCAGGCCTACGATGCACTGGGCAAGCACCATGGCGGGGTTCATGCACACGGCACCGCCAAAGACAAACAGGCAGACCGAGATGCCAAAAGACCAGGTGGTGATGGCAAACATGTGGCCGGAGCCCTGATACTTGGTGCCCTTAAGCACGGTATCGCAGTGTACGCCCACGCCAAAGATGATCATGAGGGCCGTTGCGCCGAATTCGCAGAGGAGTTTGGTAAGCATAAAACCTTATCTTTCTTGTCGGTTAAAAACGATTCGTTTAGGCCGCGCACTAGTGCTGCGCGACGACAACGCCCAGGCCATCGGGAATGACGGCAACCTTGGCATCGGCACCCTTCATCTCAAAGGCGAGCTTGAGCGCCTCCTCGATAGTGTTGACCGGCGTCATGTGCATATCCTTGAGCATCTGGTGATCGCACAGGTCGGTGACCATGATCACAGGGTGATGTGCCAGGATGCGGGCGAAAATCTGGCTCGTCCACTGGTCGGGCAGGGTCTCGTCCTTAGGACGGTCGATGCAGGCGCGCTCAAACTCTGCCGGATCGTTGTCGGCGATGTTGTGATAGAAGCCCTCGCCACCGTGACCGTCGGCGCAACCGGCGACATCAATAATCACGCCGCCCTCGGGAAGCGTGGCCTCGGCAGCGCACATGCCCTTCACGGCCTGGTAGATGTTCTGGTCGAGCGGGTAGCCACCGTTGGTGGTGATGGCAATCTCGCACTCAACGGGCTCAACGCCGGCAAGGCTCTTCACGAACTCGCAGCCGGCCTCGTGCGCCTTGTGGATGTCGCCGGCAAAGGAGCCGATGACCTCGTGCTTGCCGTTGAGCACCACGTTGAGCACAAAGGCGAGGTGAGCCATCTCGGCAGCGGCAAACATGTCCTCGCTCACGTGGTTGTGGCACAGGTTGCCGGCACGCGAGTGAGAATCATTCACAAACTGACCGTTGTGGTTGTACATGATGGTCTTGTAGCTGGCGACGCCAGGCAGGACGGACTTGCGGCTACCAGAGAAACCGGCAAAGAAATGCGGCTCGATGAAGCCCTCGGCAAGCAGCAGATCGCAATCGGCGGCAATCTTGTTGATGATGCACTCGCCACCAGAAGGAAGGGTGCCGATCTTTTTCATCATGCTGTCATCAGTCGCGACGTGCATAACGATTTCCTCGTTGGCAACGATCTCCTCGCCATATTTGTTGACGAGCTCCTCGTGCGTCGACGGACGGTGCATACCCGTAGCAACCAGAATGCGCACGCGAGCCTCGGGCGCAGCGGAATGGATGTGATGCAGCAGAATAGGCATCGTCACATGCGAGGGAACGGGACGCGTATGATCGGAGCTAATGATGACAATATCCTTCTTGCCAGCACAAAGCTCCTCGAGCGACGGCGAGCCATAAGGGTTGGCGAGCGACTCCTCTACCAGCTCTTCCTGCGATTTCGTAGTCTTAAACTCGTTTTGATGACCTTCCATCACACCCGCGAAGTTCTTATCCTCGAGTTCCAGATGCAACGTCTTGTGGTCAAACGGCAGTTCACATTCAAACAATGACGAGCGCCCTCTTCCTTTCAACTGACACACTAGATAAACCGTTGGAAGGATACGCCGCTCACCGAAAAACACCACCGTCCACCGAGTCGTTAACATAACGTTCATATTTGACCCACAACAAAACGGCCGCGATTCCAAACGGGACCGCGGCCGCTACAGTCGTAAGGCGAGAAGCGCGCCATTCTTCTCCTCAGCTTTAATCCCCGAAGACCGAGGATGAAGGGATCCGACGGGTTTCCCTCTGAATGCATTCCGCAGCACGAAGCCCTTTCCAAACGCGCGAAGCGCGCCATTATTCCCCCAGCAGTAATCCGCCGAAGACCGGACATCGCAGGGCCCGCCATCAGTTTACTTTTAGGCACACTCCGCAGGACGCAAGAAGCCCTCGCCGCACGAAGTGCGCAGCGAGGGCTTCTTGCATGTCCGAGGACGTGCCTAAAAGTAAACTGATGGCGGTCCCGAACGACTACAGGGCTATCGATTACCCCGTGTTCTGCAATCCTGCCGAGACGCCGGTCACAGTCGAAAGAATCAGGCTCATGTACTCGGCCTTCTTCTCCTCGGCCATCTCGTCCTGGTTCATACGCACCTCGCGAAGGGCGCGAACCTGGGCAATGGACAGAGCGTCGACATAGGGGTTACGCACGCGGACGGCGCAGCCGAGCACGCGGCGGCGCTGCAGCGGCCACTCGTCACCGACGATGGCAAGGACCCACTTACGCGTGAGCTGCATCTCGGTGAAGACCTTCTCGGACAGATCCTGGCGATCGCCCAGGTGCAGATACATCTTGGCGATGCGCTGGTCGGTCTTAGCGATCGACATCTCGATGTTGTCGATGAACGTGCGGAAGAACGGCCACTCCTGATAGGCAGCCTTGAGCTGGTCCAGATCGCCAAACTGCTCGCAGGCGGTACCCAGGCCGTACCAAGCGGCCAGATTGATGCGCGCCTGGCTCCAGCTGAAGATCCACGGAATGGTACGCAGGTCGTCGAGCGACTTGGCACCCAAGCCGCGCTTGGCGGGACGCGAGCCGATCGGCAGCAGACCGACCTCGGTCAGCGGCGTCACGGTCGAGAACCACGGTGTAAAGTCCTCGGTGTTCAGCAGGTCCAGATAGCGCTCGTGGCTTGCGGCGTTGAGCTTCTCGGCCATATCCCAGAACTTCTGCGTGGTCTCGGTGTTGGTCTTCTCGACACTCGGAGCCGACTGCAGCAGCGTTGCGGCGGCAACGGACTCAACGTGGCGCTGAGCCAGCGTGCGGTTGCCGTAACGGGCAAAGATGACCTCGCCCTGCTCGGTGAGCTTAAAGAAGCAGTTGACCGAACCCTTAGGCTGCGCCAGCACGGCCTTGTTGGCCGGGCCGCCGCCACGGCCCACGGCACCGCCGCGGCCGTGCATGAGCACCAGGTCGATATCGTTCTTCTCGGCCCACTTGGCAATGCGCTCCTGCGCAGAGTGCAGCGCGAGCATAGCCGTGGTAGGACCGGCATCCTTGGAGGAGTCGGAATAGCCCAGCATGACCTCCATGCGGCGGTTGGTCTGGGCAAGGCGCTTTTGCACCACGGGCAGCGTAAGCATCTGGTCGAGCACGTCGACGCAGCCCTCGAGGTCCTCGAGCTGCTCGAACAGCGGGATCACGTCGAGCTCGGGGACATCCTCCTCGTGTGCAAAGGACAGGTGGGCAAGCTCAAAGACGTCGGCCACATGCTGGGCGCTCTTGGTGAACGAGATGATGTAGCGGTGCGCCATCTTCTTGCCGTAGCGCTTTTGGATGGAGCCGATAGCGCGGAAGGTATCGATGACCTCGCGCGTCATGGGCTGCAGATCACCATGGATACCGTTCTCGTGGATATCCTTGAGGGCGCGGGCGTGCACCACGGAGTGCTGACGGAACTCCATCTCGACCATGTGGAAGCCGAAGGACTCGACCTGCCAGATGATGGTCTGGACCGGGCCGTAGGCAGCACGGACGGCACCGCAGGCGGCCAGGGAGCGCTGAACGACACGCAGGTCCTCCAGGAATTCATCGGCGCTGTGATACATGGTGTCGGTGATACGACGGACGGTGGCGTTGAGTCGGTCTGCCATGACGAGCATGACGGCGCGATGCGGCTCGTGCTCGGAGATCAGCTCGGCGCGTGCCGTGTACTGGGTACTCATCTCGACCTGATGGTTCCACAGGTTGATGAGCTCGGCAGACGGCTTGCTGTAGGTGGCCTCGAGCGTGAGGTTGCGTCCGATGCGGCGGCACTTGTCCTCGAGCTTGAGCACCATGTGGGTGAAGTACTTGGCGGCGACCTCACGGCTCACCTTGGCGGTGACGTTGGGGTTACCGTCGCGGTCGGAACCGATCCAGCTGCCGGGATGGAAGAACGCCGGGCACAGCGGCGGAACGGTACCGGCCTTGTCGCCCAGCACCCAGTCGTCAAAACGACGATAGATAACGGGGATGACGTCGAACAGCGTGTTGTCGAAGATGTCGATAATGGTATCGGCTTCCTCGACGGGCGTGGGCTTCTTGAGCGCGATGGGGCTCGTACGCACCAAGGCGTCGATCTCCTGCAGCATGTGGCGTTCGTTCTCCACCAGGTCGGAACCGCCCAGACGCGGACGCTCCTCCAGCAGGTTGGAGATACGGCGAATCTTGCCCTCGACGGCCTTACGACGGGCCTCGGTGGGATGCGCGGTAAAGACGGGGTGGAACTCAAGCTTGCCGAGCAGCTCGTTGGCGCCCTCGACGCCCAGCTCATTCACCAGCTGGTGATAGGCGACGGTAAGCTCGTTGGCGGGATCGACCTCGGTATCGGTCGACGCACCGGCCTCGCGCTCGCGCAGCTGCGCCACACGGTAGTTCTCCTCCGACAGGTTTGCCAGGTGGAAGAAGCTCGTAAAGGCGCGGACGATAACCTGCTGCTTATCGAGCGGCAGACTGTCGATCAGATCGACGACCTCACGAAATGCCACGGCGGTGGGCTCGTCGGCGGTGGGCACGCCCTGCTCGTCGACGGCCTCGTCAGCGGCACGGCTACCGGGGTTGCCGGCATTGGCCACAATCTCGGCCGACAGGATTATGTCGAACAGGTCCGCGATCTCGGGATCATACTCGCTAAGCACACGACGCTCCAGGCGCAGGAACAGCGCCAGATTATCGCGCAGCTCCTCGGGGATCTCGATCTCGGCGAGACGCTCCCTGGACTCGGCATTCGAGCCGATTCGGTTAACGAGGCGGTTGACCACGGCAGCGACGCGCGCCGCGGCTTCGGGTACAGACTGGTTGCTTAGGTTCTCAGCCACGTTTCCTCCCATTCCTCCTTCTATGCACGTAACATGCGATATTCATTATAGGCGCTTGAGAAATACTTTCGACACTGATTGCGCTTTACCACACAAAAGTATTTTCTGCATTGCAAGGGTTTTTGCCCTAAATGGTCGTATTTCTCGGTGGACGGCATACACAAACGGGGGCATTCCGCATAAAAGCGAAACACCCCCGTAACAATCGTTCGCCGCAAGCGGGACGTGTTAGCGGACCCGCAGCTCAAAAATCATACGCTACAGGCGCTCGCGAACCGCCTCGACAACGTTGGCCAAATCGACCAGTACCTCGTCATGGCTCTCCATGTCGCGCACCTTGACCTTGCCGGCGGCAAGCTCGTCGCCACCCAGGACCAAAATGAGCTTGGCGCCCACCTTATCGGCCTGCTTAAACTGAGCTTTGAGCGAACGACCCTGGTAGTCGGCCTCGGTCACGATGCCTGCGGCGCGAAGCTCCTGCGTGATGGCAAAGACGTTCTGGCGCAGCTCCTTGCCGGCATTGGCAACATAGACGCACGGGGCCTCCTCGGCACCCAAGTCGTTACCAAAGGCCTGAAGGGCCAGCAGCGCACGCTCAAAACCGACAGCGAAGCCGACGCCTGCCGTGGGCTTGCCACCCTCGAGCTCGACCAAGCCGTCGTAGCGACCGCCGCCACCGATGGAGCCGACACCGGCACCGGGAGCCTCGACCTCAAAGACGGTACGGGTGTAGTAGTCCAGGCCACGCACCAAGGTGGGGTCCTCGACATACTCGATACCCGCCGCATCCAGATAGCGCTTGACTTGCTCGTAGTGCTCGCGGCACTCATCGCACAGGTTGTCGCCCATCAGCGGGGCGTCGGCCATGATCTCGCGGCAGTGGTCGTTCTTGCAGTCGAAGGCACGCAGCGGGTTGAGTTCGGCACGCTCGCGGCACTCGTCGCACATCTCGTCGGCGTGATCGAGGATAAACTGCTTGACCTGCTCGCGGTAGGCCGGACGGCACTGCGCATCGCCCATCGAGTTAATAAGCAGGCGAAGCTTGGACAGATCGAAGCCCAGGCGCTTGTAGAACTCCATAAGCATGATGATGCACTCGGCGTCGGCAGCCGGATCGGGAGCGCCGAGCCACTCGATACCCACCTGATGGAACTGGCGCAGGCGACCCTTCTGAGGACGCTCGCCACGGAACATGGCCTCGGCATAATAAGCCTTAAACGGCGTGGAACCCTGGGGCACCAGGTTGTTCTCCACGACGGCGCGCACCACACCGGCCGTGCCCTCGGGACGAAGCGCCAGGCGCTGCTTGGGCTTGAGCTTGGTGTCGGTGCCCTCAGCAAAGACGCGCTCCAGGTTGGCGCCGCTAAAGACGCGGAACATCTCCTTGCGCACGACGTCGGTCGACTGGCCGATGCCGTGGACAAAGACGTCCACCTGCTCGATCGCGGGTGTCTCGATGGGCTTAAAGCCAAACGGCTCGAATACGCCGGCCGCAATCTGCTGCATCTTTTGCCAGGCGCGCATCTCGGCGCCGATAAGGTCGCGGGTTCCCTCCGCCTTCTGTGCCTGCATGGGCAAACACCTTTCTTTTGTATCGCGTCATAGGTAGTGGACATTATACGGCACAAAGCAGCAACGCGGCGGCGCGTCTGACCGAACGAGGGTATGGGAACTCGTTCGGCCGGACGCGCCGCCGCGGCAGTCACGGACGAAGCAGACAAGCGGCGATGCGCTTTGGCCTACCTACTCCCCCGCCACGCTCGCGCGCAGCTTGGCAGCGATGGGCTCGGACGCCAACAGAAACACGAGCATAGCCACGGAGCACACCAGGCACACGATCCAGGTGCTCGCAAAGGAGCCCGTAGCGTCGAACAGCACACCCGAGACGATGGCGCCCACGGTGCCACCGACCATCTCGAGCGAGGTAATGGTGCCCGTGACCTTACCCAGGTCGGCCATGCCAAACTGCTTAGACGCAGCGATCGTGGGCGTAATGGTGCCCATGCACGTTCCGATACCAAAGCTAATGGCAGCCACGATGGGGCCGAGGTCGGTTGCGGGGAAGCACAGGGCGACGCAGGCAACGATGCACGCAACGGACCCCAACACATTGCCAAAACGCAGGCCAAATCGATCATAGATGGCGCCAAGGGAAATCTTGGCGATAACGACGGTAACCATATAGGCCGAAAGCACGGTGCCTGCCCACATAGGGTCGTGACCGCCCGTGACGATCTTGGCGCCGTTGACGGTGACGCTCGTCATATTCGTAACCTGGTTGGGCAGGATGGCGCCATTGACAAGGCCCATAAAAAGGAATGCCACGACGAGCAGCCAGAATGCCGGGCTCTTCTTAATGCGCGACCAACCAACACTGACGTCGGGGGCCGTATGCTCGTCCTTATCGCCCGCGGTGGAAACAGACGGATCGCCCGGGTTCTCGCCGAGCGGCTTCAGGCCAATCTCGGAAGGTTTGGTGCGGAAGGAATACGCCGTGATGGGCAGCGCCGCCACAATGCAGACGGCGGCAAGCACCAAGAAGGCGGAACGCCAGCCCACGCTCACGATTAGCGAGCTCACGATCGGCGAGAGAATGGCGCCGCCAAAGCCCGAGCCCGAAAGCGCAATGGAGATAGCAAGACCGCGTTTGGCTGTAAACCAGTTGGCAGTGACGAGGCTAATGAGCAGGCGGGTCGAGGCCACGGCGAAGCAGCCCGAGACGGCAAAGAGCACGTAGACCTGCCAAAGCTCGCCCACAAAGCTCATGCCGACAAGCACGGCAGAGGTGGCGATAACGGTGAGGGAGCCCAGAACGCGGCCGCTTACTTTATCGGCAACATGGCCGATCACAAGCGAACCCACAACGCTCACCACGGTGGAGATGGCATTGGAGATGTTGTACTGCGCAAGGGAAATGCCCAGGTCGCTGACGATCAGCGGCTGGAACAGGCTCATGCAGTTGACGAAAATCGTGTAGCACGTGGCCATGATCACAAAGCCGGAGGCCACCACGAGCCAGCCGGGGAAGAACTTGCGTTGCCGGGACATACTGCTCCTTATTTAACAAACGAATAGCCGGCGCCGGGCGCCGGTAGTGCCCAAGATTGCCTTGAAAGACAAGGCATAGGCCTTACGGCCATGCCCGCAGGCTTGAAAGGCAAGGTTGGGTGCTACCGGTGGTCGGCGATATAGCCCAAAGCGACGGCGGTATAGGCCGCGGCACCGAGCGGCAGCTCGGCATCGTTAAAGCGCGCCTTGGGATGGTGCTGGGCAAAATGCTCATCCGTATCGGTTACAGCGGCGCCCACGGTAAAGTACGCGCTCGGGATCTCGCTCGAGATAAGCGCAAAGTCCTCGCTCGCCATGGCGTGGAACAACGGCAGGAAAGCTGCCTTGGGCAATGTCGCACCCACATAGCCCAGCGATGCCTGGGTCATATCGTCATCGAGTACGAGTGGCGGAACATCCGAGAGCGTCTCGATGGTCGCCGGCGTACGATACGTTGCCGCGACGCCATTGACGACCTCGGCAATGCGGCTCTTAAGATGCGCCATGAGCTCGACATCGAAGCCACGCAGCGTTCCCTCGAGCACGCAGGTGTCGGGAATGACGTTTGCCGCCTGACCGCCAGCGAACTTGCCAACGGTAAGCGCGACCTCCTTGGCCGCCGGCACCTCGCGGGAGATGAGCTCCTGAAGCGCCAGATGCACATGGACGCCGGCCGTGATGGGGTCGATGCAGATCTCGGGGCTCGAGCCATGGCCGCCCTTGCCCTGCAGTGTAATGCGGAAACCGTACACGCCCGAAAGCGCCGGGCTTCCATAGAGCACCAAGCCGAGCGGCGATTGGCTGTTAACATGCATGGCGAAAGCCGCCTGGGGACGCGGGTTCTGCAGCAGGCCATCGGCAATGGCAGCGCGGGCGCCCTCAAAGGTTTCCTCGCCCGGCTGAAACAGCAGCTTAACCGTGGCATTGGCATCGACAAGCTCGGCCTCGCGAGCCTTGAGCAGGCGGGCGGCACCAAGCAGGGCCGTCGCATGCATATCGTGGCCGCAAGCATGCATGCAGCCGTTGACAGAGGCGAAAGGCTCGCCCGACTCTTCCGCGACGGGAAGGGCATCCATGTCGCCGCGCAGCATGATGACCGTGCCGGCCTGATCGTCCGTGCACGTACCGTTGCCCTGGGCCGCCACGGCCGCACCGGCACCGATTAAGCCCACAACACAGGAGCCGTCGACGAGCGTGACAAACGGGATGCCCATCTCGGTCAGACGTGCCTGGATATACGCAGAGGTTTGCGGAAGGCGATTACCCAACTCGGGCGTCTGGTGCAGGTCGTGGCGCCACGCAGCAAGCTTGTCTGCAAAAGCTTGAGCCTCGGCAACAAGACCGTCACCGATAGCGGCTTGCGCTGCCGGGGTGGCCTTGGGCGCTGGTTGCGGTTGAAAATCGGACAGAGCTGGTGCCATAGATGCCCTCCAGTATTATTTGTGCTGCAAGCACTTTGATGGTCTAAAGTGCAAGGCATAACTGTAAGGGCGTTACATAAAAAACGCCGCCCCAGGAGGGCGGCGCAACAAGTTGTTTACAATTGCGCGCAATTATTTCGGCGCAAAAAATCGAAATGTGTCTCGCTCAAGATGATCGACAAGAAGATGAGGACGAAGCCGGCAAGCAGACGCGAGGTGAGCGCCTCCCCCATCAGCAGCACCGAAAACAACACGCCCGAAGGGGACTCCATCGATAGGAGCAATGAGCCCGTCGAGGCCGGGACGTGCGCCAAGCCGACGTTTTGGATGAGCAGCGCCACGCACGTGCAGCCCACCGAGAGAAAGGTCATCACGCCGATAAAGCTCGGCGTCCACACGGACAGAGGCGCTTGGGTCTCGAATAGCAGCGACGAGACCAGGCTCAGCACGCCGTTGCCCACAAACATCCAAAACGTGATGACGTTGATGTCCATTTTGCGACCGTACTTGGCCGTCACCGACATCTGAACAGCAAAGAAAACCGCACCGCCCAGCGTGATGGCATCACCGATGTTGAACTCGACGCTATCGAGCGCCACCAGGCCAATGCCCGCCAGACAGAGCAATGCGGCGCCCAAGTTGTAGCGAGTGAGCTTTTCGCCGCTTAGGAAATAGCTCGCGAACGGGACCAAAATGCAATAGGTGCCCGTCAAAAAAGCGTTCTTACCCGCCGTGGTCTGAGCCAGACCGACCGTCTGCAAGGCATAGGCTGCCCACATGAGCGCGCCCATGCTCAGACCAACAATCAGATTGCGAGCGTTAAGGTGGGCGGCGATGCGCTTGCGAAAGATAACAAGCATGACCAGCGCTGCGGGAAGAAAACGAATATAGAGCAGTTCGAACACCGGAATGGTGTCGAGCGCGTCCTTCATAGTGGTAAAGGAGTAGCCCCAGATAATCGCCACCGAAAGCAGTAGAACTTTCCAGAACAACGGCGAACGAGCACCGGCACCACGGGAGTTGCCGCCCGCACCCAGGTCCTCGCGAGCAACAGGGCTATCGGGCATGTTTTCAATTTCGTTGGCAGCGTATTGGGCCATGGAACATCCTCACACTCAAACTGGGCGTGGTGTCCGCACGCGTATGGCTGCGTGCCGCCTCATGGTCAAATAAAAACGGGACGCGCCGGACCCCCGGCACGCCCCGCTACTGTAGCAACAACCAGCTCTGCACCGCAATCCAGCCCGCTAAAGTATCGAGCAGGAAAGCCTCGATGTTCCGGCAACGCCACATTGCCGCGCTAAATCAATTTGGTTGATTCCAGCTTTTCGATGATCCAATCGTTGGCTTTGATGACTGGACGGCGGAAGACCACACCCAGGGCCAGCGACGGAATCAGATAGCTCGCCAGAATACCCAGCTCAATCCAGTACTCCATATGGTAGGCACCGGCCATGGCGGCATGCATGGCGTTGATGCCGTGGGTAAACGGCAGGAACGGATATATCGCCTGGAACACGGGGCCGGTCATCTCGATGGGGAACGTGCCACCCGAACCGCCGACCTGCATGACCAGCAACACGACGGCAAGCGCCTTGCCGATATCGCCAAACGAAACCGTAAGCGTATAGACGATATTGGAGAACACAAGACTCGCGATCCAGCCCGCCAGCACAAATTGCAGCGGGTTGTCGCACTGGATGCCAAAGAATAGGATGTCACCCGCGCACACGAGCGTTGCCTGCAGCAGTGCCAGACCGCCAAAGAACAGGTAACGACCCAGGTAGATCTCGTGCAGGCGCACGGGGATAAGCTCGTTGATGAGCTCATCGTCAACCGACACCTTCATCATGGCCGCCAGCACGATCGAACCGACCCAGAGCGACAGAATCGTGTAGAACGGCGCCATGGCAGAGCCGTAATTGCGAATCGGATAGACCGGCTTGCGGTCGAGCGCGACGGGGCCGGAAAGCGACGCGGCCAAACCCTCGGGGTCGTTGCCGATCATTGTCTTGATCGTGGCCAGATCGTCCGACATAAGGGCGCCGTCAAGCTCGTCCTTAAACGCGCCGATCTTGTCCGATGCCTCACCCAGCTGATCGGAAGCCTTGTTGACCAGCCTTGCGGCTTTGGACAGACCCTTTGCCAGCGAGCCGGACGCATCGGTCAGTCCTGCAACGGCGCTATCCAGATCGCTTGAAATACCATTCAGTGAATCCAGAACCCCCGAGACGGTCTTCTTGAGCTCCTTGGCCTTAACCGAGAACGTGGAATCGTAATCGGATTTGGCACCCGCGATGCCGGCCTTGGCATCGGCGATGGCCTGATCGACCTCGGCACGCGAGCTGTTGACCTCGGCCATGCTGTCGGAGAGAGACTTCGCGGTCGCCTTCAGGTCCTTCTCATTATTGCGGTACTCAACGGCGATTCTGCCCAGCGACGTCGCAGCGGACTTGAGGCCGTCCTTCAAATTCTCATTCCTCACCTGGTCGGCAAAGCTGCGGAGCTGATCGGCCATCGCATCGATATCCTTGGCGCGCGCATTGAGGGCCGCAGCGGCATCGTTGAGTTGGGACACCGTAAGGTCGACATGCTGGTTCGCGGCATCGAACGCCTTCGCGAGCTCGGCAGACACATTGTCGAACGAACCCGCACTTCCATCGATCGCGGCATCGATGGCATCGTTTGCCGCCTTAAGCGCTTCTTTGGAATCATCGATACCGCTCTTGGCATGCTCCATCAGCTGCTTAGTCGACTCATCGACCGTGCCCGTCTGCTTGAGCATACCGCCCGCCGACGTCAGCGAATCGGACGTGGAACTCAAAATGCCCGCCAGCGACGTTGCGCTGGCCTGAACGTCTTGCAGATCCTCGACCGAATCGCCCAGCGTCGAGGACAGGTTGGCGATAAAGTTGTTCACCTGGTCGGTGCTCATGTAGTCGAGCAGGCTGGACACGGTTTTAAGACCGATAGCCGTAATGGTTTCGGTAAAGGTCTCGTTGACCTGACTCTGGACGGCGCTCGAGCCCTTCTCGGTCACGATCTGAGCAATGGCATTTGCCTTCTGGTTCTCGTAGAACTCGATATCGGCATGCTTCACATCGGTCGAGAAGAGCGTCATCATATCGGCACTAAACGTCTTGGGGATAACGACAGCCGCATAGTATGCGCCCGATTTGACGCCCTCGATGGCCTTTTCTCGATTGTTGAGTACAACCCAATCGAAGCTCTCGTTGCCGCGCAGGGTGGCGGTCACGTTTTCGCCCACGTTGACCTCGACAGGGATCAGATCGCTCTCGTAACCCTCATCGGTGTTGACCACGGCGATCTTAAGATTGCCGGTGTTGCCGTACGGATCCCAGCTGCCGGCGATATTAAACCACGCGTACAGGCACGGTACGATAACGAGGCCCATCACGACAACCAAGCCGATTACGGAGCGAGACACGTTTTGGACATCGCGTTTAAACAGATGCAGGATGTTCTTCATTTATGCCTCACCTCCTTTGGAGTGCTTGCCGAGCGGGGCGTTCTTTTCATTCATCACAAACGTGTCATCCCCGTTCTCGGGCACATGGACCGCATCGCGATGACCGCATTGGCTGACAGTCTGAGTCTTGGGTTCAGACCCCCGCTCGCTCGCATTCAAGCCGAACATGTGACGAGCGGCCGGAATGGCGGCCGTGTGCTCGCGCATCTCGCGACGCAGGTCCTCATCCGAAAGCGCCGAGATGCGCATCTGGGTGTTGAGGCTCGCGCGGATGTACTCGATGTTGATGAGCCAGCCGCAGATGGCAATGACCGAGATAATCCAGATGACCAGCAGAATGATCTTGCCATTGTTGTCGATATCGAGAACCGTCGACAGGACAAAGAGCAGGACCTGAACGCCCACCACGGCGGCAAAACCGCCCTTGATGTAGTACGGGTAGCGATGTTCAAAGGCGACCGCATGATCGAGCAGTTCGCGACGGTACGAATCGGAATCGAGCATGACGCGCATGGCCGTGCGCAGCGAGTAGCGCTGGCGCGGCAGGTCGTTGGACTCGCAAATCATCATACCGGTCGTGGAGAGCTGTTTATCAAAGAGCAGGTTAAGGTTGAGCAGCAGCGGACGCAGCTGCAGGCCGATAAAGAGCGCCACGATCAAGAACACGCCCAGAATGCACAGGTTAAACAGGTAGTTGAACGAATACATGCCGCCGACCGTCTCGCGTAGCAGATTGATGCCGTAGGTAAAGGGCAGCAGCGGGTGCAGCCACTGGAAGAAGCCGGGCATCATCTCGATGGGGTACATGCCCGACGAACCCGGGATCTGCACGATGACGAGAATGACGCCGATAGCCTTGCCGATATGCTTAAACGTGGTGGACAGCGCATAGATGATATTGACGTAGGTGAACGAAATGGCGATGCCGCCCAGCACGAACAGCAGCGGGCTGACGCACTGCACGCCAATCACCAGATCGCCTACCGTAACGATGATGGCCTGCAACGCGCCCAGGATCACCATGAGCAACCAGCGGCCAAAGTAGCCTTGGCGCGCCGTAAAGCTGCCAACACCTTCACGGTCGACCTCGAGCTTGTAAATGGCGATGAGCACATAGCCGCCCACCCAAAGCGCCAGATTGGTGTAGAAGGGAGCGATGCCCGAGCCAAAGCTCTTGACCGGATAGATTGACTTGGACGTCAACTCAACCGGAGACGCCATGAAATCTGCCACGTCATTGACATCGACGCCCATCAGATCGGCCAGCTCGCCCATGGACTCGGAGGTCTGCAGCGCCGCGATGTCATTGGCGGCGGTTGCAAGCTTGTCCTGGACCTTGGCAAGCGAGGAATCGGTCTGGGACAGCGTGGTCTTGGCCTGGCCGAGCGTAGCGCTAAGCTGCGCCAACGTGCCGCGCGCATTTGCAAGTGTAGGTGTCATACCCGAGACGATACCGGTCAGGTCGCCCGAAACGGCAGCAAAAGAGTCGAGCGCGCTCGAGGCCTTCGGCAGCGCGTTTTGGCCCAAGTCCGTCTGGGCTTGGCCAAGGTTGGTCGCACCGGTATGAATTGCGTTATTGATAGCGTTACTGGCACCCGAAACAGCCGCTGCGTCATTCGCCATGGCGCTCGACTGCGCGGACAGACCGTCCTTGATGCTCTGAAGCTTTTCATTCTGCTCTCGAAGCAAATCGATGGTCGATACAATGCGCGCGTCAATTTCCTCGGAACCTGTCGACGTGTCATTGGCGAGAATCTCCAAGTGCCCGATAACGGCCTTATTGTGGTCGATCGTCGCTTGAAGAGACTCGAGCGAGTTGTCGATACGGGTGGTCGTAGATGTGACCGCGCCCGTCAGCTTGCCGATGGCAGCGTTCGCAGAGGCCGACGTCTTGGTGAGCGCAAGGCTGCCTTCCGAGAGCGCCTTGGAGAGCGAGGTGATGGAGTTGCCCGCCGTGGTGCGAGCTTCGCTCAGCAGGTCGTTGCCCTGGGAGATCGCCTGCGTCAGCGAAGGTGCCTGGCCTTGCAAGCCGGCAAGTGCCGCATCAGCCGAGGCGATAGCGCCACTCGTCTTATCGATGGCGGCATTCATATCGCCAATCGAATCGCGCACCTCGCCCAAGGTGTCGGACGCCTCGGACACCGAACTTGCCAGCGAGTCCTGAGTCTGGGTTGCCTTGTCCTTTAAATCGACACCGGCATCCTTGGCGATACCGGCAACAGTCTTGCCTACCGTAGAGACAAATTCCGAGTTGATCTGCTCCTCGATGGTGTTTGCACCGGTATCGGTAACCTTGGGCGCAATGGCGCTCTTCTTCTCATTGACGTAGTACGTGAGCTTGGGCTGATGGTAGTTGCCGTCGAGCATCGAAACCAGGTTATCCGAGAAGTTCTTGGGGATTACGATGGCCGCATAGTACTCACCGCTCTCGACGCCCTCCTTGGCATCGAACGCCGAATCGACGAAGGTCCAGCCCAGCTGATCGTTCTCCTTGAGCTGATCGACAACCTGGTCGCCCGCGTTGAGCTCGCCCACCAAGTCGTTTTGGGTGCCCCGATCGTTGTTGGCGATGGCAATCTTGATACCCTGGGTGTTTCCGTACGGATCCCAGTTGGCCACGATGTTGTACCAGGCATACAGCGAGGGAATAACGCACACGCCAAGGGTAACCACCAAGGCGACGGGGTTCACAAGCAGTCGCTTAATGTCGCGCTTAAATATCGCAAAGGACACCTTTGCATTGGATAGTTTGCTGCCGAGACTCACGCTTGGACCATCCATCCTGTCGTTGAATCGAATCGTACTATCGATAACCATTGTACGTAGGCGCTTTAGCGTCTCAGTGCACAATGGTATTGAGTTTTGCGGGTAGCAATATACTACGAAGACGAATTAACGTACAGGTGTACAGTATCTTTAATTTCAGCTGGTCACAAAACCACAACCCCGACAAATAATTGATCCCTTGGGGACGGAGGAATCATTCAAAAGGAAACGAGAGTGGAAAATCTCCCACTTCAAGCCCGCATTCGAGCCAAAAGTGGGAGATTATCCACTCTCGTTCTAATCTAGTTACGGTGCCGTATCCCCGAACTACATCAAGTTGCAAACAGCCGCCGCGAAGGCCACGGGGTCCTCGGGGAGGATGCCCTCGACCAGCAGGGCCTGATCGTAGAGCAAGCCGGAGTACTGCTTGATCTTGTCAGTGTCGCCCGCCTTCTGAGCAGCGACGAGCTTGGCAAAGACCGGGTGCTTGGCGTTGAGCTCGAGCACGCGCTGGCTCTTGGGCATACCGTCGGGCGCGCCCTCGGGTCCCTTCTGGAGCACCTTCTCCATCTCGAGCGAAAGCGGGCCCTCGGTGGTGATGCAAGCGGGGGCATCGGTCAGGCGCGCGGAGACGGCAACTTTCTCGACCTTGTCACCGAGTGCCTCCTTCATAGCGCTGAAGAGGTCCTCGTTTTCCTTGGTGGCGTCCTCGGCCTCCTTCTTCTCGTCCTCGGTCGCCAGATCAAGATCACCGGTCGCGACGTTCTTGAGCTCCAGATGGCGATCCTCGACCTCGGGCTCGGCACCGTCGGCCACGGCCTTCTCGGCAGCCTCACGGGCAGCGTCGTCCTCGTAGATCTTGGGCATATCGGCGGCAACGTACTCACGCATAGCCTGGAACGTGAACTCATCCACGTCCTGCGTCAGCAGCAGCACGTCATAGCCGCGGTCGAGCACGCCCTTTACCACGGGCATCTTGGCCAAGCGCTCGCGCGAATCGCCGGCGGCGTAGTAGATGGCCTTCTGATCCTCGGGCATGCCCTTGGCATACTCGGCCAGGGTAATCATCTTCTGTTCCTTGGCAGACCAGAACAGCAACAGGTCGGCGAGCTCATCGGCCTTCATGCCATAGCTCGAGTAGATGCCGTACTTAAGGCCGCGGCCAAAGTTCTCAAAGAACTTCTCGTAGGCCTCGCGGTCGTTGTCACGCATATCCTCAAGATCGGCAGTAATCTTCTTCTCCACGCGCTTGGCGATGGCCTTGAGCTGACGGTTCTGCTGCAGCGTCTCACGCGAGATGTTGAGCGACACGTCGGCGGAATCCACGACGCCGCGGACAAAGTTGTAGTAGTCGGGCAGCAGGTCGTCGCACTTCTCCATGATCAGGACGTTGGAGCTGTAAAGCGCCAGGCCCTTCTCGTAGTCCTTGCTGTACAAATCGAACGGCGCGCGTCCCGGCACAAACAGCAGGGCATCGTACTCGAGCGTGCCCTCGGCGTGGAAGCTGATGGTGCGCGCAGGATCGTCAAAGTCGTGGAACGTGGACTTGTAGAACTCGTCGTAGTCCTTCTGCTCGACATCGGAGCTGCGCTTCTTCCAGATCGGTGTCATGGAATTGACGGTCTCGAGCTCCTGGTAGTCCTCGTACTCGGGCTTGTAATCGTCGCCAGCGTCCTCGGGCTTGGGTTTCTGGCGGCTCTTGGACACCATCATCTGAATCGGGTAGCGCACATAGTTGCTGTACTGCTGAATCAGGCTCTTGAGGCCCCACTCGGTCAGGAAGCGATCGTAGGTCTCGGCCTCGCCGTCGGCATCGAGCTTCTCGTTCTCGCGCAGCGTCAGGATGACATCGGTACCGTGCTCGGCACGCTCGCCGTCCTCGATGGTGTAGCCCTCAAGACCGTCGGATTCCCACACATGGGCGACATCCTCGCCGTAGGCGCGGCTGACGACCTTCACATGGCTGGCGACCATAAAAGCCGAGTAGAAGCCCACGCCAAACTGGCCGATGATGTCAACATCCGAACCCTGCTGCTCGGCGTTCTCGGTCTTAAACTCCTCGGAGCCGGAATGGGCGATGGTGCCCAGATTGCACTCGAGCTCCTCGGCGGTCATGCCAATGCCGTTATCCGAGATGGTAATGGTGCGGGCGTCTTTATCAAAGGAAACGCGAATAGCCAGGTCGCCCTGGTCGATCTTGACGCTCGGATCCTGCAGGCTCTTAAAGTTGAGCTTGTCGACGGCGTCGCTCGCGTTAGAGATAAGCTCGCGCAGGAAGATTTCCTTATTGGTGTAGATGGAGTTGATCATGAGGTCGAGCAGTTTTTTGCTCTCGGTCTTAAATTGACGCATGTGCAGTCCTTTCGCGCTACCCCTGTCCGCAAAAACGGCCCGGTCGCCCGAGCCGCATCGCAGACCTGCTATGTTCAGACTTAGATTTTATAACCCATTAACGCGCATATATACATACGGAATCGAAAAACTGTATGTCCGAGCGCTCCAATGCGTCAATTGCCAAGGAGTGTCCCCAACTGCCGGCAGAAAAGGAACGTCCCTATCTGCCATCTACGCGCTTGGCCATCCAGGCGTGGGGCTGGCCTTCGTCTTCGAAATCTACCGGGGCAATTTGCGTGTAGCCCGCCTTTACATAGAGCGGCAGCACGTATTCCTGCGCATGCAGCTTAATAAGCCTGGCGCCGGCATCACGCGCGGCGGCATCACTGGCCTCGACAATCTTGCTCGCCAAACCGCGACGGCGCATGCTCGGCAGCACAGCCACGCGCCCCATAATGTAGGTCTCCCCCGCCGCAACGCCTTCGTCCATGTCGCATGCCGGCAACACCGGGGCCTCTGCGTCAGCCACGCGCTCAAGCTCTTCGGGAAACACGCGCGAGCAACCGGCAAGCTCGCCGTCTACATAGAGCGTCACATGAATGCAGTTCGGATCCTCGTCGATAGCGTCGAACTCATTCTCGTAGCCCTGCTCGTCCATAAAAACGACGCGGCGCACCAACGCCGCGTCATCAAAGCATCCCGTCTCAAGTTGAATATCCATGGCTGCCCCTTCATTCAATGCGAACGTTAGGGACAGATTTTAGCGAAAATGAGCTCCGCGCACGCTAAACTTCGCGCGAGCCTTCGCCAGGCAATCGTAATGACCCACGTTATGGGCATCGCTCGCGATGAAGCTGTACAGGTTCTGATCGAACAGGCGCTGTGCCGGCTTTTTCTCGCGACCAAAGCGACCGCCGGCAATAAAGTCCGCCGAAGCCTGCAGCTTGCAGCCCATATCGACCAGGCGCTCCGCCACGCTTACATCCTTTTGAACCGCACGATAGCGCTCAGGATGAGCGATGATCACCTGGTAGCCACGGCACTGCAAATCGTAAATCGTGTTCTCGTACTCTCTAAACGCATACGCATCGGCATGCGTCGAAAGCTCGAGAAGAAACTCGTTGGTTCCATCGAAATGCAAGTGCTCCGCGGCATCGATACCAAGCTCAACGAGCTTTCGATGGTTGACCTCGAAGCCCATCTGGAGCGGAAAACCGTCAGAGTTATCACGCAGCAGCTCAAAGGCATCCCACATCTTGTCGTAATCAAAATAGGGATCACGGCAGTGAGGAGTGCAAACGATCCTGGTTACACCAGCCCGCTTGGCAGCCTCGAGCATCGCCAAGCTCTCATCGAGATCGGCGGCGCCGTCGTCTACACCCGGCAAGATATGGCAATGAATGTCACGCATAGGTCAGCCTTAATCAACTAAACGTTTGCTCGGTTGGTGAAGATGCCCTTTTTGGAAGTCCCCTGATCGTCGGAGCCCTTCTTAACCTTCTTACCGTCCTTGGTGTAGTAGGAGTAGTAGTACTCGCTGGTCTCGGTCTCGCAGTAGTTCATGACGGTACCGATGAGCTTAACCTTCTCGGACTTCTTAAGCTGGCCGATAGCGTTGAGTGCCTCCTCGCGCTTGGTGAAGTCCTCGCGCACCACGAACAGCGCACCGTCGGTCAGGCTGGCAATCTCGGCAGCATCGATGAAGGTGCCGACCGGAGGAGCATCGAAGATGACGTACTGGAACTTGGCAGACAGCGCCTTGACCAGTTTGGCAAAGCGGTGAGAAACGATGATGTCGGCAGGATTGGGAATGTGCGGCTCGGCATCGAGGAAGTAGAAGTTCTTCTGACCCGTCTCGACAATTGCCTGGTCGATGGAAATCTGCTCGGAAAGGACCGCATAGAGTCCGCCGCGCGAACGAACGCCGAGCATATCGGAAAGAGACCTGCGGCGCATATCGGCCTCGACCAGGAGCACGGACTTGCCGCTCGTGGCGATTGCCTGAGCAAGGTTAATGGAAACCGTAGACTTGCCCTCGTTGGGAATCGAGGAGGTAACGGTGATGGTGCGAATAGGGTCGTCCACGCTCGCAAAGCGGATGTTGGCCAGAAGGGTCTTGGCGGCATTCTGTACAACGAGCTTATCGGTGTTCTTTGCCTTAGCCATGCCTATTTACCACCTTTCATAGCCGGAATTCGGCCAACAACGGGAATGCCCAGGAGCTCTTCTGCCTCTTCGGCACCGCGGATGCGGGTATTGAGCATGTCTGCCAAAACGACATAGGCAACTGCGATAAAGATACCGGCGAGGAACGCGACAGCAACGTACAGCGTGCGCTTGGGGCCGCTGGGGACTTCGGGAGTCTTAGCCTCGTCGATAACGTTGATGCTCTGGGCAGCGCCGACGTTCTGAGCGACCGTACTCACCGAGCTGGCCATGGCCTTTGCGACCTTAGCCGTCTCCTTGGCATCGGTGCCGGTAACCGAAAGCGTAATGACACGCGTGGTGGTCTCGGAGGAAACAGACACCTTGTAGTCATCCAGGTCAGCAAGGCCCAACTCATTGGCAGCACCGCTCTTAACGCTATCGCTATCCAGCAGCGTGGCGATATCGTTGGAAAGCATCTGGCTCGCCGAGAGATCGTTGTAGCTCATCTGACCGCTATCGTCGGTCTTGGCGAGAATGTACATGCTCGTCGTCGCGGTGTAGGTGTTGTCCATCGCAACGAAGGACACGATGCCCATGGCGATCGCGCAGACCACCGGAAGGGTGATGACCAGCTTGAGGTGCTTTTTGAGCAGCTGGAACAGTTCGAGAAGGGTCATGCAGCTTGCCTTTCATTTCCCCAGTTCGGATTGACAAAACTGTCCGTATGTTATCGCATCTTTTTACCGAGACCAAACTCTATACATAAGAAACAGGCTCTCCTGTAAAAATGTCGGAAGCAATCGTAAAAATGCACAACAACGCCGCACCCGAAAGTCAAATGCGGCGTCTACATCAATATCTATGTTGTATCGCTAGCGAATGGCTCGTCCTGCTGTATGGGAAACGTCACCGTAATGGTGGTTCCCACGCCCAACTCGCTCGACAGATCGAGCGTGGCGTGATGATACAGGGCCGCATGCTTGACAATGGCAAGCCCCAGACCGGTTCCGCCGCGTGCCTTGGACCTACTCTTGTCCACGCGATAGAACCGCTCAAATACCTTGCCCTGTTCTTCAGGCGCGATACCGATTCCCGTGTCGGCGACCGCGAGGAACGGATGGCCTTCGTCGTTGGTGCCGCACTGCAGCGTAACCGTACCGCCGGGTCGATTGTAGCGGATGGCGTTGCTTGCCAGATTATAGATGAGCTCGTCAATCAAGCGCGACACGCCCTCGATGACCACAGGCTTGGTCTCATGACTGATCGTCACATTCGCCTGACGGGCGACCTGTTCAAGACGCTGCTCAACCGCGTAGATGGCACGCGAGAGCTCAATAGGCTCCGTGGACCCAATGGGCACCGCCTCGCCCTCAGTTGCACGCTCGGCCTCGTCCAAGTTAGACAGCGTAAGGATGTCGTTGACAAGCGCTGCCAAGCGGCCCGCCTCACGATAGATGCGACCGCCAAAGTTGCGCAGGTCGTCCTCGCCCTCGACCATGCCGTTTGCGATGAGCTCGGCATAGCCCGAAATCGCCGTAAGCGGCGTCTTGAGCTCATGGGTGATATTCGCCGTGAACTCGCGGCGCATACGGTCGTTGTCCGCCAGCACCGCCATTTGGCGCTTGAGTTCCTGGCGCTGCGACTCGATACGCTCAAGCATGGGGACCATCTCGGCATAGGCGTGCTCATAGCTACGGCGTGGGTGGTCCAAATCCACCTCTTGCAACGGCGCGATGATGGCACGGGACTCGCGGCGCGCCATAAAAAACGAGAGTACCGCGCCCGCTGCTGCGATAAGCAGCATCGGCGCCACCATCGACAGCAAAATCGCTGCAACGCCAGGCTGGGCCTGCGCCAAGCGGACAACCTGGCCGTTATCAAGGGCGACGGCGCGATACAGCATAATCTCGTCGAGCGTAGAGCTTGCGCGCTCCGCGGAACCCGAACCATTCTCAAAGGCCTCGATGACCTCGGGGCGATCGCCGTGGTTGGGCAGTGTGGAAGGCGACGCCTCGTTGTCGTAGGCAACCGATCCATCCTTATTAATCAGCGTGATGCGCAAGTCCTCGCGATCGAGGCTACGCAAGAACGAGATGGGCTCCTGCTGCTCGTCGAGGGCGGCAGCAATGAGCTCGGTTTCCTGCGCCAGATTGGCACTCGTGGCATCCGCCAAGGTGTTTTGCACAAAGAACGCACCCAGCACCGTAAACGCCACGATAACCGCCATGGCGCAGACAAAGATCGTCACAAAAACGCGGTGGGACAGCGTATGTTTTCCCTGGGGGGCGAAGACCACGGGTTACTCCTCCGATGCGGTGGCCGCGGTGTCGTCACCTTCGGCACCATCACCGGCAGAAGGCTCGGCCAAGCGGTAGCCCACGCCGCGCACGGTCTCGATGGCGCTGGCATGCTCGCCCAGTTTTTGGCGAAGCGTCTGCACGTGAACGTCAACGGTGCGCGAACCGCCGTCGAAGTCCCAGCCCCACACGCTCTGCAGCAACGACTCGCGGGTAAAGACCACGCCGGGCTTGCGCATGAGGTACTCGAGCAGGTCGAACTCGCGCAGGGTGAGCTTAAGCGGCTCGCCGGCAACGGTCACCTCGCGATGACTGGGCGAGAGCACGATGTCGCCCACGCTGAGCACATCGCTCGCCTGCTTGACCATGCCGCCGCGACGCAGCAGTGCGCGGCAGCGGCTCGCAAGCTCCATGAGCGAGAAGGGTTTAGTCAGGTAATCGTCGGCACCGCCATCGAGCGCCATCACCTTGTCGAGCTCGGTATCCTTGGCGGTAAGCATCATGATGGGCACCGTCGCCGTCAGGCGATCGGCACGCAGGCGACGCATAATCGCCAAGCCATCGGTATCGGGCAGCATGATGTCGAGCAGGACGGCATCGGGTACCCGTCGCGCCACGGCAGCCTTAAACTCACCGTCGCACGAAAAGCCTTCGGCCTCGATCCCCTGCTTGCGCAGCGCATAGACCGTCAAATCCCTGATGTTGTCATCGTCCTCGACGTAATAGATCATGTTGAACCCCTTTGCGGCCGGCATGACCGCATCTTAACCCTAAAGGTACCTTTACTAGATGGTATCAGCCAAAACGTCCCGTCAAATAATCCGCCGTGCGCGGATCGGTCGGATTCTTGAAGAGTTGCGCGGTGGGCGCGTGCTCCACCAACTCGCCCAGCAAGAAAAACGCGACCGAGTCGGAGATACGCGCCGCCTGCTGCATATTGTGCGTAACGACCACGAGCGTACAGGCCTCTTTGAGCTCGCAGGCCAGCTGCTCCACCACGAGCGTCGACACGGGGTCGAGCGCCGAGGTCGGCTCGTCCATCAGCAGAATGTCGGGCTGCACGGCCAGCGCGCGGGCGATGCACAGGCGCTGCTGCTGTCCTCCCGAAAGGCCCAGGCCCGACTCCTTGAGTTTGTCCTTGACCTCGTCCCACAGGGCAGCGCGGCGCAGGGAGTCCTCGACCAACTCGTCGAGCACGGCGCGGTCGCGCACGCCCATACCGCGAGGGCCATACGCGACGTTGTCGTAGATGCTCATGGGAAACGGGTTGGGGCGCTGAAACACCATACCCACGCGCTGGCGCAGGCGGCAGATGTCGTAAGCGCCCAGGATATCCTGACCGTCGAGTACAATCTTGCCCTCGATGCGACAATCCTTGATGCCGTCGTTCATGCGGTTAAAGCAGCGCAGGAGCGTCGACTTGCCGCAGCCCGAGGGACCGATAAACGAGGTGATCTGCTTGTCGCGGATCTTTATGGACACGTCCTTGAGCGCATGGTGGTCGCCATAGAACAGGTCAAGGCCCTCGACATCGATGCGCGTCGACGAGGCCGCCAGGTCCTCCGCCGTGGGGCGAGTCGCATCCCCGACTTCGCGCTCGTGCGCGGCCTGGGCCTGCGCCTCCATGAGTTCATCTAGCTCCGTGGGCTCCATAGCCGCAGCAGCCGTCATACCGCATACCTCCACATCGATATCAATTCAGCAGTATCGATAGTAGAAATCGCGGCTCATACGCACGTGAGCGCATTGTCAAGTGTTTGTAAGGGCACCTTGGCTATGTCGCCGGCAACTCGATGGTAAATATCGTGTGCTCGGGCGTCGATTCGCACGCGATCGTGCCACCGTGAGCCGCAACGATCTCCTTGGCGATGGCAAGGCCAAGCCCGGCGCCGCCGCGATTGGTCGCGCGCGCCGCATCCAGGCGATAGAACTTCTCAAAGATCACCTTGAGCTTAGCCGCAGGAATCGGGTCACCGTGGTTAATAAAGCGCACGCGCACGCCGCCGTCATCTTGGCGTCGGGCCTCGACCGTAATGGTCGAGCCTTCGTAACTATAGGCAACGGCGTTTTTCATGATGTTGTTAAACACGCGGGCCATCTTGTCGCCATCCACAAGTACCGTCAGGTCCTCGTGCACATCAATCTGTGCTTCCTTATGCTGTTCGTTGAGAATGGGATAGAACTCATCGGCGACCTGCGCCAGCAACAGGCTCAAGTCGACGTAGCCGCGCGTGAGCACAATATCGTGGAAATCAAAGCGTGTGATGTCGAAGAACTCCTCGACAAGTGCGTCGAGCCGATGTGCCTTGTCAAGCGCCACGCCCGTAAAGTGCGCGCGCTGCTCGACTGGCAGCTCGGGGGCCTCCTGCAGCAGGGAGAGGTAGCCCACCACGCTGGCGAGCGGCGTGCGCAAGTCATGCGCCAAGTATGTGACCAAGTCGTCCTTGCGATGTGACTCGTCGCGTAGAGCCTGATGCACCTTACGCTCACAATCGCGCACGCGGTTGAGCGCACCCTCGACCTCCAGGAAGTCGCCGTCGATGTTACCCCAGGCGTCAGGATGATCGATCAGGCGGTCCTGGATACGGGCCGCAAGCACGCGATCGGCATGCTGTTCCCCCTGCTCGTAGCCTTGGTAATACAGCGCTCGGCCGCAAAAGAATAAGACACACACGGCAAGCGCCAGGATAAAGCCAAGCATGTTGAATACAAAGCCAGCGTCAAAGAACACCGGTCCGGCAATGCCACCAAGAGCCATGGCACCAATCGCCAGCGTGATTACCCACGCGGCACCGCCGATCGCCATGCAACGACGCACGATTTCGAATCGATCGATCAGCAAAAACCCGATAAGCAAAACTGCCAAAATGCCAGTGATGTTGTCGATGCCGATCAGCAGCAGGCTCAGCAAAAAGAGCAGTACCGTCGCGAGCGCGCGGTTGTCGACGACCGCCCTCACGTATTCAAAGAGTCGATCGGACACCTCGAACGCCTGCTTATCGTCTTTTGTCATATCAAGATCCTCACAAGCGAAAAGCGTTATTCGATGATGTAGCCGACGCCCCAGACGTTTTTGATAAAGCGCGGTTTTTGGGCGTCGTCGCCAATCTTTTCGCGCAGGTGGCGAATGTGCACCATCACCGTATTGTTGGAGCCGGGCATAAAGTCCTCGTTCCACACCGCGCGAAACAGGTCCTCCACGGCCGCCACGCTGCCGCGATGCTCAACCAGATACAGCAAGATGGAATACTCGATAGGCGTAAGACGCACCGGTGCCCCGTCCACTGTCACGGCGCGAGCGTCGCGGTTGATCTCGAGACCGTCGAGCTGAATGACCGGAGACTCAGCCACCTGCGCTCGGCTACCGTAGCTGGTATAGCGGCGAAGCTGGGCGTGTACGCGCGCGACAAGTTCCAACGGGCGGAACGGCTTGACCACGTAATCGTCCGCACCGAGCGAAAGGCCCTCAATCTTATCCTGCTGGGCATCGCGAGCCGTCAGCATAATCACGGGATAGGTGTGGCTGGCACGAATCGTGCGCAGCAGTTCAAAGCCGTCGATATCAGGCAGCATGACATCTAAGAGCGCCAGATCAAACTCTTGCTCCAAGATTGCTTTGGCCGCGTCGGCCCCGCTATAGGCAATCTGAACATCAAAGCCTTCTTTTGTAAGGTAGATACCCACCAGGTCGGCGATGGCTTTCTCGTCGTCGACTACCAAAATGCGCTCGTTCATGCGTGCTCCTCTCGCGCTCCATTATGCCCGAGGGGGCGCTCGCCACACACAACAAGCGTGGGCGATTAAGTCGTCCTTAAGCACTCATATGTCCGTTCGAGATCGGATGCGGGCGCAGGCGGCAAAACGCAACTTAAGTGAATGTGCCGAATTGGTTTGATATTTAGTTATCGCTTCTCTTTTCGAATCCCTTGAGACCCGCCATATTCATCTCTGATTGCAGGCGCTCAGACAAGGCTGGAGCGGAAATACCCAATGCTCGCGCATAATCAAATTGTTCGTAGAGCTTAAGAGAGCGTTCTCCCGTTTCAATCTTCGACACAAACGATTGCGGTACGCCAAGGGCGCGCGCAATATCGACCTGGGTCAAACCAGATTCTTGTCTCATGCGAGCGAGGCAACGGCCGCACACCTTGTTAGCGTCAACGTTCATGTCGACAAAGCTATATCCCGAATCTGGATATCCCAAATTAGGATATTCTTAGTTTATTGCACGGGATGCCAGCCCATTTTCCTCTTACCGATTGGAGCGCAATGGAAGTACTCGACCAGATCAAATCCCTTAAAGAGCTACAAGAGATAGGGGCAATTAGCCAAGAGGAATTTGACGAACAAAAGCGCAGAATTCTCGACCGTCATTTTGATGGGAGCAATTATCTGGCGTCCAAAGTCCAGGAGGAACAGAAGTCCTTTTTCCTCAACGCTTCAAACAACAATCCTTCAGAGGTTTCAAGGTCTCAAAAAAGCAAGATTGTCGCCGGATTACTTGCAATATGCCTTGGGGCCCTTGGCATCCATAAGTTTTATCTCGGCTACAGAAACGAGGGCATAGCAATGCTGCTCGGATCGTTGCTCGGATCGCTGCTGATTATTGGACCTTTTGTCATGAACCTGATTTCCTTCATCGAAGGAATCATCTACCTCACAAAAACCGATAGCGACTTCGAAGCTCAATATGTTCTCGGCCACAAGGGATGGTTTTAATTATGCTCACCAAGGCAAAATACCTGCTTAAGAATAATAAGTTCGCAATAGCAGCAGCAATCGCAGCCGTCTGCTATCTATTCTTCTCCTACTATTACATTTTCCTTTTTAATGATGGAGCATTTGAAAACGGGTTCATTGACGTCATCGATTTATCCAGTCTCTTCTCCGACATGAGTGATATCGATGATCTTTATGAGGTTGCGCTCTTGCCAATAGCAGCCCTATTGACCTTCATCAAAATAGCCTGGCACTTCACCATGACAGCATTGCCCATTTTTCTCATCGGGGTATACCTTTTCACAAAGCATGCGGGAAAGCAATCTGTTCTATACGCAGCTCTTGTCTCGATGGCGCTGTCGGACATCATCATCTTGCTGCAATCCTCCCCGTTCTATCTCCTGCCACTTGATCTTGTCACTATTGCCGCCTATCTAATCGGCGTGAAATACATCGACAAAATTGAGCTAGCCCCGGCTTACTGTTTTAGCGCGCTCGTTCTCATCGCGGGATTCTGCTGGGGACTCAAACTGGCCCCCTTTGTCCAAGGAAGCGCTGACCCAACATACAACGTGAGCACGCTGCTCCAATATGTTTCTCTCTGGACGCTGTTCTCCATGGCACTCTTTATTCAGAAGCCTATTGATTCCAAATGCGCCGGAAACGAAACTGAGCAGTCAAACAATACTGTTGCAGACACTTCGCTAGCTTCAGATCATCCACGCAGCAGTGCTGCGCAAGTCCCCGTCGAGCAAACAATTGCCATGTTAAAAGAGCTCAAAACGCTTCTTGACGCAGAGGCTATAACTCCCGAAGAGTACGAAAGCTATAAGCAACGCATTCTAAATCAATAGCAGTATTCACAAGAAAGCGCACTATAGGACCGATTTGTAAGGAGCAGCCCCCATGCTCGAAAAGTTTAAAAAGATGGATCTTCCGAAACAAGCCGCATGCGTAATGTTGTCCGCCAGTCTCTGCGCGTGTCTGATTGGCTATCTGGGCTCTATTGGCTCAGCTATTTCACCTTATGGCGCTGGCGCAGATCCTGTTGTTCCAGAAATATCGTCTGTGGTCTACAACGCGAACTCTTTTTCGGACAATGACTATGACTACGGTGACTATGACAGCGACTATGATTGCTATGAAATAAGCGACGAAGATGGCGACGACATTGCGTCCCCGTACTATAACGACGACGACTGTGATATCAAACTCTATGTAGATGCAGACGAATACAATTGCGACGAGACTCTTGAAGAACTCTCCAGCGCAATCATTCTTGCCTGTGATCCCACAGTCAGCACCTATACGGCAGCAAAAAAGATATTTGATGATTCATTTTATACTGGCTGTAGTCACAATGGAGTCACCTATAGAGCAGACGACGACAGCAGTGTTAACTACATCTTCGAGCTTAAGCTTGAAGATAGCTCAGAGGATTAGTTGGATAGAATCTGACGAGCCATTCACGCCGCAGACACCACCATTTTGTAAAGGATTCACCGCTCACTATTTCGCAGGATATACTTGAACGACTATACATCCGTCGTCGAAAGCGAATGGCCGTGACTTCCTACCCCTCCCGCACAACCGTCCGACTTCATGCGCTTACCGCTGCACTCATCTGCGCCATCGCCCTTGTGGCCGGCGCACCAACAGTCGCCGGCGCCCAAGTGCTTACAACTGACGACGTTTGCGGCAAAACCGCCGATGCACGCGGTATTACGGCCGAAAACCTCCCCGATATCGAGGCCACCAATGCCGTTGTCATGGGGAAAAACGGCACAGTCTACTACGCCCGCGGCGCCGATGATCAGGTCAAGATTGCCTCGATTACCAAGGTCATGACTGCGATCCTGACCGTCGAGAACTGCAAAATGGACGAGAAGATCACGGTGAGCAATGCTGCCGCCACCGTAGGCAACTCAACCGCCGGCCTGCTCGAAGGCGACGAGCTCACAGTGGAGCAAGCTCTGCGCGGCCTGATGATCCCCTCGGGCAACGATGCCGCCATCGCGCTTGCCGAGCACGTGGGCAAAAAGATCGACCCCAAGACCAAGGACGCCGTGGCCACCTTTGTAAAGGCCATGAACGAGCGCGCTAAAAAGCTCGGCTGCACCGGCACGGTCTTTGAGAATCCGCACGGCCTGGATTTTGACGAGTGGGCCGGCGATATGCACTCGACCGCACATGATGTAGCGCTGATGATGCAGGAGGCCATGAAAAACGACACGTTCCGCGAGGTCGTGGCGAGCAAGGACTCCTGGATCGAGGTTACGGGCGCCGACGGCTCCGACCATTCGCATTCCATGGATACGCACAATGAGCTGCTGGGGCAGGACGGCAATATCGGCGGCAAGACCGGCACCACCGACGACGCGGGCTATTGCTTTGCGAGCGCCTACGATGGCGATGGTGATGAGGTCTACACCGTCGTTTTGAACTCCACCACCACCGACCAGCGCTTTACCGATACGGCAACCCTTGCCAACTGGTACTACGGCCACAAAGTTACGGTTGCGATCGCCAACACGCAGGAGAAGACCGCCAACGGTAATCCCCTCATGGCGCGTATTGGGCAGACCGACTGGACGGACAAGACGATCGATGCCACGCTCGCCGATCCCGCCGCGCAGACAACCGTGTTCTCACTCGCCGGTGAGGTGACCGAAAAGGTTAGCTACGACGACCTTTCGGGCACGGTACACGTGGGCGACAAGGTAGGCAGCGTCACGCTCAAGCAAGACGGCACCAAGATTGCCGTCGTTGATCTGGTTGCCGACGAGGAAGGCGCAGGACCGAATCCCATTGAATGGCTGCTCGTGAAGCTCGATCGCTTGGGCCGCCGCATCGACAACCGCCCGCTCACAGCCGAGAGCGAGACCGTAGCCAAGGCACCCGAGGTGTAAGGTCGAAGAACAATACACTCGCTGAAAGGAGGCGTCCAACGGGGCGCCTCCTTTTTTGAGGGTTCGAATCCCCAGTTAACATTCTCCTAATCAAAAAAGGGCCCTGAATGGGACCCTTCTTTCAATTCATACTGGCGGAGAGCTGGGGATGTCCGGGCATGCTACGCATGCCCTCCGGCTTCAAAGCCTGGCGGCTTTTCGCCCACGGGCTACAAACGCTTTCGCGTTTGCTTAACGCCCGTGCCCTCTCGGGTTCGAATCCCCAGCGCCCTTTCTCGATAATAAAAAAGGGCCCCCGATGGGACCCTTCTTTAAAGTTAAACTGGCGGAGAGCTGGGGATTCGAACCCCAGATGCCCTTTTGGGGCATACTCGCTTAGCAGGCGAGCACCTTCGGCCTCTCGGTCAGCTCTCCGTAACAGCCGTTCTATAGTAACCAAACAGTCGAGGATGGGCAAGAGGGAATTTGGAGCGATTCCATTTTTACCTTTCCCGCACCGCCTCCAACAAATAGTCGCGCATATACGGAATTGCAAACGAAACACAGCCATAGCCCGCAGGCTCAATCAACCCCGCATCGATGAGACGTTTACGATACGAGCCGACCTTGTTCGCCGGCAACCCCATCTTCTTGGCGATATCACCGTTGGCAATCTCATCGCCCTCGCATTGAGCCATTGCCGCGAGATACTGAAACTGTCGCTCTGAAACCCTGCGCAGCGCCGGGGCAATCACCATAGCATTAAAGCTATCAAGAGCCGCTTGGATACCTTTACGCGCGGACCCTTCGTTCACGCTCTCCGCCCCGCTGCGCGCAGCAACCTGCCAAGCGTAATATCCGACCAACTGGACCATAAAGGGATAGCCTGCTGAAGCCTTTGTTAATAGCTCAGCGGCGTCTTCATCGAGCTCCTTGCCCGCTCGTCTCATTGTATCCTCAAGCGATCCACCGACTTCAAAATCGGAGAGACGAGTGAGTTCGATATGTTTTGCCCGCTGAAGGAAGGTAAGGGTATCATCAACCACCACGCCATCCACCGATGTTGGCAAGCCGGCGAATGCAAAAGCGACATTCGCCCCTTGGCGAATCAAAAGCTGCATCTCATTGCCCAGCTCGCGCATTTCCTCAGTTGAGGCATCCTGAATCTCGTCGAGCGTAATGAGCAGACCTCCGCGCTTCGCGGCATCGTACATTGCCTCGCCCAGATGAGATGCCGACTTCGATACCTCAACGGAGCCAAGGCTGACTCCTAGAATTGATGGGGAAATCGACATTGACTCAAGACGAACATTTCGTTGTAGAGCCTCGAGGATTCTACTGCAAAAACCGGCATTCGAGGCGACGTCAACAACCTCGAATCCTTTTTTTCGCGCAAGATCACCCAATGCATTGAGAAGCACCGTTTTACCTGTGCCTCGGACGCCCGAGATGCGCATGAGTCGATCGGGAGCACCAGGACCATTCTCAAGGGCCTCGGCAAAATCATCCAAAACAGCGTCACGTCCGATAAGCTCAGGCGGATTCATGCCCGCCGTTGGCTTAAAGGGATTAATGGCTTTCGACATTCGACCCTCCTCTGCTAGTTTTAACAACTTTAACAAAGTTTAGCAACTTTAGCAGAGTTTAACAGGTTTAGCAGACCTAGCCGCTTTTGACCTTACCGGTCCTGCTGGAGCCACCCACTTGAGCAAATACAAATGGCTCCATTCAATTTGTCGGCAACCTGCTCGATACAGTAATTCGTACTTTAATTCGCTACGACTTAATTCGTTATACCTTATCTATACGCAAATGTTCCCGGTACGCCGGCAGCAGTAGCCCCTTCGTTTTGTCGGCATGGTGAGCAAATGGGATGACAAGCGCGGTCCAGCCCTTCTATGCCGCCCCTACCCCAGCGAGCGGTTGAGGGAGCCGAGCTCATCGTTACCCATGGTGCGCCACATTTGATAGATGCAGCCGCGCGCCAAGAAAAAGAAGCCGTTGTCGACGAGTTGCACGGCGGCATCCGCGAGTTGATTGGTCACGGCGGGCACCGGCGGCAGCTCAAGACCTGCCTTGCGGATGGTCTCGACAGCCTCCTCAAACGTGGGCGGTTTGATGACGCCCATCTCGTTCATAAGGCCCTGCATTTCCTCCTGCGCACTGCCGCCCGACTCCTCGCCGCGCGGCACCAGGCGATAACATGCCAGCGCCAGCTCGAGCTGGTCGCAGTTCCAGTAGGCGAATGCCAGGCGATAGAACAGGTAACCGATCGAAGGCCGGTCGCTGGCAATGCGCAGGCCGTGACGCGCTACCTCGATAATCTCGTCATAACGCTCCAGGCGTGCTAGCACGTTAATCAGGGCAAAGTGAGACTGCATGGACGAGCGCGCCAAGTCGTAGAGACGGCGCACCTCGGGCAGCGCACGCTCAAAGTCCTCTTGTTCGGCGTAAAAGCTGCAAATCTCGTGCTGGGCAAAATACAGCGCATCGGGAGCGCGAAGGATACGCACGGAACGGTCCTCCTCCATCACCGGCAGCACCATGCGCACCAGCTGGTTGTCGCAGAACTGGGTCTGCACTGGGCCCGTCGCCAAAAGCTCAGCAACAGTACACTTGGCTTCCAGCTCCTCGACAAGGCGAGAAAAGCCCTCGAAAGCACCGGCTCGGTCAACTTTGGATTGCTCGCGCAGCTCGACGACACGGGCGACATACGGATCGTTGTCCTCCTCCATGACCTCAAGCTCGTCAGCCGTATCAGCGAGCAGCAGATCGCGAAGCGCAGGCGGCAATGGACGATGGTCATCGCGTGGTCGGGCGTGAACCTCTGCAGGCTCAATCATGTCCGGCGCATCTGCCTCATATGCCTCGAGCAAATGCTTGCAGGGCATGTCGTCCATATCCATGCTCTCAAGATCCTTGGCGACAGAAACGCAATCGGCCAGATAAGCCGCACGGCCAAAGGAGTACGTTTTAACAACGCGCTCGCCCTGCTCGCCGTCGGGAGCCGCAATCTGCACGTAGCAGCGCGTGATGCGAGCACCCGAAGCAAAGCAAGCCGCCGCGAGTGTAAGCGCAATACGCGCATCGTGCTCGGTGGCCCATGCTGCGCGCTTAGGCTCATCTACCTCGCGCCAGGCGTCATCTTGAGCATCGTATTCGCGCCGCGGCATAGCATCGACAACCGTGCGGCCAAATCGCACCAGCATGATGCCCTCGGCGACGTTCGCTCGATAGGTGTAATCGAGCCGCGTGATCACGTTGAGCGCTTCTACGATACGTGCAAAGCGGGTGCGAACGTCCCACTCTCCACCCGGCTGGCACGCAACCGTCCCCGGCTTGGCCCACGGGTTGTCATTCGACAGCGTTTCGAGCAAGCGAGGAACGTCGTTTGTCGTCTTGCTGATATGCCATAGGTCGAAGAGCGAGCAGCCCTCAAAGCTTGGCGACGAGGCAACGGGGCCCAACCCTGCTCCAATACGCTCAAGGATGCCCGATAGGCGGTTCAGGCGGCACTCGACGGCAAGCAGGGTATCGATCTCGTCCTGGTCCAGCGGGCTACGGTCAAAATTGAGATAGAAGAGCCTCGAGCGATCGATGCGCGCCAGGCTCATTTCGGTTTTAGCCGCTATGGTGCGCAGGCGTGGCAGATTAACTTCGCCCATCAAAGCGGCGGCATAGCGCTCAATGCCACTTGGATTATCTGTATGGTCAATGCGGTAGAGCAACGTTTCAATTGCATCGGGCAGCGGCGTGGAATCAAAACCCAGCAGTACCTCAACCGGCTCGGGGAGTTTTACAAGTTTGATCTTGTCGACGGCATTTTTCATGCCCTCGTCGAGGCCGTCACCGTTTGCCGTGCTTGAGATGGAGTTTTCAGAATCGGCGAATATCACGTAACGCAAGAACATCGAGGCCATGAACTCGCCGTAGCGAAGGCTGCGCGTCGAATTCCACGTCTCGCGATCGGATTGTTCGCGCATGGTTCCTTCGGGAGAGCCGATGACTCGCGCCCGGGAGCGCATCGTCCCATCGGCACCCCTGACCGCAATCTCACCGATGTTGGAATCGGACTCGTCGAGAATCAGTTGCATGTCGGGATCGTCGGGCAGCGACATCTCGTTAACGGGACGGTCCACCTTATAGACCTCACCCGAAACGCTCACGTAGCCCAAAAGCGACACATGGCTTTTGCCGACGAATTCGACGACATAGCATGATTCATGCGGGTCCTCGCCAAAGAGCTTCCAAACCACGCCATACGAGCGTCCCGCAGGCTGCTCGGGCATGGCCGGAAAGCGCTTTTTGGGATCGAGAAACCTGAGCTTGTATGTCGGACGCTCTGCCACGAAATATCACCCTGATCGGCCGTCTAAAGAAAGAGCGCGCCACGGGCTCACCGAGGCGCATACTCGAAATCTTACACGAGTCGATGAGAAATAGTCCCCTTTGACCGAGGTTCGAATCCATGCGGTGTTTACGTAAAAGAAAAGCCCCCGTCGCCGGAGGCTTTCAATTTCAATTGGTGCGGCGTATAGGATTCGAACCTATGACGTTCTGATTCGTAGTCAGACCCTCTATCCAGCTGAGGTAACGCCGCGACTTATTGATTATTATGCACATGGACTGAATAATGGTCAAGCGTTTTTTCAAAAAAAGTTATCGAATTTGATTTTTACTCATTTGGAGGGCTTGGCACGATCTTCGGTGCATCGCGATATAAGAAAAGCCCCCGTCTCCGGAGGCTTAAAACTCAATTGGTGCGGCGTATAGGATTCGAACCTATGACGTTCTGATTCGTAGTCAGACCCTCTATCCAGCTGAGGTAACGCCGCAACGCACGGATTATTATGCACGCGAGCCCCCGATGGGTCAAGCGACAATTTGGAAAATTTTTACGAAGCGCCGATTAAGTTGTCGTGCGGATCAGCACCGGCTTCGCCCGCCTGCCGGCGGACTCGCCCGCGGGCTAAAAACGCTCCGCGTTTTCTTGACGCCCGCGCCTCGACCGAGGTTCGAATCCATGCGGTGCCGGCATAAAAGAAAAGCCCCCGTTGCCGGAGGCTTTAAGTTCGATTGGTGCGGCGTATAGGATTCGAACCTATGACGTTCTGATTCGTAGTCAGACCCTCTATCCAGCTGAGGTAACGCCGCAGCGCAAGACATATAAAACCACTTTAGCTTATTGGAGTCAAGCACAATCTCAAACTTTTTTGTGGAACGCAGTTTTGTCATGCTGCTCCGCATATACCGACGTTCCCCGTACGATCGATTGGCTTTTCGATCACGTCGAACTTGGCATCAAGTTCCCTCAGGAGCGATCTCACCCGCTGGGCACAATCATAATCGGCAAACGAGATGCTCAGCATGCGCGCGACCTGGTTGGAAGTCCCAACTCCATAGAAGTGCTCCAGCGCCACAAGTCCCTCATGCGTCACAAAGGTCTCGACCACATGCGGCGACTCCTCGTAGCACCATTGCGTCAACGGCCCCTCACTCGTCTGTCGAACCACCAGGCCACCCATGCCAGACGGCTCACACGTTACAAGCAGGTACTCCCCGCCCTCGTCGCTCTCAAACAAAACCACCCGATCATCAAACAGCTCCATCGCGTCCCCTTTCTCTCGCTCTTATTTAGCAAAAGCATAGCAGGTAGATGGCTGTATACAGAACAGTTGTTCGTGTGTTTTCTATCGAGCTGTCCGCACGGCATGGTATGGACCTACGCACGAAATAGGGCGCCCCCGAAGGAGCGCCCTTGCATATCCCCTATGCAGGCAAGTTACGCGACCGGCTCGATCTTCTCGAGACCGCCCATGTAAGGACGCAAAACCTCGGGGATCGTGATGGTGCCGTCGGCGTTCTGGTAGTTCTCCAGAATGGCAGCCATGGTGCGGCCGGCCGGCAGGCCGGAACCATTGAGGGTGTGCAGGTAGCGCGAACCCTTGAAGTTCTCGGGGTCGCGATACTTGATGTTGGCGCGGCGAGCCTGGAAGTCACCGCAGTTGGAGCAGGAGCTGATCTCCTTGTAGGCGTTGTAGCTCGGCAGCCAGACCTCGACGTCGTAGGTCTGACGGGCAGAGAAGCCCAAGTCGCCGGTGCACAGGCTAATCACGCGATACGGAAGGCCCAGCTGCTGCAGCAGGTACTCGGCCTCGGCGGTCATGCTCTCGAGCTCATCGTCGGACTCCTCCGGCTTAGCGAACTTGACCATCTCGACCTTGTCGAACTCGTGCTGACGGATGATGCCGCGGGTGTCGCGACCGGCGGAACCGGCCTCCTCACGGAAGCAGGGGGTGAAGGCGGTGTAGCGGCGCGGCAGGGTGTCGGCATCGAGGACCTCGCCGGCGTGCAGGTTGGTGAGCACGACCTCGGCGGTAGGGATCAGGAAGTTGTCGCCCGAGACGTGATAGGCGTCATCCTCGAACTTGGGCAGCTGACCCGTGCCAAACATGGTCTGACGCTTGACGACGATAGGCGGCCACCACTCCTTAAAGCCACGGCTGGTGTGCGTATCGAGGAAGAAGTTGATGAGGGCGCGCTCCAGGCGGGCGCCGGCGCCACCGAGAACGGTAAAACGGCTGCCGGAGAGCTTGTTGCCGCGCTCGAAGTCGAGGATGTCCAGGTCGGTGCCCAGATCCCAGTGCGGCTTAAAGTCGAAGTCGAACTCGCGCGGGGTGCCCCAACGACGGCGCTCGATGTTCTCGTCCTCGTCCTTGCCGTACGGCGTGGCCTCGCAAGGAATGTTGGGCAGGTGAGCCATGAAGTCGTACTGCTCCTGCTCGAGGGCAGTACGACGCTCGGCCAGACCGTCAATCTTCTCGTTGACGGCGCGCACGGCCTCCTTGGCGGCCTCGGCCTCGTCCTTCTTGCCCTCCTTCATCAGGGCGCCGATCTTCTTGGACTCGGCATTGCGCGTAGCCTGGAGCTCCTCGACCTCGGTGATGACGGCACGACGCTCGTCGTCGAGCTCAAAGAACTTCTCGCGATCCCAAGACGTCTGGCGGTTAGCCATGGCGACATCGATGGCATCGGGGTTCTCGCGAACAAACTTGATATCAAGCATTAGATCCTCCGGCGATATACATTCCATTTAGGTTGCAACCTTGTACATGTATGGGCAAGTATATACTTATGAGCGTTTACGACCCAACTCAACTACGCAAGAAGGCACCCAATGGACGCAGTTTTTTCCTTTTTGTTTGGCACCCGCACCGGTTTTGCCATCCTTTTCGCCGGCGGCATCCTGTTATTTGCGATTCTTGCCTTTGTAATGGAGAAGCGTACCCATAAGATGTACGTCGACCGCGGACCCAAGTCCGAGGATGAGGAAGACAGCTTCTGGGACTAACCTGCCAAAAAGGGCCAGGTTTATTTTGGTCGGTTTTATCTGGGCAAACGCAAGCGCCCCGCAACCGGTAACGATCCGGTTGCGGGGCGCTTTTCGCACATACGACAAAACCGCAGGAAAAACCTGCCAAAATAAACCTGTCTTTTTTGGTCGGTTTTATTGGAGAGTTGCGTCAATTGCCTTGACCAGGGCACTGCGCATGCCGGCGTCCTCGAGCGCAACGACGCCCTTGATGGTGGCGCCACCGGGCGAGCATACGGCATCCTTCATCGCCGCAGGATGCTGACCAGTTGAAAGCTGCAGCTTTGCCGTACCCAGCACCATCTGGCTCACAATGCGATAGGCATCGGCACGCGGGATACCGTGCTTGACCGCCGCATCGCCCAGGGCCTCGATTGCCATAGCGACAAATGCCGGAGCGCAACCACCCACCGTGCCGCCCACAAACAGCAGGCTCGTATCGAGCTCGACCACCGCACCGAGCTTGCCAAGCAGATCAAGCACCACTGCGCTCTGCTCATCACTGAGCGTGGAAGCCTTCTCGCAAGCGATGACGCCCTCGCCCACCGAAACCGGTGTGTTGGGCACCGTCGAGATGTGCGCGACACCCGGCAGGACCCGCTCCCACTTGGCACTGTCCCAGGTCCAGGCAACCGACAGAACGACCTTTTTGGCAAGAGCATCCTTGAGCGGGACGAATACCTTCTCGATCATGTACGGTTTGACCGCAGCGACCACGATATCGGATGCGGCGACAACCTCGGCGGCATCGTGGCAGGCGACCATGCCGCGCGCCTCGCAGCGCTCAACCAGTGCGTCGTAGCGACCCGCGCAGGCGCACATGTCGCTCGCAGCTACACCGGCAGCGATCCAGCCATCGGCCATAGCGCTCGCCATATTGCCAAAACCGACAAATCCAATCTTCATATCGCATAGTCCTTTCAGACACATTCCTCAAAACGAAAGGTATTGTCCCACGCCATTGTTTCGTATTGCCGACCTATTTGTGATACGGCTCGCCTCGGCTGATCTTGCAGGCGCGATAGATTTGCTCCAGCAGCACCACGCGCGCCAAGTTATGCGGCAAGGTAATACGTCCAAAGCTGAGCATCTCGTCGGCTCGTGCGCGCACGTCATCGCTCACGCCGTCCGAACCGCCGATTACAAAGGCAATGTCGCTGCTGCCTCGCAGCATAAGATCGTCGAGCCTCGCCGAGAGCTCCTCACTCGAACGCTCCTTGCCCTCGATAGCCAGCAGGATCACATGCGCTCGAGACGGCAAGGCAGCAAGAATCGCCGCCCCCTCCTTGTCACGTGCGGCATCCACACCGCCCGCCTTGGCCGGGTCGATATCGGCCACCTCGCGGATATCGACCTTGGCATAGGCACCCAGGCGCTTGGTGTACTCAGCGCACGCGTCCTTCCAAAAGCGCTCCTTGAGCTTACCGACGCAAACGACGGTGTATTTCACGCGTGTCTACTCCTTCGAATCGTTTTGAACTTTGCTGGCTGTCAGCATCTGCTCGAACATCGAGGCCGACTGCGAGAAATCGCTCGGCAGCACGACCGTCGAGGTTTTACCCGTGCGAGCGAACTCCGTCATCATCTCGGACCACTGCGTAAACATGAACAGCTGGTTGGCCTCGTCGTTACCGACTCCCGTCTCCTGGATGATCTCGAGCGAATCCTTGATGCCCAGCGCGATGGCCTTGCGCTGGTTGGCGATGCCCTCGCCCGCCTTTTCCATTGCCTCGGCCTCGGCGGTCGCCTCGGTGACGCGCTTGATGCGGTCGGCCTCAGCGAGCTCCTGTGCCGCAGCGCGCTTGCGCTGGGCGGCGTTGATGTCGTTCATGGAGTTCTCAACCTCGGTCGGCAGTGCGATTTTGGTGATGAGCGTCGACACGAGGGTGAAGCCGTAGGCGGCCATCTGCTCGGAAACGGTAGCGTTGACATCCTTGGCGATGTCATCCTTCTTGGCAAAGACCTCATCGAGTGTGTAGACGGGAATCGAAGAGCGCAGGGCGTCGGTGATGAAGTCACGCATCTGGTCGACGGGCTCCTGCAGCATGTAGTAGCTCTTGTAGATACCCGAATCTGCCGGGCCGGCGCCCATGTCATAGCTCACGTGGTACTGAGCAGAGACCTCAAGGCCGATGGTCACGTTGTCCTGGGTCTTAACGTCGATGCCAAAACCGTTTTTCATGGTGCGCAGACTCACCGTGGCGGCCTTGCGGTCGATCACGGGTACCTTCATGTGGAAGCCCGCATTGACGATGCGATTGAACTTGCCCAGGCGCTCGATGATCACGGCATGCTGTTGTTCAACGACATAGCAGGCGTTGGGAAGCAGCAGCAACAGAATGATGATGGGAATCAAAAGGCTGGTAAGGGCGGCGATGATACCGGACAACAGCATGGTCTCTCCTCTGATAGGCACACGTTGGCATTAGGATACCCGCACGAAGCAGCAACGTGACATCAACAAGAGGCCCATAACAAAAAAGCTCCCATTGCTGGGAGCTCTTTCATTTAATGGTGCGGGCGAAAGGACGTCCGCGTATCCGCTTCGCGGATCCACACCGGCTTCGGCCGCCTGCCGGCGCCCTCGCCAGCTCGCTAAAAACGCTCCGCGTTTTCTTTACGCTCGCTCCTTCACAGGTTCAAGTCCCTGTGAAGGGCCCATAACAAAAAAGCTCCCATTGCTGGGAGCTCTTTCAATCAATGGTGCGGGCGAAAGGACTTGAACCTTCATGGGGTTGCCCCCATACGGACCTGAACCGTACGCGTCTGCCAATTCCGCCACGCCCGCGTGCAGGAATTAGAATAACGGAGCGCCATCGCGAACGCAAGAACTATTTTTGAAAAAGTTTGCAGGCATTTTCCCAAGCTGCTCGCGCGATTGCCTCAGCATCCTCGCCGGTACGATCGACACGGTCGTTGACCAGCGTGTTTGCCGTGATAGAAATCATTGCCGGCTCGCACTCAAGACCGCGGATGGGCTCCGGAGCCATATACGGGCAATCCGTCTCGAACAAAATTCGATCGAGTGGGGTTGCCGCAAATGCCTCGCGCACGTCGTCGTTGCGCTTAAAGGTGGCCGCACCACCATAGGCGATATAGCAGCCCAGCTCCACAAAGCGCTCCATCGTGGCGCGGTCCTCGCCAAAGCAGTGCAGCACACAACCGGCCTGGGGCACGCCCACCTCACGAAGCACGTTGTAGGCGTCCACGTGCGAGGTGCGCCCCCCATCCGAGTCCTCGTGCCGCAAGTGCAGCTCCACCGGCACATTGCGGCGTACGGCAACTTCGAGCTGACGTGCCATGCAATCAACCTGCACGCTGTGGGGCGCCGGCGCGATGTCGTCATCGTAATCCATGTGGTAGTCCAGACCGATCTCGCCGATACCAGCGCACAAAGGGTCATCGAGCGCGGCAACGACCTGTGCGTGAACGTCGTCGGTATAGTCCGGCGCGCCATACGGATGCACGCCGGCAAGATACTTGATCTGCGGGATATCCTGCATCGGCAGAATTTCGCGCACGAGCCAGTCGCTATAGTCCGTCACGCTGCGTTTGTCAGCGATGGGGTCGAACATCGTCACCAACAGGTCGACGCCCGCGGCTTTGGCGCGCACGAGCGTCTCGGGCACTTCTTTGCCCCAAAACGAAAGCAGATGCGCATGCGTGTCGGCAAGCGGTGCCAAGGGCACGGGGCAGGCGACCGTCTTCTTTTTCTTGGTAAACGTCACGCGTGCAGCATTAGACATCATGGATTAGCTCCTGGGCCAGACGGACAAAGTCGGCAACATCAAGCGTCTCGGCGCGCGTGGTGGGTGCGATACCGCAAGCCTCAAAGGCAGCATCGAGCACGTCCTTGGCAAAGCCGTTGGCGCTCATGGAATTGCGGATGGTCTTGCGACGCTGGGCAAATGCGGCGTCGATCACACGGGCCACGAACTCGCGATCGAGCCCCTCGGGCGCCACGCCGTCAACACGGTCGATACGCACGACGGCCGAGTCCACGTGCGGCGCCGGCATAAAGCAGCGCGGCGGCACCTCAAAGCGACCCGTCACCTGCGCATACAGGCCGAGCTTTGCCGTATAGCCGCCATAGGTCTTGTTGCCCGGCACTGCGGCAATGCGATCGGCAACCTCCTTTTGCACCATGACGACGGCACGCTTGAGCGCCGGCATCGTCTGGAAAAATTGCAAAATGATCGTCGCCGCCACGTTATAGGGCAGGTTCGCGACAAACACCGTGGGCTCGCCGCCGGCGGCCTGCTCAATCTGCTCCGGACCCACCTTGAGCGCGTCGCCCATGATAAAGCGGAAGTTGGCATAGTCGGCGGCATGGGCATCGAGCACCGGCTCGAGCTCGGGGTCGGCCTCGATCGACGTGACGCACGCCGCCTCCTGCAGCAGCGCAAGCGTGAGCGTACCAACGCCCGGACCCACCTCGAGTACGCGCTCGTCACCTGCAAGCTCGGCAAGCTCGCAGATACGCTCGATCACATGATTGTCGACTAGAAAGTTCTGGCCCAGGCGATGCTTGGTCGCAAGGCCAAACTCCTCCAGCAGCTCCCTGGTGGCCGTGGGGTTTGCCAAAGGCGAAGTTGTCATGGTTGCCTCCTTAGCATGATGGCGGCGTCTTGAAACAAAAGGGCATGGACCGTGGCGGCCATGCCCTTACAGCTAAACAGCAAATTGCCGATATGGCGCTCGCGCGGTCTCTACGCCAGACGCGGGAACAGCGGATCGCCCTTCTCGACGGGCTGACCACCAGCAAGCAAGCCCCAAGCGCAAATGCCCTTGAGGTCGTCGCTCGCGGCCTCGTCCTCGCAGGACAGGCGGCGCAGAGCCTCGGCAGAAGTCTGGGGCATGAGCGGCATCAGCAGGTGAGCGGCAATGCGGATGGCCTCGAGCAGGTTGTAGATCACAAACGCCAGCTCGTCAGCCTTGGCCTCGTCCTTGGCAAGTGCCCAAGGCTCGGAGTCCTCGATGTAGTGGTTGGCGGCGTGGATGAGCTCCATGACCTCGTCCTTGGCTCCACCGTAATCGAGCACGTCCATCTTGGCCATGTAGCGCTCGACCAGACCATCGGCGATCTTTGCCAGCGGGTTGTCGAACGCATCGAACGATGCGGGCTTGGCGGGCGCGCAACCGTCAAAATACTTGCCGCTCATGTTGAGCGAACGCGAGATGAGGTTGCCCCAGCTGTTGGCCAGGTCGGCGTTGTAGACCTGCTCCATGCGGTCGAAGCTGATGGCACCGTCGGTGCCGGGGACGACGTCGGTCATAAAGTAGTAGCGATAGCCCTCGACGCCCAGCATGTCGATAACGTCCTGCGGAGCGATGGCGTTGCCGCGGCTCTTGGACATCTTCTCGGCCTTGCCGGTCTCGGCATTGCGCACGGTCAGGAAGCCGTGGGCAAAGACGTGCTCGGGCAGGGCCTCGCCGATGGCCATGAGCATGGCGGGCCAAATCACGCAGTGGAAGCGGATGATGTCCTTGCCCACGATGTGGAACTGCGCGGGCCAGCGATAGGCCAGCTCGGCACGCGCCTCGTCGGTGTCGACACCGTAGCCGACGGCCGTCATATAGTTGAGCAGCGCGTCGAACCACACGTAGGTCACGTGGCCCTCGTCAAACGGGACCTGAATGCCCCAGTCAAAGCTCGTACGGCTCACGGAAAGGTCGTTGAGGCCGCCTTCGACAAAGCTGCGCACCTCGTTCATGCGGAACGCGGGCTCGACAAAATCGGGGTGCTCGTCATAGAGCTTGAGCAGCTTGTCCTGGAAGGCGGAAAGCTTAAAGAAGTAGGACTCCTCCTGCACGCGCTCAAGCGGACGGTGGCAGTCGGGGCACAGGTGCTGGCCGACGCTGCCGTACTCCTCGTCGCCCTTCTGGACCTGTGTATCGGTGAAGTAGGTCTCATCAGGCACGCAATACCAGCCGTCGTAGCTGCCCTTATACAGGTAACCGGACTCCTTCATGCGCTCCCACAGGTACTGCACGGCATGATGCTGGCGCGGCTCGGTGGTGCGGATGAAGTCGTCGTTGGAAATCTCGAGCTTGCTCCAAAGCTCCTTGAAGTGCGGGGCCTGGCTGTCGGTCCACTCCCGCGGCGTCATGCCATGCTTGGCTGCGGCCTCGGCGACCTTCTCGCCGTGCTCGTCCATGCCGGTCAGGAACTTGACGTTATAGCCGGCGGAGCGACGATAACGGGCCTGAACGTCGGCGATGATGGTGGAATAAGCCGTGCCCAGGTGCGGATCGGCGTTGACGTAGTAGATGGGCGTCGTGATAAAGAACGAAGGCTTGCTTTGATCCATGGGGTTTGTCCTCCAGAAAAACGTTGCATACAGAGGATGATTCTAGCGCAAGGGCTGGATATCCTCCATCTATTGCATATCGAGCACCATGGCATAGACATCGCGCTTGCGGCGCGAATACTTCTGAGACAGGCGCTTGGCCACCGCAGACGCGGGCTCCCCCTCCTCGAGCGCGGCGCGGATATCCTCGCGCAGGGCCTCGTCGGGATCCGCTGCCGCGGCGCCAACCGGCACGGCACCGGCCTCCTCATCCTCGCTCGGCGGCGCGATGACCAGCGCAATCTCGCCCTTTACCTCGCCGCGAGCACGCAGCTCCTCGGCAAGCTGGGCAGCGGGCCCGCGCAAGACTTCCTCGTGCAGCTTGGTGAGCTCGCGGCAGACGGCAACCTCACGCTGGGGAAAGACCTCCACCACGGCCTCGAGCGTCGCCACGATGCGATGTGGAGACTCGTAGAAGATGAGCGCGCCGGGCACCACGGCAAGGCGCTGCAAACGGCGCACACGATCGCCGTGCTTTCGGCCCAAAAAGCCCTCGAAGAAAAAATGCTCGCAGGGAATGCCGGACGAAACGAGCGCCGTGACGCAAGCAGAGGGCCCGGGAATAACTTCTACGGGCACATCGGCCTCACGTGCCGCCTCGACCAGCGCCTGGCCGGGATCGGACACGCTCGGCATGCCGGCGTCCGAGGCAAAGGCGAGGGTCTCCCCCGCCAGCAGACGGTCGACTAGGCCGGCGGCGCGGCTGGCGATCACATTCTCGTCGCAACGGACAAGCGGCTTGGAAATGCCCAGGTGCATCAGCAGCTTTGACGTCACACGCGTGTCTTCGCAGCAGATGGCATCGGCGGCGGCAAACGCCTCGCCAACGCGCGGGGACAGGTCGCCCAGGTTGCCGATGGGCGTGCCGACCACATAGAGTTTGCCCGTATGGGCGCTGTTTTGCGTCATATCAACCTATTCAATCATGCCGCGCTCGAGCGTACCGAGCGCCGCGCGGGCGTCCCATGCTGCAATGCGCTTCTCGGTCTTCCACGTTTGGAAGAACCAACCGGCAGCCGGCGCAAAAGAAGCCAGCTGATTGGCGATAAACACGCGCTCGTAAGCATTGCGGCCCTCGGGCGTAACCGACGAGTTGGCAAAGATCGCCGCGCCCGACCATTCGCCCACCAGCACGGGGAACCCAGTCGAAATCGCTTCTTTGAGCTCGAGCTTGTTGCGCGAAATCGCCGTCGTCAGCCCGCGGGGGCTCGTGATATCGAGCGCATACTCGTCACGGTAATGGTACAGGTGAAGGTCCATGTAGACGTTCTTGTACTTGGCGCCGCGCATAAAATGCTTCCACTCGTTGGGATGCCCCGACGACGAGAAGACGACGATCTTATCCTCGGGCATATACGAACGGACGAGCTCGTAGGCGTCGCGATAGAAGTTGCGCAGGTAGTGCGCCGGAATGCCATCCGTCATGGTGAAGAGGCTCTTGTGGACGCTCATCTGCGGCGTGTCCAGCAGCTCAATGCCCAGCAGGCTCTCGGCCTCGCCGTAGCGATCGGCCAGGCGCTCGAGCACGTCGAGCGCAACATGACGGCCGTTGGTGGACGAATGCCACTCGGCGACAGCCTCCGGCGTGGCGGGCGAATCGTTGGAATCGCCCTGGCCACCGGGCACAGTTGCCAGATCAAGCAGCACGCGGATGTCGTACTTGGCAGCCCACTCAATTGCACGGTCGATGTAGTCGACAACCGAGATGTAGGACGCATCGGACTCCTGCGAGCCAAAGGCATACCAAGGCACCGGCAGGCGCACGGCGTTGAGGCCGATCTGCGCCATACGGCGAAAATCATCCTCGCTCATAAACGTCTCGTAATGACGGCGCATGCGCTCGTTATAGGCGGCGGTGCCCATGGCCTCCTGCAGCTCGGCCGCGTTGGATGCACCGGTCGCCGCGTATAGCGACGGGGTCACCCAAGGCTCGGGAATAAACCAGCCAGAGAGATTAACGCCGAGTATCCTCTCCATCACTGCCCCCTTCGGATCGTGCAGGCTGAGCCTGCATCGTATTGCACAGGAAAAGTATCGTTTTGAGTATACCCGCGCGTGCGGACAGACGACCGAACGGTCTGTAAAGTGGCGCAAAAGCGGAAGGAATGTCTGGGCGGGCCCGAGATGGCGCGCCGAGATGTACATATGCGCCGGAAGTAGGCGGCCGGAAAGCGCATCCCGTTTTTCGCAAAAGACTGGGATGCATTTTCCGTTCGAGGCCTCAACCGGAAAATGCATCCCGTTCTGAGCGCGGGATCTGGGACGCAGTTTCCGCCAAAGACCGCAAAAGGAAAGCACATCCCATTCTGACGCCGGATTCCGGGTCGCGCTTTCCCAAGCGGCCTCAAAGCGGAAAACGCATCCCACTCTGAAGCCAAATTCCGGGACGCAATTTCCGCAGAGCCCTCAATAAAAGAAAAGGACCCCTTTGCAGAGGTCCTAGTCAATTCAAGGTGGCGGGGAAGGGAATCGAACCCCTGACACGAGGATTTTCAGTCCTCTGCTCTACCAACTGAGCTACCCAGCCATTTGAGGTGTGCCTTGTTTCAAGGCTTGATTAGTATAACCAAGGACGCGTTCCGGTCAACCGAGAATTTTAAAAAAGTTTTTGAGCACAGCCTCGGTTCTATAAATCGGCACGTCAGAGGCATCAGCCGGCAGCAAGAAGTTTTTCACTCAGAGCCGCACGGGCAAACTCACTTGGCGTCATCCCCTCGGCAGCCGCCCGTCGACGAATGGCCTCCTTCATTCCCAGAGGAATCTTGACCGACAGCGTTGCCGTCCCCTCACCTGAGAGCGGGGGCCGTCCATGCACAATCCCGCCAACGGTGTGTTCGCCATCCGGAAACTCTCCGCGCTCGTACGACTCGCACCACGCGTCAATCATTTCATCCGTTACAACCTGACCATTAGCGGCCGTATACGTCTTGCCCATCATCGACCCCTTTGCCGAGCCTGTTCAATCTCCTGCCAAAATTTCTTCTGGACTGGAGACAAGGCATGAATGATAAGCCACCCACGGACAAGCTCCACCGCGACAAGCTCCACGCTTCGTCCGTCTGAGAGCCATCCAATTGCAAGCCATCTCGGCGGCTCGTCCTTCGACTCGCGACGAATGCACTCAGTAACCGCAAGCCAAGCGCTAAGCACCTGCTTTTCCGTCAGGTGCTTTTTAGCGTTGGGATGGATCTCAACATCCATGCATCTTCTCCTCCATCTTACCCAATTTCGTATGACGAAAGTCCACTGTCGCCAATTCTTAAGCCGGCACGCGTTGGAGAGCAGGAGTCGAAACAATGATTGAAGGACGCTCTAGTACGGCCCAGGCGCCGAGGCAAGAGCACATGTGCCAAGGACGGACGTTTTCGTAGCGCGCGAGGATATTGCCGTCGCGATCGATGAAGGCGATGTCGATGGGATAGGCCATAAAACACGTATGGACCGAAGAGCAGCGTGGAAACGCCATGACGAGCGGCAGGCCGTTGGCGGCAACCGGACGCCGTCCCAGCATGCCGCGCAGGCGCACGACAAACGACTCCGCCACCACAAACTCGGCCGGCGTCCAACCCAGCCTGTTGAGTGCCCGCGCGTAAGCGATGTAGGACGAGACCGCGGTCACATGACCACCCCCGGACGCCATGGATCGACCGTCACCGCGCGCTCGTGCGACAACGTTGTCGGCGCCCCCAGCGAAACGCCAGCGATGCTGAGAGAAGTCGGCCACGGCTCATAGTGCATGGTGCAGGTGTAGGTCCTAAACGTACCGGATAGGGAGAGCAGGCCACCATCTGATGCCTTCGCGCCTTGCTCGCTCGACACTTCGATCTGCAAGTCATAGCCTTCCATGGCATTCAGAATTTGAGTCTGGACCGTCACCGAGGCATCGGCAGAGTTCTCGTCACCCTCCCCGCCCGGTGCCACAGCGTGCGCCAACACGATGTCGGGCACCACGCGGTCGAAGCGCGCGACAGCGCTGGCAAAGACCATGACGTTGTACACGATGAGTGCCAGCACCAGCAAAACGGGCGTAACCACTGCCATCTCAACCGTCGCTTGGGCGCGCTCCTCGCGCAGACGCATGCGGATACTCATTACGACCCACCGCCCAGAGCGCCAACCAGCGTGGCGACATCGACGGTGACCGGGATGGAGCCGCCGCCGGGCAGAGGAATCTCCGCAAGTGTGAACACCGTGCCGCTAATGGTGCGTTCGACTTGATATTCCAACGCCTCGCAAAGCGCCTTGGGATCGGTCACGCCCAACGGAATACTTCGCAGTTTGTCTTGCGCTTGAGAGAGACCCGCAATGTCAGACCCCGGACTCTTAATGACATTGGCGGAATCGGTCAGCACCGGCTTTCGCAGGCGCAAGTCGCACGGTTCCAAACCCAGCGCCGCCACGGACGCCGAAACGGTATCGCCGAGCCACGATGCGATGGAGCCCAACGCGCCGCTGCCCCCTCCTAGGCCTTTAATCATCTCGTCCATAAGTTCGTCGGCCGAACCTTGGATATCACCGTATCCTACGAGCAGCCGTCCCCAAACATCCATGACGCCGTCGAGCACGCCGGCAACGCCGCCCGAGCGTTCCTTCAATGTCGAGAAAAATCGCGAAAGCACGTTGTTTTGCGCCGTCGCCTCATCGGGCGCCAACACCGCGGCAGAGATAGCACCGCGATCGCCAAGCCTGACTGCCGTGTTAAACGAAGAGTTGAGCTCATCGGGGCTCGAGATGGCACCCGAAACCGCAAAGGCGACCACGCCGTTGCGACCGGGCGGAGCGATACGCGGGCGCTCGCCCGAAAGCTCCTTGATGGCCTGGTCAAACGTATTGCCCGCACGATCGGCCTCGTCTTCGGTCTGACGCTCGAGCTCGAGCTCTTTGTTGCGGCATTCGACGTAGTCTTCCAGAGCCTCTTTGAACTTGTCAAAGTGGTACTCGAAGCCGTTTTCGATGAACGATGGCGGCATTAGGGCGCTTCCAAGCGTAACCACGCCGAAGCCGCACGCTTCGCATGTATCACGACCATCATAATCAGCAACAGATGCCAGCCCACTCGGAGTCCCTTTCTGATAGACGGGGCATTCGACTCCATAATGCAGGTATGTTCTGCCGTCGTTGTTGCTTACAGGCCATGCGGCATCGGTGTAAAGTTCGGTCGGCCGCACCTCGTTTGGGACACGCGGCAATAGTGGGATATAGGCAGAAAACCGTTCGCCATCATCTTTTATGTATGCTCGATCGACCTCTTCAATCGCATAGGCATAGAACGCTTTTCGAGCGGCTGACTGCGCTTTCATCTCGACGCTCGATCCCTGAGGTTTTTCATTCGCCAAGCGCTGTCGGTAATAGGTTTTCGCGCGATTGAGCGCTATTTGCGGCTCCCATGTGATGCTCGACTTTTCATGACGGTTCTGGCTGTCAGATAGTTCTGCTAGTTTTTTCGCACGCTCCCACATACACGAGTACTTGCCAATCGAACTCTCGTCCGACCCGCCACAATCCGCCAGCCAAGCGCGCTCTTTAGCCTTCGCCGTCTCCTCCGAGGCCTTCCGCAGCTCCTCGGCCGCACGCTCTAAATCATCTGATGTGCCTTTAATGGCATCGGTCGAGATCTCGGACCCCTCGAGCGCAGCGAAGTCCGACTCGGATGTCTTGGGCACGGCAAGCGCCGTACCGGTATAGGTCACACTATCGGTATCCTGCGCCGACACCGCCTGCGTGGCACGCGCGGCGATCAGATACGGCAGAGCCGTCTCGATTTTCTGTAAGCCTTCCGATGCGCTTTTGGCAAACTTGTTGCGCGTTTTAATGATCTCAATCCCGGTGTCGACCATATTGCCGGCAACTGGTTCGGCACCCGGGATGAGGATGGCGACCAGGCCCGTCCCGATCGTGGCAAACCCCGCTAGGCCCAAACTCAAAATGCTCGCATCCACCACCGTGGCAGCCGTGTGATAGGACGACACCACATTGGCGCCTGCCAGCGCGCCGCTATCGGCAGCCACCTGGGTGTCCCCCGCGCGCGACATGCTCCATATCGCCGCCGTCGACGAAAACAGCAGCGTGAGCACCACCAAGATGACCACCGCAGAGGAAAGCGTGGTGTAGGCACCGTCTTCGATAAACAGGTCGATACCGGCTCGACCCATAAAGCCGCCTCGCTTGCGATGGCAGCTCGGACGGCGCGTCAAAACGCGTCTAGACCAGAAACGCTTAATCCCATGCAGCAATCCACGAATCATAATCTCCCTCCAGCCATTCGGGACGTGATTGATACGAGACATCGACCTTGAGCTCAACGTAGCCGCCCTCGGCGGTACCACCCATAACCTGCGCAAACGCACCGATCACAGGCAACGGCTTGACCTCGCCGGAAACGGACACGGACGAGACGCCGCCCGCATCGGCCCGGCTAAGCTCGACATCCCACGACAGCGGCCCGCCGGCATGAAAGATCGAAACGTTGGGCACTGCGGCAAGCCGGCGGAGGGTGAACTCCTTAAGATCGTCGTCCTCCGCCGTCGTCGTGGTCATGAGCCGCGCGGTCTCGGCGGCGGCAGACTCCATGACCGCGCGCGCATAAAGCAGGCACACCGGTTGCAGTGCGAGAAGGATGAGCGTCAGAAACGTCGGCAGCAAAAAAGCGGCCTCGACCGTAGACTGCGCCCGGTCCTCGCGCGCGATATCAATACAACGCGATGTCCTTAGCGCCCGCAGCGGCGTCGATAACCGACGTCGAGGCAACGCCATGGGATGCCGCCCGCTCAACCAGCGCCGCCAAGCGTCCATCGGTGCCAGCACGCCAAAGTCCCACAATCGCCAGCACGATCGATAACAGCGCCACCGTGACGATGGCGTATTCGACCGTCGCCTGGGCAGATTCCTCACGCAGAATGCCATGCATTTCACGATCCCTCCTTTGAGCTTATTGTTTGCGGGACCAGACGCACGGCGCGCAGACGACACGAAGCATCGCCAGCATCCGCGGCAACCGTCACCATATCGACCCAGCCGCGCCCATCGCGCACGATGGCGCCCCATACGTTGCCCTTAATATCGAGATAGCCGCTCAGGGCGAGCTGGGCCGTTGGCACCTCGCGGTAGGCGCGTAACATATCCGCCGCTGCCTCGGTCATCGGTCGGTCCTCGGACCATGCAAGCCGGACCGCAATCGCGTTGTCCTCAGGTGAATCCGTCGCAGTGCCAGACCGCTTGTCGAGCGTCCGCAGAAAGGTTTGCGCCGTGACAGCGACATCCGAATCGTCCGCATCTCGCATCTCATCTTTTTGAGACGCCACCGCCGAATCTGAGCCCGAATCGAAGGCGGCCCCAGGACGCTGCTGCCGCGCGGCGTTAAGCCCCCAAAGCACCGCCGCTATCGCCACGGTCAGGCAAGCAAACACCAGCAGCACCCCGATGGGGCGCTCGCCCTCTACAGGCTGTTGATGCCCTCGCTGATAGCGTTCCATAGATCTTGGACCTTGCCCTTAAATGCGACAATGGCAATGATGGCGATCACCACGAGCACGCCGACCAAGATGGCGTATTCGGTGGTGCCCTGCGCACTCTCCTCCTGCAGTAGCTCCCCGGCATGCTGGCGAGCGCGAATTGACTGGCAAACAGCCCAGCTCCAGACCTTGCCAGCAACGTCAGTCATCGTGTTCATGTATTCCTCCCTACATCATCCCGCCTGCTCCCAACAGCGGGCCCAATATGGACAGAAGCAACGCCGGCAAGATGAGTGTGCCGGTGGGAATCAGCAGCTTGATGGGCGCACGCTCGATCTCGCGCTCGACCGCGGCGCGATGAGCCGCACGGATCTCGCGACTTTGAGCGGCCAGTGTCTCGGCAAGTGGGGCACCCAGGGCGAGCGCCTGTCCCACCGTGATGGCAAAGGTCTCGAGCGCTCGCACGTCCAGGTCGCGCGCGGCGGCCAACAACTCGTCCTCACGCGTGCCCACGCCCACCTGCCACGCCATGCAGGCCCGCTCAAGTCGAAGAGCCAGCACTGACCGGCGGTTGGCGCAGAAAATCTCAAGCGCCGCATCAAACGAAAGACCGGCCGAAAGACCCAAGCGCACAACATCGATCATCTCGGACACTTCGCCGAGCGACACTCGCGCCGGGCCGCCCGCTCCAACCGCGCCCTTCATTCGCGCGGTCAGAGCATCGACCACCGAGCGACCCGCGGCAGCGACCAGCACCGCCTCGCGCTTGCAGGCCTCTGCGATCTTGCGTGCATCCGCCCGATCCAAACCCGTCGCGACAAATACACTCAGAGCGCACAGGCAAGCCGCAACTGCAACCGGGGCGCTCATAGCTCCACCCGCATAATGCGCCTGATAACCACCAGGGCAACGGCGTTGAGGGCAAGACCCAGCACCACAGCGCCCGCGCCGGCAGGCGTCGCAAGACCGCGACGAAAATCTGCCGAAAGCAGCGCCAACACCGCGCACATGCCCGTCGGCATCGCCGCGACCATATGCGCAGACATGCGGGCCTGCGACGTCTTAACATCTAGGCGGCGCTTGAGCTCAATGCGCTCCCCCACCATGCTCGACGCCTCGGACAGTAAGTCGGCAAGCGGAGCGCCGGTGCGCTGTGACACCTTAAGCGCCAAGGTCACAAGCGAAAGACCGGGGGCGTCGATGCGCACGAGCAAGTCATCGAGCGCGTCGGTCGCCGAGATGCCGCAATCGATCGCCGCCGCCACCCGCAAAAACTCGGTATGCACCGGTTCTTGCGCATGAGCGCCCACAAAGCGCATGCCCTGGGCCAGCGAATGTCCCGAGGCAAGCGACATGGAAAGTGCGGTAAACGCCTCGGGCATGGCCTCTTCTGCATCGTGTTGCTCGCGCCGGCTCTCAAAGCCATCCCGAGCGGCGCCAACGGCAATCGGAGCAACAAGTCCCAAGGCAAATCCGAGGGGCGATAACGACACCATCGTTAGTAAAATGCAGCAGACACCGCTCGAGAGCAGCAGAAACGCCAAACGCCCCGAAGCATCTTCGATCACGAGGCCAAGGCGATGCGCCGGAGCCAGCGATGCCCACGAACGGGCGATCTTTTTCAGCAGATCGTTTTCCACCAGCTCACGCGGCAGTTTCTCTGCCACCGTCTCGAGCGCCTGACGCGCCAGCTCCGCCGGCGGCACCTGCGGCACACGAGGTTCCGCCCCGCACGCCGTCGCGACAGAAAACCCTGCCAAACCCCCTACGACGAGGGGCACAGCGACCTCCATTCGTCCACCTCCTCTTGTGTGAGCGTCCCCGACCGCAGGCCTTCTGCGATAAACGGCGGCTCGCGGTCAAGCGTCCAGGTGCGCTCGGCGGCATCGAAAGTCACATAGCGCTCGAGCTCTACGCCGCCCGACGCGGCGCGACGCACCCCCGAATACGAGGAGACGAAGCGCCTGCCATCGGCGTGGCGCTCGGACATCACGATGCCGTCGAGCGCCATGGCAATCTGCTCCTCGATGAGCTCGCTCGGCAGATCGATGCCATAACGTGCAAGCAACGTCAGACGCACCACGGTCTCCTGTTCTGAGCCCGCATGAAGTGTGGTGAGCGACCCGTCGTGGCCCGTGTTCATGGCCTGCAACATGTCGCAGCACTCAGCACCGCGCACCTCACCCACCACGATGCGGTCGGGGCGCATGCGCAGGGCATTGGTCACCAGGTCGCGGATCGTCACCGCGCCCTCGCCCTCAATTGAAGCCTCGCGCGCCTCTAGACGCACCACGTGTGGATGATGCGCAAACTTGAGCTCGGCAGAGTCCTCGATCGTCACGATGCGCTCGCCGGTGGAAATCTCGCATGACAACGCGTTGAGCAGGGTGGTCTTACCAGATCCCGTGCCTCCCGCAACCGCCAGGTCCTGTCTCAGCGACACCGCGCATGACAGCAGCTGCGCATACCAAAGCGGCAGCGACCCCAGCCCCACAAGCTCGTCCAGCGAGCAGATGCGGTCCGAGAACTTTCGGATGGTGAGAATCGGTCCGTCAATCGCCACAGGCGGAATCACCGCGTTGACGCGATAGCCCGTTTTGAGGCGGGCGTTGACGATGGGGCTGCGCTCGTCGATACGGCGGCCAAGTGGCGAGATGATGCGGTCGATAAGCACACGGATCTGCTCATCATCCTCAAACGCATGCTCGATGGGGTACAAGACGCCGCCGCGTTCAAAGAAGGCCGAGCGGCAGCCGTTGATCATGATCTCGGTAACGGTGTCGTCCTCGATGAGCGGCTGCAACGGCCCCAAGCCCACCACGTCATCCAAAATCTCGTCGATGATGGTCTCGCGCTCGGGCGTCGCGAGATCGGTCGGCTCCTCAACATTGAGCGCCGCCTCCACCGCGGGACGCAATTCCGAGCGGGCAAGTACCGGGTCGATATAGGCGCTGATACGCGCCACTTCGTCGTAACCCATGCGGTCCATCACGGCGCGCTTAGTGCGTCGTTTCACCGCGCGGCGACGCCCCGCATCTACAGGAGCTGCCGCCGCTGCAGCGCCGGCAGCCTTAATCCTCGTTTGCAGGCTCATCGCTGATCACCCTCGCGCGACCAGGGAAGGCGGATACGCGGGCGTTCGGTACGCGTTGCACGGTCGGCGACCATATCGCTCCAAGGGCCGACGGCGCACCCCAGTTCCACGAGCATCTCGCGCGTGGCCTCGCGCACGCTGGTCGCAAAAGCGCTCGTCTGACCCACTGCCTCGTCGGCGCGCCCAAACGCCATGAGCGCGGCGAGATCCTGCCCGCCATCGGCGATACGAATCTTGGAGCTCAACGCACAGGCAATCTCAAAGCGCATGGCGACGTCCTCGTCTGCCCCGCGCGCACCGAACCGGTTGAACACGGCGCTCATGCGCGTGCGCGGCACACCTACTCGACTTGCCAGTTCAATGACGCGCGACGCCGATGTCGCGGACGACACCGCCGCATCGCCAACGACCAGGCAACGGTCGCTCGCCGCCACCGCAGCCGCCACGGCATCGCCCCAAAAGACCGAGGTATCGATAAAGACCACGTCGGATTCGCGACGCAGGACATCAAGCAGTAGCTCCACCGGACGTGCCATGAGCTCGGCTTGCTCGGGCGCCGCGACGGGACCCCAGAGCGTAACGCCCGGCGCCACGCGCATCGATGCGGCTACGATATCCGGCTCGGTGAGCGTGCCCGCCGCCGACGGCTCGATAAGTGCCGCCATATCGCGCGGAGCATCGACGCCTAACAAGTCGTAAAGGTTTCCAAACATCAGGTCCAGGTCGAGCACGGCGGCACGCAAGCCCAACAGCGACGATGCGTGTGCCATGGTGGCAACGATCGTCGACTTGCCGCAACCGCCCGAACCCGAAATGGCGCAGATGACCGGAGCTCGATGCGGCGGAGCGGCAGCGTCTGCCGGCGGCATCGGAGGCGGCGAGGCGGGCGTCGGTGACAGCGTCCCCGTCTCCTCCGCCGCAACTACACGCTGCGTCCAGGCCGGCATGGCAGCTTGTTCGGTCTGCGAGGCAGGCTCGTTCTGCGCAATCTGCTCATGCTGCATCAGCGACAACTCGCCGCACCCGGCAAAGCCCTCAACTTCGTCGAGTTCATCCGCCAGATTCACGCCGTGCACGTATCCCATATCTACAGCCGGAGAGTCGCCAGCATGCTGCGCCGGCCCTTCAGCGTCATCGCATACAAGGGGGTTCCGGGGGCGCCGACCATGCTCGGCTTCCGCTTTTCCATAATCATCAACACGCGGGCCTCTTGTAGCGCGAGGCACCCCGGGTTCCCTATCAACAAAAGCATCGGGCTCAATCGTCATGCGCCGATCGGAATCAACCGCTCCCTCGCCCGCTCGCCCGTTGCCGCATATACTGTGCGCAGCGATGACCTCGGTCGCCCCCGCGCGAAACAGCCCCTCGATATCCGACGGATCGAGCGTTTCTATCAACACGACCACGCGACTCACGCGGCCTTCGGCCGTCAGGCGCGCAACAGTCTTGCGCACATCTTCGGTATCGAACAGAGACGCCGCGATGATGGCAGCTCCGCGGCGCGACGGAAACGCCCGCGCCATGGAAACCAGTCCGTCCAGGTCACCCACGCGAAGCACCTGTGCACCCGTATCACGACCCTCGACTTCCCGCTGCAACAGCCCGTAATCGCCGCACGCGCAGCACGCAAGCCAGATCGCCTTCATCACTCGTCGCCTCCGCTCTTTTTGCCGCGCGCCGTGGCGGGAATCGTCAAGCTGACCGTTCCCTTGCCCGATGCCCCCAGCAGTTCCTTGACGTCTTCGGGGTCAGCCGCCAGCGTCACCCATTCGATCTTGCCCTCGCGCGTGGCACCGGAATCCTCACTGGTATCGATCACGTACGCGCCGCACAGCCGATCGGTTACGCCGTCTTTTTGCACATACACATCCACGTAGCTGCCCACGCCCGTAGCACCGCCGACCGAGTGCTCGGCATCGACCGCCACCGAAACGGCGACCTTGCCCTTAGGCACCTCGAGCTTGTGGCTCTCGGCCTTGGTGTAGACATTGCAGATCACGGCGTTTTTGGGAATACGCGAAGTCGTCACGTCGCCGCGCACCTGGCGCAGCTCGGTCGCCGCGTCACGCGGCAGCAGACTTGTCAACCATTCCTGGGTTATGACATTGGTCTCATCGAGGGTCTCGCCCACATCGATATCGCGCGCCGCGACGCATACCTCGACGCGATCGCCACCGTACCTGGCCAAGGTCTCAGCCTGGACCTGTTCGGCTTGCGAGCGGATCGACGAGCCGTAAACCATACAGAGCAGAGCAGCGAGCACGCCCGCGACCAGACTGATGGCGATGCGCTTGCTCTTGTTCACGGCCGCTCCTCTCATGGCAGTGCCGGGCGAATGCCCGTACCACCATTGTCTGGGCGGTCAGAGTGCAAAGCGCCGCAATCGCGATCTTGGTTTTCGATGTCAAACCAATCGCTGACCAAAAGCTGACCAGCCCGTCAAGCTCGTGGCAAGGTTTTGGTCAGCACGTCAGCAAACTGCATGTTTCGAGGCTTTTCCGCAGCAAAAAAGCCGTCTCCCGAACAGTTGGGAGACGGCTGTCATAGGAAAAATCAATTACAGATGGACATCGGGATCGAGCATTTGAGCACTCACGCGCATGGATGACGCCAAGTTTTGGAACGTTTCCAGACGCAGACTGTCGATCTGCCCGGCGTCCTCGGCCTCGCGAACGGCGCAACCCGGCTCATGGGTATGCGTGCAGTCGCCAAACCGGCACGCGCGCGATGCCTCGACAATCTCGGGGAAGGCGCGCGCCAGACCCCGCTCGTGACCCACGAGCGGTAGGCTGCGCAGGCCCGGGGCATCGGCGATCACACCGGCGTCGCCCGGCAGCGCCACCATCACGCGCGCGACGGTAGTGTGACGGCCCTGGTCGTCGCGTTCGCGCACACCGCCGGTCGCCAACGTATCGTGGCCCAGCAGTGCATTGAGCAGCGTCGACTTGCCGGCACCCGACTCGCCCAGAATCATGGCGCAGCTCCCGGCAGGCACGCAGACACGGACCTCGTCCAGGCCGCGGCCCTCGGCAGAGGACGTCACGATCACGCGCACGTCCGGACCCACCAGGCGGCGCACGCGGTCCAGATCGCGCTCGAGCTCCTCGGCATCGCAGCGGTCAGCTTTGGTGAGCACCACCACCGGCTCGGCATCGCAGTCGAGCGCCAACACCAGCGAGCGCGCCACGCGGTCGAGCAGCACCTCACCGGCACCGAGCGCCTGCACGATTAGCACGCTATCCACGTTGGAGCAGAGCACCTGGCGCTCTCCACGGGCACGGCCGCGCCAACGCTCAAAGCTCGTACGGCGCGGCAGAACGCACTCAATCACGCCCATATCGTGCCCGGGAGCGCGGCGCACCGCCACACGGTCGCCCACGGCAGGCAGCAGGACCTCGTCCTCGCCGCGCGACTTGGCAAACCCCACGGCATGCTCGGCGCGGAAGGCATCATCGGCAGTCGCCACCAGCGGAAACCCGCGATCCAAGCGCACCACGGCGCCAAGCTGCATCTGCTCGGGCTCCTCGGCATGTGCGCAAAAGTCGTCAAATGCCGCCTGCTGAGCTTCATCGACCGGCAGGTCATCGAACGCCGGAACATCCTGCAGCGCGTCGAGTCCCGGCACGTTTGCCAGCAGCTCCTCGGCTGATGCGGGGGCCTCGGTCGCAAGCTTCCGACGACGATCGCGCTTAGCCCGCGCCCCCGTCGTCTTTTTCTTCGCCTTAGCCTTAGCCTTGCCCACAAGCGCCTCCCAGCACCATAAATCACAACTGAGCAGGTATTTTAAATCAAATAGATCTGGCCGGGCAAAGCCCTAAATCAGAACCACCCTTAAAAAGGGTGGTTTGCTCTTAGGGTATAACCCACGGGCCCCGGGCTCGCGTCTAAAGGC
>CABSNR010000009.1:0-62296 GCA_902479145.1 uncultured Collinsella sp.
GGGTCAGCCCGTGGGAGGCCAGGGCGCCGCTGACCGGTGGACGGCACCGAGCCGTCGGATGACATGGAGAAGGGGGAGGCCTCGCGGCCTCCCCCTTTTTGCGTTTACGGGCTTTTGTCTCACATAGTAGCTGTGTTTTATAACCCTCGTTTGTCGCATCTTCTGTGAACGGGCTACAATAACTTAGTCTGTGCGATATGGAGGTGAACATGGCTGAAGCTGGTATCGGCGTTGATATCGTCGAGATTTCCCGCATGAAATCTATTCTTGAAAAGACGCCGTCGTTTGCTCGGCGTGTGTTTACCGAAGAAGAGCGTGCGTATTGCGATGCATCATCGCGTCCCGCTGCTCACTATGCGAGCCGCTTTGCTTCGCGCGAGGCGGTGCTTAAAGCTCTCGGCACGGGTTTTAGCCAAGGCGTGGGTCGCAAGGATGTTTCGGTAACGCGTGATAAACTCGGCAAACCGAAGGCGCTGCTTTCGGGCCGTGCACTCGAGATCGCTCATGAGCTGGGTGTTGTTGAGGTCGCTCTTTCCATTACGCTTACAGGAGACTTAGCCGTTGCGAATGCCATCGCGATTACCGAAGATGCTCGGCCTAAGCCAAAAGAGGAAAAGGTGAGCACCAAGAAACGCGTTGCGCAGACATTTAAAGAGGCTCGCTCTGTTTTAGATGAGCTTGAGCAGCTGCAGAATTTAGCATTGACGGAGCACCTGGGCGATGCTTCGCAAGATACGCTAGGAGCATAGATGAAACCGGTTTTGAGTACCGAAGAAGTCGTTCGTCTCGAGGATATCATCGAACGCGAAGGGACTTCGAAGGCCGAGCTTATGGAGCTAGCGGGTGAGTTTGCCGCCAACGAGGTCTTGAAGCTCAATCCCGATCGGGTTCTCGTTCTGGTCGGTTTTGGTAATAATGGCGGCGACGGTTGGGTTGCCGCCGATATCCTGAGCCATAAGGGCGTGGACGTCGATATCGTTTCTCCGGTTGAGCCGGATGAGATTCCTGCTGCTCTGGCACGTCATGTTGCTCGTCGTACTGCCGGCCGCGATGTGCACGTTTGCGTCGGCCCCTCGCGTGACGAACTCGAGGTTTTGATCGATAAGGCCGATGTTGTTGTCGATGCCATTTTTGGTACCGGTTTTCACGGGAATCTGCGTGCGCCGTTCTCCATCTGGATTCCTACGGTCAATGAATGCGCCGATTGTGTTGTATCCATTGATGTCCCCTCGGGCCTGAATGCCGAGACGGGTGTTGTTGATGACGACTGCATTCGTGCCGAGCATACGGTGACGATGATTGCGCCCAAGATTGGTCTGTATAGCGCTGATGGCCCTGAGTATGCTGGCGATTTGATCTGCGGCAATCTTTACGACCGTCTTGACGAGGTTATCGATGATGTCGACCACGCCGCTGAGATTGTCGAGCCCGGTGACTTAGTTGATTACTTTGCTCCACTTCCTACGAATATCGATAAGTATTCCCGTGGCTCTGTGCTTATTGTCGCCGGATCTGCGCAATATCCTGGTGCTGCCATTATGGCGGCCAAGTCTGCAGCTCGCGCGGGTGCTGGTTACGTGGCAGTCGCGGCTCCTGACGCCTGCGCTAATCTTATTCGCATTGCACTTCCTTCGATTCCCGTCTTTGCTATTCCGTCTGATTCCCGCGGCTCCTTTGGCGCCGCTGCGCGCATGACGGTGTGCGAGATTGCAAAGAAGTACAGCTGCGTACTGTGCGGTCCCGGTATGACGACGTCTGCCGGCGCTATGCAGGTGGTTTCGGGCTTGCTCGAGCTTGATGTACCGCTTATTTTGGATGCCGATGCACTCAACTGCCTTGCTAAGATTGCCATTGACGGTATTGATAGTAACCCCGAGATGTATCGTCGCGAGCAGCCGTTGGTTATGACGCCGCACTATCGTGAGCTTTCGCGTCTGGTTGCCGGTGACGAGGTGAACGACCTTGGTACCGCGATTGCAGCCGCGCAGAAGGTTGTCTGGGCTGCAGGCTCCGACAATCTGGTGGTCATTGCCAAGGGGCCGACGACGGCTATCTGTGGCGTTGAGCGTGTACTGCTGCCGCTCTCGGGTCCGGCTTCTCTGGCAACTGCCGGTTCGGGTGATGTTCTCGCGGGTATTTTGGCCGGCACGCTTGCCACCATGCGCGACGAGATGGATCGTTGGGAGTTGCTGTATTCGTACGCCGTCGCACTTCACAGCTACGCCGGTTTTGCCGCGGCGACGGAGTATGGTGAGAAGAGCGTTATCGCGACCGATCTTATCGACTTGATCGGTCCTGCCATGGAGCTGGCGGCAAAGGATGCGCTCGAAGATCTGGGAATCATGGACGAAGGGTCGGATGACTAATCATGAATAAAGCCGATTTGACGCGCTGGTCCTGGGTCGAGATCGACCGTGGGGCGCTCCGTCGCAACACGAGGGCCTATAAGAACTTGCTGAATCCACGTCAGCGCCTGTGCTGCGTGGTCAAGGCCGATGCTTATGGTCATGGAGCTGTTGAGTGCGCCAAGATCATGTATTCGGCCGGTGCCGACATGTTTGCCGTGGCGACGGTTAACGAGGGCGTTGAGCTCCGACAGGGCGGGATTACGAAGCCCATCCTCATCCTAAGCGAGCCGCCTATCGAGGCCATTCCGACGTTGCTCGAGTTTGATATCATGCCCTCGGTCTATACGTCTGACTTTGCTCTTGCGTATGGCGAATGTGCCGTCGCGGCGGGCAAGGTGGGCAAGTATCATCTCGCCATCGAGACAGGTATGAATCGTATCGGCGTACACTACACGCAGGTGCTCGACTTTGTGCGCGGTATTAATTTCCATCGCGGTATTCAGTGCGACGGCGTATTTACGCACTTCGCCACGGCCGATGAACCTTCGGGCTGGGACTACAAACTGCAGTGTCAGCGCTTTACCGAGGCCGTTCAGGCCATAAAGGATGCGGGCTTTGAGTGCGGTATCGTGCACTGCGCCAACACGCCGTCCTCGATGCTCGACCCCTCGATGCATTTTGATATGATTCGCGCCGGCGTTGGCTTGTATGGCATGCAGCCGTGCGAGCTGAGTGGCCGCGTGATGCAGCTTGATCCCGTTATGAGCGTCCATGCGCGCGTGACGCGTGTGGCACACCCTGCGATGGGTGAGGGCGTGGGCTACGGTTTTACCTACCGCGTACCGCGCACGCGCGTTCAGATCTGCACGCTGCCGATCGGTTATGCCGACGGCCTATCGCGTACGCTTTCCAATCGTATGGATGTGCTGTATCGCGGCGAGCGCGTGCATCAGGTTGGCAATATCTGCATGGACCAGTTTATGGTCGCCATTCAGTCCAACCCGGCACACGAGATTCCCGAGGCCGAGTATGGTGACGAGATGATTATTGTCGGCCGCGATGGCGATGCCGAGATCACTATGGACGAGATGGCCCGACTGCGCGGAACGATTAACTACGAGGTCGCCTGCGGCTTTGGCATGCGTCTCGACAAGGTCTACGTGTAGGAGCCGCTATGGGCGTCATGCACATCCCCGGCCATACCCATCAGGCACCACGTGAGGTCGCACTCGAGGAAATTGAGGCCGTTCTGGGCGATTGTCACCTCTGCCAGCTCTACCAGTCGCGTCACAATATCGTGTTTGGCGTGGGAAACCCCCGCGCTCGCGTGATGTTTATTGGTGAGGCGCCGGGCCGCAATGAGGATTTGCAGGGCGAGCCCTTTGTGGGGGCGGCAGGCGAGGACCTCAACGGCATTTTGTCGCTGGCGGGGCTCAAACGCGAAGACGTCTACATTGCCAACGTGCTTAAGTGCCGCCCGCCGGGAAACCGCAATCCGCGTCCCGAGGAAGTGCTGGCTTGCTCGCCGTTTTTGCGTGAGCAGATTCGAAGCATCTGGCCCGATATTATCGTGACGCTCGGCAACCCCGCGACGCACTTTGTGCTTAAGACCGAGATTGGCATTACTAAGCTGCGCGGCAGGTTCCACCAGATGGGGCATTTTGTAGTAATGTCCACTTTTCATCCGGCAGCAGCGCTGCGCAATCCGGCGTGGCAGGAGCTGCTGGAGGAAGACTTTAAGATGCTGGGCGATTATCTGGAGCGACATCCCGCACCAGAGGACGCCTCGGAATAATAAGGAGCATATATGTCCCTGGAGCGCCTGGGGGTAGGTACTTACAAAACGACTTGCGCTGCCGATACGGAGTACTTTGGCGAGCTAATTGCACCGTGCCTTGAGGACGGCGATGTGCTCATCCTGACCGGTGGCCTGGGAGTGGGCAAAACTCACTTTACCAAGGGCGTCTCGCACGGGCTGGGCGATGGGCATATGGTTACGAGTCCTACGTTTGCGCTCATGGCCGTTCACGATCAAGGCCGTATTCCGCTGTTTCACTTTGATCTATACCGTCTGGAGCATGCCTACGAGCTCGAGGATACGGGCATTTTCGATGTGCTGGGCTATGAGGGTGCTTGCCTGCTGGAATGGGGCGAACAATTCCAAGACGAGCTGACGGATGAGTATCTTTCGGTGACGCTCAAGCGTGATGAGGGCGACAGCGATGTGCGAACGATAACGCTCGAGGCGCACGGTGACCGCGCAATGGAGCTTTCCCATTTGATTGATAAGGCTGTACAAGATGAGCTTGCATAACGACAACGCGCTGGTGGTGGCGCTCGATACCTCGACCGACATGCTTGCCTGCGCGGCAAGTTGGATTGATAGACAGACGGGCGAGACGAAGCTCGTGAGTGGCGACCACATGTGTCGCCGTCACGCCAACGTTGAGCTCGTGAATACCGTTGATGGTGTGCTGGCTCAAGCCAGTCTGGATCGCAGCGATGTTGGTTGCTACGTGGTCGGCCGCGGCCCGGGGTCGTTTACGGGTGTGCGCATCGGCATCTCCACTGCCAAGGGCCTCGCACGTGGTGCCAATGTTCCGCTGCTGGGCGTGTCAACGCTTGACGCTTGCGCTTGGACGGCGTGGAAGGCTGGCGTGCGCGGCAAGCTTGGTATCTTGGCCGATGCTATGCGCGGTGAGGTATATCCGGCGCTGTATATGCTGGTCGATGAGGGCCCCGAGCGTCAATTTGAGCGCGAACACGTGGTCAAGGCCGCCGTGGCGCTCGATGAGTGGCGCCAAGCAGCGGACTGGGACCAGGTTCAGCTGACCGGCGACGGTCTCGTGCGCTATGGCAAGCTGCTGGGTGAGGACGAGATCGCCCGCTGCGTGGAGCGCGACCTGTGGTGGCCTTCGGGCGAGGGCTTGCTGCTCGCGCACGCTGCGGGTGACGGCGATCCGGCTCGCGTCCTGCCGATTTACACGCGCCTTTCGGATGCCGAGGAAAACGAGCGCAAGCGTCTTGGTCTTGCCGAGAGTGCGCAGAGCGAAATTACGGGCGTTGCCGATGAGCTCGCCGGTCGTCATCTGCAGTTCCGTCCCATGGGCGCGGCGGATGCCGAGGGCGCGAGCGCACTGGAGACCGCCTGCTTTGAAGGTGCCGGACACGAGGCGTGGACGCCGGGCATGTTCCTGTCCGAACTGGGCGAGGACGTTGCTGCGCCGCGTAGTTGGTGGGTGGCACACGACGACGGCAAGCTGCTGGGCCTTGCCGGCGGTATGGTCGTGGACGGTGATGTGCAGATTCTGGATGTCGCCGTCGACCCGGCACATCGCCGCGAGGGCATTGCCCGCAAGCTGCTGTCGCACGTGAGCTATGATGCCCAGATGCTCGGCTGCACCACGGCTTCGCTCGAGGTCGAGGACGGTAACGAGGGAGCGATCGCGCTTTATAACGCTCTGGGCTTTACCGAGGCTGGCCGTCGCCGCGGTTACTACGGTGTTGGCAAAGATGCCATCGTCATGACGGCGCCGCTGCCCTTGGTGCTCCCGGTCGACAACGCTTCGCCCGAGCCGACGGCGGCTGAGCAGCGTGTATGGCCGCTGCCTGCGCCCGAGCGAACCGTTGAGGAGCGCGCTGAAATTGAGCGCCGTCGCCTAGTGCTCGCTATCGAGAGTTCCTGCGACGAGACGGCCGTGGCGATTATCGATGCGGATGGCAATATGCTGGCCAACCAGGTGTCGACGCAGATTGATTTCCATGCCCGTTTTGGCGGCGTGGTGCCCGAAATCGCCTCGCGCAAGCACGTTGAGGTGATTGTGAGTGTCGTGGATGCGGCGCTCGAGGATGCCGCAGCATCGCTGGGCCTTACGGGCGGAGCCATTGCACCAAGTGAGCTTGCCGCCGTGGGCGTGACGCAGGGTCCGGGCCTGGTGGGCGCGCTCGTGGTTGGCGTCGCCTTCGCCAAGGGCTTTGCCTACGCTGCTGGCAAGCCGCTCGTGTGCGTCAACCATCTGGAGGGGCACCTGTTTGCCAACCTGCTGGCGCAGCCCGACCTCAAGCCGCCGTTCATCTTCACGCTTGTCTCGGGCGGGCACACCATGCTCGTGCACGTGAAGGCGTGGGGCGACTACGAGGTGCTCGGTGAGACGCTCGACGACGCCGTGGGCGAGGCCTTCGACAAGGTGGCCAAGGCGCTGGGCCTGGGCTATCCCGGTGGCCCCATCATCTCTAAGCTGGCTGAGACGGGCAACCCCAAGGCGATCGATTTCCCCCGTGCGCTTAACAGCAGGGGGGACTACCGCTTCTCGCTTTCGGGCCTCAAGACGGCGGTGACGCTCTACATCGAGCAAGAGACCAAGGCCGGGCGCACGATTCACCTTCCCGATCTGGCGGCTTCGTTTGAGGCAGCTGTCTTTGACGTGCAGTACAAGAAGGCCAAAAACGCACTGCACGCTACCGGATGCAAGGAATACTGCATCGGCGGCGGCGTCTCGGCCAACCCGCATCTGCGCGAGATGATGATCAAGAAGCTTGGGCGTCAGGGGATTCGCGTAACGGTGCCGCCCTTGTCTGCCTGCACCGATAACGCCGCCATGATCGCGGAGGTCGCCCGCCGTAAATTCGACCGAGGCGAAATCTCGCCGTTCGACGTCGACGCCGATCCAAACATGACGCTGTAGCTGGTACGGCGCGGTCCCCGGACGGAGGGGCCGGATATAAGGTTTCCTGCTCTACAGTCCTGCGCAAGAAGAAGGCCACATTAAGTGGCCTTCTTTGCGTGCGGAACTCGCGATAAAGTTCATATGCGCCGCCCGGCTCCCGCGGCTCTCAGGGGCATCTCTCATGCAAAAACTTTTGTCGGGTAAAGTCCGAGGTCAGTGGCGTTTTATACCGAGAAATTCAAAAAAAGTTGAAAATTCATTACATATTTGCGTTGACTTTAGGTAACTAAAGTTTCATACTCCTTTTCAACCACTGGGGGATGTGAACACGCACGGATCGTTCACATCATGATTGAAGAGGATTTCTTAGACATGTTCACGCATCAGCTAAACATTATCAGCGTAGTAATTATCTGATGCGGGTTAGCACATACAGCTAGCCCGTACGATAACGGGCGGCTGATGAAGATGAGGGCCGTCGAGCGCAACCGACGGCCCTCATTTTTTATGTCTAGGAAGTTCTTTTTAGAGGAGGAAATGTAATGAACGGAGTTTTGCTCATGGTTGTGGCTGCGGCGGTGCTCGCCTGCGGCTATCTGGGCTACGGCCGCTGGCTGGCCAACAAGTGGGGCGTTGACAAAGAGGCCCTCACGCCGGCCAAGCGCATGAAGGACGGCAACAGCTTCTCGCCCGTCTCCGCCTTCACCGCGTTTTCGCACCAGTTCAGCTCGATCTGCGGTGCTGGCCCTGTCACGGGTACGATCGTCGCCATGGCCTTTGGCTGGCTGCCCGTCGTGCTCTGGGTCCTCGTCGGCGGCATCTTCTTTGGCGCCGTCCACGACTTTGGTGCCCTGTACGCTTCGATGAAGAACAACGGCAAGTCGCTCGCTCAGCTCATCGAGAAGTACATCGGCAAGACCGGCCGTCGCCTGTTCCTGCTGTTCTGCTGGCTGTTCTGCATCATCGTCATCGCCGCCTTCACCGACATGGTCTGCAAGACGTTCATGTTCACCCCGGCCGTTGACGCTTCTGGTGCTGCTACCGGTGCCATCGACTTCACCAAGTCCTATGCCGCCGGCTGCGCTGGTACCATCTCCATCCTGTTCACCTTCGTCGCTATCGCCTTTGGTTGGGCCCAGAAGAAGTTCAACCTCACCGGCGCTGCCGAGTTCGTCACCGGCGTTGTCCTCATGGTTCTCATGTTCGCCGTCGGTATGCAGTTCCCGGTCTACCTGGATAAGTTCCAGTGGTTCGCCGTCGTCATGGTCTACCTGGTCTTCGCTGGCGCTATGCCCATCCAGATGCTCAAGACCCCGCGTGACTACCTCACTTCGATCATGATGATCGTCATGATCGTCTGCGCTGTCCTCGGCATCGTCGTCTTGGGCGTCAACGGTCAGGCTACTATCACCGCTCCGGTCTTCACCGGCTTCTCCACTGCCTCCGGCATGATGTTCCCGGTCCTGTTCGTCTCCGTCGCTTGCGGTGCTCTCTCCGGTTTCCACAGCCTCGTATCTTCGGGCACCTCTTCTAAGCAGGTCGAGAAGGAGCAGGACGCCGTCAAGGTCGGTTACGGCGCCATGATCGTCGAGTCCTTCGTTGGCATCCTTGCCATCATCGTCGCCGGCATCATGTTCTCCGATATGAACACCGCCGGTACTGGCGCTCTCAACGCTGGTGTCGCTTCCACCCCGTTCCAGATTTTCGCCGCCGGCATCTCCCGCGGTATGCAGGCCTTCGGTGTTGACGGCACGCTCGCTACCGTCTTCATGACCATGAACGTCTCCGCTCTGGCCCTGACCTCGCTCGACGCAGTCGCCCGCATCGCCCGCACCTCGTTCTCCGAGTTCTTTGCCCAGACCAACGACGCCCTGGCCATCGAGTCCAAGGCCGGCTACATGAAGGTCCTCGGCAACCCCTGGTTCGCCACGGTCGTCACCCTGCTTCCCGGTCTCGCCCTCGCTTTTGGTGGCTATGCCAACATCTGGCCGCTCTTTGGTGCTTCCAACCAGCTGCTCGGCGGCATGACCATGATCACCCTCGCCGTGTTCTGCAAGTGCACCGGCCGCAAGGGCTGGATGCTCTACGTGCCCGTCGTCTTCCTGCTCTGCTGCACCTTCACCTCGCTGGTCCAGAGCGCCATGGGCTGCATGGCCGCTGTCCAGGCTTACGGCTTCTTCGGCACCATCCCGGCTACCGCCACCACGGCCGCCGTCTCCGTCGCCGCCACCAAGGGCCTGCAGCTTGTCTTCGCCGTCCTGCTGATGGTCCTGGGCCTCATCGTCGCCGTCAACTGCCTCAAGGAGCTCTTCGGCAAGGAGGCCGGTTCCATGCCCGACGAGGAGCCCGAGTGGTCCGAGATGGGCAAGGCCGAGTACGGCCGCGCCGCTGCCGCTGAGGCTCCTGCCGACGCCGAGGCCGCCAAGGCTTAGTCGACCTGACGAGTTGAACGCCACATCTATATGACTCGGAAAGACCGGGTCCGCGACTTCGCGGGCTCGGTCCTTTTTTCATGCAAAAGCGGGTGATGCTCGAGTGTTCTCGCAGATGTTTTGCGTGGATAAGGGCGCGCGTTGTACCATATAGACGTATATGTGTACATATGAAAGGGGCCCCGTGGCCAAGACGGTATATTCCGATAACCAAAATAATGTCGATGCCCTGGCTGAACTTCTGAGCAGCCAGACGTCGCTTTCTGCTGAGCGTGCCAAGCTGGTTGCCTACGACCTGCTTTGCCGCAAGGCGCTCAAGATTAAGTCGAGTGCGCTGGCGCAGATTTTCCGCTCCGTCGATAAAGAGTGCGACACCAAGGCGATGCGCGATGAGCTTATCGCGGCAAATATCGTGACCAAGATCGAGGGTAGCGGCATTAACGGGCGCCCGGCGTTCTATACCATCAATGCCGAGATCCGCGATGCCCAGGAGCAGCCTGTCGAGTCCGTCGAAGATTTTGTCGTCGACGATTTCGCTGACGTGCCTGCTGTGGAAGAAGTTGCTCCGCGTGGGCATGTCGATACCGATGAGTTGCTCGATGAGAACGTCGTGCGTGCCTTTACGGCCAAGGCAGGACGCGGCGGTTTTGGTGGGGGTGGCAAGCGCGATGCGCAGCGCCGCGCCCAGCAGGAGCGCTTCCGTCGCGCCGTTGCTCGAAAGGGTGAGACGGATGCTGAGGCTGTTGAGACCGAGGTTGCCGCTGAATCGCAGAAGCCCGCGAAGGAACAAAAGCCCGTGGAGGCCCAAGAGCCCAAGCGTCGTCGCGGTGCTCACTTCAAGGCTGCGCAGCAGGATGTCGCGCGTGAGGTTGAAGAGCCTTCCGAGGTTGCAGACGATGTTGAGGAGTCTGCCAAGAGGGCTCCGGGTTCGTGTCGTCCCGGCCGCGGTTTTGCAGGGCGCGCGTATCCCGTAAAGCGTCAGGAGAAGGGCGAGCCGGCTTCGACCGCTCAGGCCGATAAGGCCGAACAAACCGAGAAAACCGTTGAGCCGGCGGCTCGCGAGCAGCAACCTTCCGAGTCGCAGCCTGCGGCTGACACCGAGGTCAAAGTTCAACAGTCCGCTGATAAACAGGCGGGGGAGAGCGCTTCGAGCAAGCCCCGCCGTCGTCGTCACCGTGGCGGACGTGGCTCAAATGCCGAAACCGTGGCCGAGAAGGCGACAACGCAAAACAAGGATGTGAAGGCTGAGACCCCGGTGGAGCAGCCCAAGCGCCAGCCGGCGAAGGGGGACAAGCCTGAACGTTCGCAAAAGAGCTCGTCCGCGCCAAAGCAAGAGCGCAAAGCTCAGGCAGATTCCAAGCACAAATCCCAGGCGCAGCCCAAACCGACTGCAAACGATGCGGCCGCCCAGCAGCCTGAGCAGCCCGCTCATGGCGAGGTTTCGGCGTTTGCTCTGGCCCGTGTTCTGGGCAGGCAGCTGCTCAAGGTCGTTCCCACGCCAATGGCGCTCTCTAAGATCAAGGAGCAGCAGACACAGATCGTAAAGGTTGAGGGCAAGGACGGCAAAAAGGCTCCGCAGCGCACTCAGCACAACGAGATGTCCAACCGCAAGATTGCCGAGGAAATCGCAATCATCCAGGCTTGGATCGAGCAGAACCGAGGTGCCGATACGCCGGTTGCCTCGCGCCGCCAGCGTGCCTACCAGATCTTTAACGACGAGAAGGCTTTTGACGGCAAGCACGGTGAGCGCCTGATCAGACGTATGACCGAAAAGGGCATCAGCATGCAGGCGATCAAGGTCGCCCCCAATCGCCCCGTGCACTTTACGGGCTTCTTTACGCTGGGTGCCGACAAGCCGTTCATTATGGTTGAGAACCTGGATACCTATGACGAGATCGTCAAGCTCCTGCGCGGACGCAAACATGCCAAGCTCTTTGGCATCAAAGTGGGCGGCGTGATTTTTGGCGGCGGCTGCAAAGCGAGCGTCTCGCATGCCCTGGACGATTATCTGGCCGAGATTGGCTATCGCTTTAACTACGTCTACTACGTGGGCGATATCGATCGCGAGGGCGCGCGCATCGTCGAGCAGACTCGCAATGCCAATGTGGTTGAGATTCGCCTGCATGCCGGCATGTATCGCGCTATGCTCGCCGAGCATAAGCGTCGCGTGAAGGCCGGCGGAGAGTGCGAGCCCGCGGCTGCCAACCAGGGTGTGCCGCAGAACCTGGCAGCGACGATCAAGGATCTGCCCATGGTTACGCGCGTGCAGTTCCGCAACGTGCTGCGCGAGGGCGGGCGCATTCCGCAGGAGATTCTGATGACCGCAGACTATCGGGATGGCGACTCGGGAAGCTTCGACCGCATGCTGAATAACTAAATTCCGCCGGCCCCGGGAGAGCGGGGACACCGGCTTAGGTTTCCTGCTCTACAGTCCTGCTCACGACGGAGGCCACATTAAGTGGCCTCCTGTTCGTGCGGAACTCGCGATAAACCTAAGCCGGTGTCCCCGCTCTCCCGGGGCCTGTGGTTACCTGGTTGTTGCATGCGGCTCGCTTTTCGGAACTGGGCTGATATTTTCTTGATGTTAGGCGCTCTTGGTCCTAATGGGCTTGGGGCGCCTTCGCGTTTCCTCGGCTTCGCACCCTTGCGGGTTCGAATCCCTCCGCTTGCCCACATAAAAGCGCCCTGGGCCGTTATGGGCTCAGGGCGCTCAATTTTAATGGCTGGGACGGAGGGATTCGAACCCCCAACAGCCGGCACCAAAAACCGGAGTTCTACCGTTGAACTACGTCCCAATGTTGTGGTGTTGCTAAAAGCAACTCGTCTAGTTTACCTAATCTGCGAGGGCATCGCAAACGCCATCGAGCAGGCGTACGGCGAGTGTCTGCGCGTCGCTGGCCGTGAAGGTGCCGTTGTAGCGCGTCATGCCCGTGAGCTCAATGCGAATGCGTGCCGGCTTCTGCTGTGCGGCGACATTGGCAGTGCGGATGCGCTGGGCCAGGTTGTGGCACTCGGCGAGGGCAATCGTGGCGCGCGGTGCGGCGTCGGCGGGCAGCTCGTCGCTTGCGATCTCGAGCACCAGGTCAACGTCGGTTGGGACCTCGGAGTCACAGAGCATCATGCCGCTGTTGTCGGTCGTTGCCGTGGCGATATTCCACATGCGCGACGCAACACTGCGTGCGATGGGGTCCTCGCCGATAACGGCAATCTGGAAGCGCTCGAGCACGTTGGCGGCGCGAGCAAAACCGATGCGGGACTCGGCTTCGGTGACCGAGGGCTTGCCCTCCCACACATGGTGCAGGCGGTTGATGTAGGCGTAGGTATCCTGGAAGGCCATGCCGTCGGCAAACAGGCCGACATTTTCCTGGAACTGCTGCAGGGCGGCCTCGGTATGCGGACCAAAGTAGCCGTCGTCTTCGCCACAGGCAAAGCCCAAAACGTTGAGAGCGCGCTGCAGGGCCTGCACATCGGCGCCGTGGAAATTGGGCATGCGCAGGTAGAGGGTGCGGTCGCCCAGCTTATACGAAGCGTCTACAAGGGCGCTCCAACAGGGGATATCGACGGCATGACCGGCAGCAAGGCCGCTGTCGAGCCTGAAGGTGCTGACGGCCTGCTCAGTGGTGGCTCCAAAGTACTTGTCGGTGACTTCGGCGGCATCAATCGTGTAGCCGAGCTGCAGGAGACGAGACTGCACGTCCTCGACGGCTGCTCCTTGCATGCCCGTTGTAATAGGTTCCATGAACGAACCCCTTTCGGCGTACCATTCGTACTATTTGAGCGTCGGTCGGATAGACAACGCAAAGGGATGCATAAACATGCACTCAACAGTGTAGCAACTTGTACCCAAAAACGCTGCTGACAGGTTTAATGGCCCCCGTTAGTTAAGGCGCTCCACAAAGAAATCTGCCATGGAGAGGAACAGCTCGCGTGCGTGCGGATCAAGCTCAACGTTCTCGATGGCCGCTTTGGCCTTAGCGGTCAGGTCCAACGCGTAGGTGTGGGCGTAATCTATGGAGCCGGTCTCCTGGAAGATCTCCACGGCGCGTGCGAGCTGCGCGGGATCATCGGTGCCCGAGGAAAGAATCGCCTCGACCTCGTCGTGGTGGCGCTCATCAGAGAGGGCGTGTACGGCGACAAGCGTGCGCTTGCCCTCGGTGATGTCGGTGCGGAAGTCCTTGTTGGCGGCTTCCTTAGTGCCGACAAGGTTGAGCAGGTCGTCCTGAATCTGAAAGGCGAGGCCCGTGTGCAGGCCAAAGGCGCGCAGCGCTTCGATTTGCTCATCGCTGCCGCCGCCGATAATGGCTCCGGCGGCAAGCGGCGTGGCTCCGCTGTAAAACGCGGTCTTGTGCGTCGCCATGTTCAGGTAGTCATCAACCGAGATATCAAAGCGCCCGTCACGGACCCAACCCAGGTCGAGCGCTTGACCCTCGATGGTACGGACGATCATCTCGGTAAGCTCGTGGAGCACGCGCAGCTTCACGTCGGACTCCAGCGTGGGGTCGTCGAGAACCGTCTTGGTGACCATGGTGAGCGCCAGGTCGCCGCAATTGATGGCAAGGCCCGTGCCCTCGGTAAGGTGCATGCAGGGCTTGCCTCGACGAAGCTGTCCGTTGTCGGCGATGTCGTCGTGGATCAGCGCGCCCGACTGGAAATGCTCGATGGCTGCCGCGGCGCTGCGGGCGCTCTCAAAGCTACCGCCCACTGCGGTTGCGGCGAGCATACAGATAAGCGGGCGGTGGCGCTTGCCGGCGTTGGCCGTAAAAGCCGAGAGCGGCGCATACAGGTAGCGCTCGATATCGGCAGAGGTCGCCTGTCCGTCAAAGAACGTGGCCAGATAGTCGTTAATCTGGTCAAAGTGCTGGGCTAAAAAGCTGGTAAACGGACTGGACACGGGTTCTCGCATTCTTTCTGAGGTTGCATTGATGCAATATGCAGACAACATATTGCCACATCAGGGCGTTTGGCGCGGCAGTTTTGGCGATTTAGGACAACGGGCGTGCGTTTGATGGAGCGTGCCTAAATCAGCCTAAAATGCTCGAGCGCCGCAACGACACCGTCATGATCGACGGTGTCGGTCACGTAATCGGCCTTATCCTTGAGATAGTCTGGTGCGTTGCCCATCGCAATGCCGACATCGACGGCGTTCATCAGCGAGACGTCATTGCTGGCGTCGCCAATGCCGTATACGGTTCCGTGGTGGGGATCGAGGGCGTCGAGTACAGACTGGATGCCCCCGCGCTTCGTGCATTCGCGGGGCGAGATTTCGGTTACCTCGAGTTCGAGCTCGTTAAAGCACAGCAGCGGCTCAAGTGTCTTATCTTGAGCGATGTGGTTGGCGAGCGATGTAGACATCAAGATCTTGTAGACACTGTAATGTTGCAGCTGCGTGACTGCGTCGCCCAGGGTGCGCGCGTATCCGGGGGCATCGGGGGCATCGGCACTCATGCGCACGACGCCGTTGAGGCCCTCAAAGCGGATGACCTCGCCCGATTGCTCAAGATAGGGGGCAAGATGCTGCAGCATGCTGGGTGTCATCGACAGATCGCGAATTGCGTGTCCGTTGATCTCGGCGTAACCGCCCGCAAGACAGACGATGCCGGTCCAGGGCAGCTCAAGAAGTTTGGGGTGGATGCAGCTGAGGGTGCGCCCTGTGCAGATGAAGGCCATGTTGCCGTTGGCGACAAACTCGCGGATTGCCTGCGAAACCGCCTCGTTGGGATAGGGGGAGAGGTCCCGCTCGTCTTCGGGAAGGTCTTGGGCGAGCCTGGGGTCTTGCCAGGCGAGCGTTCCGTCGATATCGAAGAAGCAGATATCGCCGTGCTTATGGGCTGTGCTGGCGACAGGGGAGGCCGAGGTGGTGGGCACAAATCCCGGCTCGAGGCCCATGATCTGGTCAAAATGCTCTTTAACGCGAGGAACGGAGATGCCGATGATCACCTGGGCGGTCTTGCCCGTAATGATGAGGCCCTTGGCGCCCGCCGCGACAAACGACGCGTTATCTGCAACGATGGAAGGGTCTGCGACCTCGACGCGCAGGCGCGTGGCGCAGTTGGTTGCGCCCACGATATTGCCAACGCCACCTAAAAGCTGAATTACCCGCTCAGCGAGGACGTGATCTTGATCGAATCGACTATCGACCTCGTCATTGGGAGATTGCTCTTTGGCAAAGCCGCTTTCCGTTAAACGATCAATTGCCGCGCGATTGGCGACATGATCCTCCCGGCCCGGCGTCTTAAGGTCATAGACCAAGATGAGTGCTCGAAAACTAACAAAAAAGATGAGGCTAAAGGCAAGGCCGATACCGAGCGCCAAAAGATAGGCACCGGCATGTGTGCGCATGAGCGGAATAAAGTTAAAGGCTGCCATCTCCATGAGGCCGCCCGAGAAGATGCCGACGATGCCAAAGAGATTCATGGTTGTGGCAAGGCAAGACGATAAGACGGCGTAGAGCAAAAAGAGCCCGGGGTGGGTGAACATAAAGAGAAACTCGAGTGGCTCGGTAACGCCGCAAACCACCGAGGCGACGATGGCGGGCAAAAGGATGACCTTAAGGTCGGCGCGGCGCTCTGGTTTTGCGGTGGAGTAGAACGCGGCTGCGATGGCGGGAAGGCCAAAGAGCTTGACCCAGCCGGTGGCGGTAAAACCGGCCCACGGCGCAAGTTCATTAAGGGGGCGCGTGCTATGGGAGAGGATGGGGAGCAAGCTGCTCCACGTGGCGTAGATGCCGTCGTTAATGACCAGGTTGTCGTAGTAGATCGGCATGTAGAGCAGGTGGTGCAGCCCCATGGGCTCGAGCGCTCGCTCCAAAAGCACAAAGATGCCCACGCCAAAGGGGCCGACGCTCGTAAGTGCATGGCGCAGCGTTTCGGTCATTGCGTATACGGAGGGCACGATGGCGGCCGAGATAGCGGCAAGGGCAAACACGGCAAAAAAGCTGATGAGGTAGACCAGCGAGGAGCCCGAGAAGGTGCCGAGCCAATCGGGAACCTTGGCATCGTAGAAGCGGTCATGGATGGCGACGACGGTTGCCGATACCGCCAGCGGGCCGATAATGCCGGTGTCGAGCGTCTTGATGCCGTCGATGATGGTGATGCCGCTAGCGGAGGTCAAAGACGACGGGTACTTAAGTCCAAGGTTGTCTCCGCTCAGCTTAATGATCTCGCTCAAAAAGAAGCAGTAGGCAAAATAGGCGACGAGAGCCTCGAGGCAGCAACGAGCCGGTTGTTTTTGGGCAAGACCGATGGGCAGCGCTACGGCAAAAAGGAGCGGGAGACGTTTAAAGACCGTCCACGAGCCGCGCTGGATGATGGTCCAGAAAACGTACCAAGGGGTTCCGTATACGGCTAGATCGCCGACGATGTCCGCAGTCGTTGCGAGAGCGGAGACGCCGACCATGAGGCCCGATATAGAAAACAGCATGGCGGGAGCGAACATTGCCCCGCCAAAGCGTTGGATTTTTTGCAGCATGTTCTGCCTTCCGAATATCGAGGCGCGTTGCGCGTGGGGAAACGTTTAAACAATGGATTCATTGTAGAGGACCAGACGATTGTCGTGCCGGCAGTTTTGAGCGAAACCGATTTGGGCACGACAGAAACCGTCAACGGTTAAATCCTGTCGCTTTACCGATATTCGGTTTAAACAACTTTAAGAAATGCTATCGTGCCTAGCCGGAAATAAATAATGTAGAGGTGAAACAATGCCAAAAGCAATATACGAAGGAATCTACCGAGAAATACGCTCGCGCATCATTAATGGGACCTATGCGTTTCAGGAGATGCTGCCAACCGAAGCCGAGCTGACCGCGGAATTTGGCTGCACACGCAATACCGTCCGTCGCGCCTTGGGTATGCTGGCCGACGGGATGTACGTACAGCCCATTCACGGCAAGGGCGTGCGCGTCATTTGGCTTAAGGGCGAAACCGACATGTTGGGCGCACTCGAAGAGGTCGAGTCGTTTGGCGAGTTCGCAAAACGCAACAATGCCGTCGCATCGACCGAGGTCAAGTCTTTTGAACATTTGATCTGCACTGAGCAACTCTCTCGTCGCCTGGGCTTTAAGATGGGCGAGGAGTTGATTCGCGTGGTGCGTGTCCGAAGCCTTAACGGCAATGCGCGCCAAGTAGACCATGGTTACTTTTTGGAGTCGATCGCCAAGGGTCTGACGCCCGAGATCGCCGCAAAGTCAATTTACGACTATCTGGAGCACAAACGCGGCGTCAAGGTGATGGCGAGCCGTCGTACGGTGAGTGTCGAACTCGCCAACGATGAGGACTGCAGCTATCTTGACCTTGGCAAATACAACTGCGTTGCCGTCATGGAGAGCCAGTCGTACACCTCGGACGGCATCCTGTTTGAGGTTACGCATGACCGCACGCATCCCGAGATCTTCCACTACCGCGTCAACTCCAAGCGATAGCCGGCTAGCTCGCAGCCTGACGAGACTCATGCCCTCAAAGCGAACGAAAACGCCCGGTCAAACCGACGCATCGTCGGTTTGACCGGGCGTTTTCTCTGCATTAGATAACAAATAATTGTTTATACAAAACTTGTCAAGTATCAAGTTGAAATTACCGTTCACCGAAGTTTTTCTACCGCTCTAGTAATACTTGTTCAAACAACTAGCCAAATAGCGTATTGTACAAATCAGCAAAAGGGGCAAAGTCCCCGAGCCAATCTCCGAAGGCGGCGGCAAAGGGTGTCGCCACGGTGTGAAAGGGTGGATTGTAATGAAGAACGAAATGAGCAGAAGGCAGTTCCTGGGCTTTGCTGGTTCCGCGGCTGCGGTTCTTGGTCTGGGTCTCGTGGGCTGCGGTGGTTCTGCCGGCTCCGGCTCCTCTGCTTCTGGTGACGCTGCCGAGGTCTACTTCCTCCAATTCAAGCCCGAGGTCGACAAGGAGTGGAAGGAGATCGCCAAGGCCTATAAGAAGGAGAAGGGCGTCGAGGTCAAGATCGTGACCGCCGCCTCCAACACCTACGAGGAGAAGCTCAAGTCCGAGATGTCCAAGAGCTCCGCTCCGACCCTGTTCCAGGTCAACGGCCCCACCGGTCTTAAGAACTGGAAGGATTACTGCGCCGACCTGTCCGATACCAAGCTCCGCGGTGAGCTCATTGACGACTCCCTGGCTCTGCAGTCCGATGGCAAGGATCTGGGTATCGACTGGGTCCAGGAGAGCTACGGCATCATCTACAACAAGCAGCTGCTCGAGAAGGCTGGCTACAAGGCCGAGGACATCAACTCCTTCGACAAGCTGAAGGCTTGCGCCGACGACATCCAGGCCCGCAAGGACGAGCTGGGCATTGAGGGTGCCTTTACTTCCGCCGGCATGGATGACTCCTCCAGCTGGCGCTACACCACCCACCTCGCCAACCTCCCGCTCTACTACGAGTTCGAGAAGGAGCACAACCAGGAGGACGACGAGATCAAGGGCGAGTATCTCGACAACTTCAAGCAGATTTTCGACCTGTACATCACCGACTCCACCTGCGATCCTTCGCAGCTTGCCTCCAAGACCGGCGACGACGCCACCAACGAGTTCGCAACCGGCAAGGCCGTCTTCTATCAGAACGGCTCCTGGGCTTACTCTGACCTCACCAAGGCCGGCATGACCGACGATCAGATTGGCATGATGCCGATCTACATCGGTGTCGACGGCGAGGAGAACCAGGGCCTGTGCTCCGGCGGCGAGAACTACTGGTGCGTCAGCTCCCAGGCTTCCGAGGATGCCCAGAAGGCCACCGAGGACTTCATGTATTGGTGCGTCACTTCTGACACCGCCACCAGCATCATCGCTGACAAGATGGGTCTGACTGCCCCGTTCAAGAGCGCTAAGGAGACCACCAACGTCTTCTCGCAGCAGGCCGTTGCCATGGCCAAGGACGGCAAGAAGACCGTCGCTTGGGACTTCGTTTACATCCCCTCTGAGGAGTGGAAGAAGAACCTCAAGCAGGCTCTGATCGCCTATGCTGCCGACAACAGCAAGTGGGACGGCGTCAAGAACGCCTTCGTCGATGGCTGGAAGACCGAGAAGGCTGCTTCCGAGTAAGTAGTTGCTGCCCAAGCTATCTGATTAGCGACAGGGGGCGGGCAGACGTTGGTTTGCCCGCCCCCTGCATATTGAAAGGACCCTTCTATGGGCAAAGCACTCAAGCGTTGGTGGCCGCTCTTTATGCTGCCCACGTGTCTGGCGTTTATGATCGGGTTCGTGATTCCCTTTATCCAGGGCTTCTATCTCTCGTTCTGCCAGTTTATTACCATCAACAATACGCACTTTGTCGGTATCGAGAACTACGTGCGCGCACTGTCCGATCCGCAGTTTGCCACGTCGTTCTTCTTTACGGTGGCGTTTGCCTTCCTGTCGACGGTGCTCATCAACGTGATTGCCCTCGCCATCGCGCAGGCGCTCACCCGCAAGGCGCTCAAGGGCACCAACATCTTCCGTACGATCTTCTTTATGCCTAACCTGATCGGCGGCATCGTGCTGGGCTACATTTGGCAGATTCTGATCAACTGCCTGCTCTCCAACGTGGGCGCCCAGCTCATCGCCCTTAACTCCGCTGCGGGCTTCTGGGGCCTTATCATCCTGACCCTGTGGCAGCAGGTCGGCTACATGATGATCATCTACATCGCTGGTCTGCAGTCTATTCCGTCCGACTACATCGAGGCCGCCAAGGTCGACGGTGCCACGGCATGGCAGACGTTTTGGAAGGTTAAGATCCCTAACCTGATGCCGACGATCACCATCTGCCTGTTCCTGTCCATCACCAACGGCTTTAAGCTGTTCGACCAGAACCTCGCCCTTACCGGTGGTGCCCCCGCGCACTCCACCGAGATGCTCGCCCTGAACATCTACAACACGTTCTACTCGCGTGCCGGTATCGCATGGCAGGGCATTGGCCAGGCCAAGGCAGTCATCTTCTGCATCCTGGTCGTCGCTATTTCTATGATCCAGCTTAAGGCCACGAGGTCCAAGGAGGTGCAGCAGTAATGAAACGCGATAAGGTTATCAACCGCGCGCTCTCGATTTTCTTTACGATTCTGTCGCTCGCATGGATCTACCCCGTGTTCATGATTGCGCTCAATTCCTTTAAGAAAGCGACCGCAATCAGCACCACCACGGCATTCGATCTGCTCACGCCCGAGACGTTCAACGGCCTCGCAAACTACATGCACGCCCTTAACGAGCAGGGCTTTGCCTCGGCATTTATGTACTCGCTCATCATCACGGTCACGTCGGTCGTGCTGATCTTGGTGTGCTGCTCCATGTGCGCTTGGTACGTGGTTCGTGTCAACAGCAAGATCTCGAACTTCTTCTATTACCTGTTCGTGTTCTCGATGGTTGTACCGTTCCAGATGCTCATGTTCACGCTGTCCAATTTGGCGGACCGCATCGGCTTCAACACGCCGTTCAACATCTGCTTTATCTATCTGGGCTTTGGCGCGGGCCTGGCGGTCTTTATGTTCGCCGGCTTTGTAAAGAACATCCCGCTCGAGATCGAGGAAGCGGCCATGATTGACGGCTGCAACCCGGTCCAGGTGTTCTTTAAGATCGTCCTCCCCATCATGAAGCCCACCTATCTTTCGGTCGGCATCCTCGAGACCATGTGGGTCTGGAACGACTATCTGCTGCCCTACCTCACCCTCGACTCCACCAAGTACAAGACCATTCCTATCTTGATCCAGTACTTCCGCGGCGGCTACGGCCACGTCGAGCTCGGCCCCATGATGGCCTGCATCATGATGGTCGTTGTCCCCATCGTCGTCATGTACATCCTCTGCCAGAAGTACATCATCGACGGCGTGGTGGCAGGTGCCGTCAAGGGCTGATGCCGTAACTGTTTTGCAAGTTTCTGCGGCGCCCTCAACATGGCGCCGCATATCGAAAGGTAAAGACATGGCCGAGATCGTTCTCAAACATGTTCAGAAGGTGTATCCCAACAACGAGTCCAAAAAGAAGGGCTTCTTTGGCAAAAAGAAGAAGACCGAGGAGAAAAAGCACAACCTCAAGGTTACCGAGGACGGCGTGCTCGCGGTGGAGGACTTTAACCTCACCGTGCATGACCAGGAGTTTATCGTTCTCGTCGGCCCGTCTGGCTGCGGTAAGTCCACGACGATGCGCATGGTCGCTGGCCTGGAGGACATCACTTCGGGTGACGTGTTCATCGACGGCAAGCGCGTCAACGACGTGGCACCCAAGGACCGCGACATTGCCATGGTGTTCCAGAGCTATGCTCTGTACCCCAATATGACGGTGTACGAGAACATGGCGTTTACGCTTGAGCTCAAGAAGGTCCCCAAGGACGAGATCGACCGCAAGGTTCGCTCCGCTGCCGAGATTTTGGGCATCACCGAGTACCTCGACCGTAAGCCCAAGGCGCTTTCGGGCGGCCAGCGCCAGCGTGTCGCTATCGGCCGCGCCATCGTGCGTGATCCTAAGGTCTTCCTGATGGACGAGCCGCTGTCCAACCTGGACGCCAAGCTGCGTAACCAGATGCGTGCCGAGCTCATCAAGCTGCGCCACGAGATCAAGGGCACGTTCATCTACGTCACTCACGACCAGACCGAGGCTATGACCCTTGGTGACCGTATCGTGGTCATGAAGGACGGCGTCGTCCAGCAGATCGCCACTCCGCAGGAGGTCTTCAACCATCCCGCGAACATCTTCGTCGCCGGCTTTATCGGCGTGCCGCAGATGAACTTCTTCGATGCCCAGCTGGTGCGCTCGGGCAACGGCTTTACCGTCAAGACCGAGGATATGAACGTGGCGCTCGCCCCCGAGACCTGCGCTCAGCTTGCTCTCAACTGGGACGGCGGCGACGTGAAGGAGATCACGGCCGGCGTGCGCCCCGAGCAGATCCTGCTTGCCGACAAGGACGAGGAGGGTGCGCTCCAGGGCACCGTCGAGGTGACCGAGCTCATGGGTTCGACCGAGCATGTCCACGTGACTGCTCCCGATGGCCAGTTCGTCCTGATCATTCCCGTTGTCGACCTTGAGGCCAAGGGCGCGCTCAAGGCTGGCGACACCATCTGGTTCAAGTTCGAGAAGAACGCGACCCACCTCTTCGATAAGGTCTCTGGCAAGAACCTTATCTAGGCCCGGTGCATCCAGGCCCTCCCTTTGGGCGACTGCGGTATTGCCATCCTTTTGCCGCGGTCACATATAAGGCTCCCCTCCCGTCCACTGGGCGAGAGGGGAGCCTTTCTTTGTGTCGGGGCTGTCTGACCGGTCGTTTGTCTCGATCTGTAACGGGTGAGGCTGATTTCGGACGTTAGATGTTACAGATCGAGACGGTTCCGCTGAGCTAACCATTTCATCTAAATCTGTAACACCAAAGGTGAATTTCAGCTGCTAGATGTTACAGATCGAGATTGACCCAAGGGGGGCGGTATGTCTCAATCTGTAACAGCTGGGGCCGTTTTTACCGAGCAGCTGTTACAGATCGAGATTCTTCGGTCGAGTCGGGTCACAGGGTAGCGTGCGGGCACAAAAAGCGGAGCCGCGTTGCCACGACTCCGCTTTCAAGAGGATGGGTAAAGGAAACGAAATTAGCTCAGGTGCCAAATCTCGTCGTTGTACTGGGAGATGGTGCGGTCGGACGAGAAGGTGCCGGCGTTGGCGATATTGATGAGCGCCTTGCGCATCCAGGCGTCCTGGTCCTCATAGTCGGCCAGCACGCGCTCCTTGGTCTGGATATACTCCTCAATGTCGAGCAGGGCCATAAACCAGTCCTTGCCCTTAATGTCGTCGTGCAGGCGCTGCAGGCGCTCGGCGTTGCCGGTCGCCATAAAGGCGGGGTTGGTGATAAAGTCCAACAGCAGCTTGATACCGGGCTTGCGGTAGAGCACACCGGCGTCATAGGTGCCGTCGGCGTAGAGCTGCTCGACCTGTTTGGACGAGGCACCAAAGGTATAGATGTTCTCGTCGCCCACGAGCTCGGCAATCTCCACGTTGGCGCCGTCGAGCGTGCACAGGGTTAGGGCGCCGTTGAGCATGAACTTCATGTTGGATGTGCCGCTCGCCTCCTTGGAGGCCAGGCTAATCTGCTCGGAGATGTCAGCGGCGGGGATCACGCGCTCGGCGGCGGTGACGTTGTAGTTCTCGATCATGACAACCTGCAGGTAGGGAGCCACGTCGGGGTCGTTTGCAATCCACTGCGACAGCGTCAAGATCAGATGGATGATGTCCTGCGCGATAGTGTAGGCAGGCGCCGCCTTGCCGCCAAAGATGATGGTGACGGGGTGCTTAGGTCTGTTGCCGTTCTTGATATCGAGGTACTTCCAGATGATGTAGAGCGCGAGCATCTGCTGACGCTTGTACTCGTGGATGCGCTTGACCTGGACGTCGATGATGGCGTTGGAGGGAATGGTCACGCCCTGCTCGAGCGCCATGAACTGGCGCATGATGGCCTTGGCCTCGACCTTGGTGGCGGCCAGGCGCTCAAGAACGTCCTTGTCGTCGGCGAACTTGGCGAGTTTGCTCAGATCGCCGGTGCTGCGCCAGTTGGTGCCGATCACATCGTCGAGCAGGCTGGCGAGCGCGGGGTTGGCCCCATGGATCCAGCGGCGGAAGGTGATGCCGTTGGTCTTGTTGGAGAACTTCTTGGGATAGATCTCGTAGAACGGATGAAGCTCGGTGTCCTCCAGGATCTTGGTGTGGAGGGCGGCTACGCCGTTGATGGAGAAGCCAAAGTGGATGTCCATGTGGGCCATGTGGACGGTGTCGTGCTCGTCGATGATGGCGACGCGCGGGTCATCGTGCTCGGCTTTCGCGATCTCATCGAGCTTGACGATAATGTCGGCGATGGCAGGGGAGACCTTCTGCAGGCTGGCGAGCGGCCACTTCTCGAGCGCCTCGGCAAGAATCGTGTGGTTAGTGTAGGCGACCATGGAGCGCACGATGGTAACGGCCTCGTCAAACTCGATGTCGTGCTCGGTGGTGAGCAGGCGGATGAGCTCGGGGATGACCATGGTGGGGTGCGTGTCGTTAATTTGGACCACGGCGTAGTCGGCCAGATCGTGCAGGTTGCTGCCGCGCTCGACGGCCTCGTCGATCAGGAGCTGGGCGGCGTTGCTCACCATGAAGTACTCCTGATAGATGCGAAGTAGGCGGCCCTGCTCGTCGGAATCGTCGGGGTAGAGGAACAAGGTGAGGTTCTTGGCGATCTCGGTCTTGTCGAAGTCGATGGAGCTGCCGGGGACCAGGCCGTCGTCGACGCTCGCCAGGTCGAACAGGCGCAGGCGGTTCTTGGTGGGCTGGCCGTAACCGGGCACATCGATGTTGACGAGCTTGGAAGTAACGGCAAAATCGCCGAACTCGACGGTGTAGGAGCGGTCATCGTCGACTAGGATGTCCTGCTCACCGAGCCACTCGTCGGGGACGGCCTTCTGCTGGTTGTCGACAAAGCGCTGACGGAACAGACCGTAGTGATAGTTGAGGCCCACGCCATCGCCGGTCAAGCCCAGCGTGGCGATGGAATCCAGGAAGCACGCGGCCAGGCGGCCCAGGCCGCCGTTGCCGAGCGACGGCTCGACCTCGAACTCCTCGATCTTGTTGAGGTCGTGGCCTGCGGCGGTGAGCTGGTCCTTAACCTCGTCGTAGATGCCAAGGTCGATCATGTTGTTGATGAGCAGCTTGCCGATCAAAAATTCGGCGGAAATGTAATAGAGCTTTTTCTTGCCGTTGTTGAGCGGGCAGGCGGCGGAGCGCTCCTGCACGAGTTTGACCAGCAGCTTGTAAATGCGACGGTCGTCGAGCTGCTCGAGCGAGGTGCCAAAAGACTGCTCGGCGAGTTCCATGAGGTTAATTTGGGGCATGTTTTCTCCTGTGATGGGTTGTTTCATGTCTGCAATTCATAAGAATCCCGCGCGAGGGGATTGGGGTGGCCTCGCGCGGGAAAAGCAAGCGCGTCCGCACGGTGGGGAGGGGTCGGGCGCGGTAGCTCCTATTGAGGAAGCTCGATTTCGGCTTCCGACGGGATGCGGAAGTAGGTCTCGGTCCAGTCGGTGAGTTTGTGCTCGAGCTCGCGGGTGATGGCGCCGTCGAGCATGCGCCAGGTCCAGTTGCCGCCCAGCGTGGCAGGGGTGTTGATGCGCGCCTCGTTGCCCAAGTTGAGCAGGTCCTGCATGGTGTAGATGCACGTGTCGCTCACGCTGGCGGCGATGGTGCGGTTGAGTGCATCTGCCATGGGTTCGCCGGCCTGCTGATGGGTGTACAGAGCTGCCTGCTCGCGCTGACGCGGGGTGGCCGTTCCCTCAAACCAACCGCGCGCCGTCTCGTTGTCGTGGGTGCCCACATAGGCGACGGTGTTGGCGATGTAGTTATGCGGCAGGTAGTACGAGTTGGTGCCCTCAAAGGCAAACTGTAGGATCTTCATGCCGGGGAAGCCCGAGTTGTCGCGCATGTCGATGACGCCGGGGGTGAGGAAGCCCAGGTCCTCGGCGATGATGGGCAGCGTGCCGAGCTTTTCCTCGAGCGTCTTGAAGAACTTGAGGCCGGGACCCTGCGTCCACGAACCGTAGGACGAATCGGGCGAGGAGAACGGCACCTCCCAATAGGCCTCGAAGCCGCGGAAGTGATCCAGGCGGATGACGTCGTACATGTCGAGGGCGGCGCGAATGCGGCCCTCCCACCAGGAGAAGCCGTCGGACTCCATGGCGTCCCAGTCGTAGATGGGGTTGCCCCAGTACTGGCCGGTGGCCGAGAACTGGTCGGGCGGCGTGCCGGCGACGCTCACGGGATTGCCGGCGGCGTCGATCTTAAAGAGCTCAGGCGTCGCCCACATCTCGACGGAGTCACGCGAGACATAGATGGGCAGGTCGCCGATGATGAGAATGTCGCGCTCGTTGGCATAGGCCTTGAGGCGGCTCCACTGGCGATCGAAGAAGTACTGCGTCATCTGGTAGTAGAGCATACGCGCCGGATGGTCGGCGCAGACCTTGGCGGAAGCCTCGCCGCGGGTGCGGAGCTCCGCGGGCCACTCCCAAAACGCCTTGAGACCGCACTCCTCTTTGACGGTCATGAACTCACAGTAGGGGATGAGCCAGTCCTCGTTGGCCTGGATAAAGTCATCGAAATCGGCCGGCTTGTCGGCAGCAAAGCGCTCAGCGGCGCGGTCGAGAATCTGACGGCGGCCGCCAAAGATAGCACCGTAGTCGACATTGCTGGGGTCGGATCCCAGATACACGCCATCGATATCGTGCTGCTCCAGATACCCTGCCTCGATAAGCTCGGCAAAGTCGATAAAGTTGGGGTTGCCTGCGCGGGCCGAGAACGACTGATAGGGCGAATCGCCATAGCTGGTCGTCGTAAGGGGCAGAATCTGCCAGTAATGTTGTTTGCACGAGGCGAGAAAATCGACGAAGTCGTAGGCATTCCAGCCAAAGCCGCCGATTCCGTATGGTCCGGGCAGAGATGAGACGGGCATGAGGACGCCGCTTGCACGCTCCATGAATGCGCTCACCAACCTTCTTGTTGTGGGGTCGGCCTGCCGATGGGTGTGCAGTCCGCCTCCGATGTTCTGATTTGATACGCCTATTGTAAAACATGTTGTTTAAACATGTACAGGCAAGATAAAAAAGTTGGTCGATTTTCGGCGAATGGTTACATGCCATGAAAAAGCCCCGACCTCACAACGTGAGATCGGGGCAAGAGCGGTATGTAGGTTTTTGCTACTCGGCGTCGGCGAAGCCGTTGGGGTTGTGGCTCTGCCAGTTCCAGCTATCGCGGCACATGTCCGCGATGCCGTACTGGGCCTTCCAGCCCATCATGCGCTCGGCCTTGGAGGCATCGCACCAGTTGGCAGCGATGTCGCCGGCGCGGCGCTCGCGGATCACGTAGGGCAGCTCCTTGCCACAAGCCTTGGAGAAGGCAGCGACGACCTCGAGTACCGAGGTGCCGGTGCCGGTGCCCAGGTTAAAGATCTCGACGCCGGTCTTGCCGTTCATCCAGTTAAGGGCGGCAACATGACCCGAGGCCAGGTCGCACACGTGGATGTAGTCGCGCACACCGGTGCCGTCAGGGGTGGGGTAGTCGTTGCCAAAGACCTGAACGGCCTCGAGCTTGCCCACGGCGACCTGGGCGACATAGGGCACCAGGTTGTTGGGGATGCCCTTGGGGTCCTCGCCGATCAGGCCCGACGGATGAGCGCCGATGGGGTTGAAGTAACGGAGCAGCACGACGTCCCACTCGGGGTCGGCGGTGTGGACGTCCATAAGGATCTGCTCGATCATCCACTTGGTCCAACCATAGGGGTTGGTCGCGGGCTTCTTAGGATCCTCCTCGGTGACGGGCGGGTTGTCCGGGTCGCCGTAGACGGTCGAGGAGCTCGAGAAGATGATGGACTTGCAGCCATGGTTGCGCATGACGTCGATGAGCACCAGGGTGTTCTCGATGTTGTTGTGGTAGTACTCGACGGGCTTGCTCACCGACTCGCCGACGGCCTTAAAGCCGGCAAAGTGGATGACGCGGTCGATCTGATGGGTATCGAAGATCTTGTTCATCGCATCGCGGTCGAGCACGTTGGCCTCGTAGAAGGTGAGGTTCTTGGCGGCCTCGTCGCCCACGATGGTCTTGACGCGGTCGACGGCGACGGCGCTGGAGTTGGAGAGATCATCGACGATGACGACCTGGTAGCCACCCTCGAGCAGCTGAACGACGGTGTGCGAGCCGATAAAGCCGGCGCCACCGGTAACGAGGACGCAGGTGTCTTTGGGGTCGAGTGCTTTGGACATGTAGTCTCCTATCGAATCAGGAACACTTCTAGAGGGGAGTATAGCGCAGGCGGGGACGCCCAAATCGTGCGCTGTAGGAAAAGCAGAGGATTATGTTAACGTACTCATAACAGAGCTTGCGTACGCATAACCTGATCTTTGGTATTTGCTTACGAGCCGCCGACCTTGCAGTTTCCTGCCGTTCGTGGAAATCGTTGGGACGCGCCATATGTACGCTAATATGTATGAGTTGAGCGACATATAAATAAGCATGTAACGGAGTACATATGTCACCAAACAGCGATTCCATCCTTTCCCAGGAGCTCTCGCGCCGCACTGTCCTCAAGGCCCTGTTCGGCGCCGCTTCTGCGGCAGTTCTTTTTGGCTTGCCCACTCGCGCCCATGCGGCGGAGGCTTCCAAAGAAACCACCGATAAACTGAATGCCGCCCAGGCCCAGCTCGACGAGGTTCAGGCCCAGCTCGACAGCATCGCAAATGAGTATGCGGCGCTGGCCAACAAGAATGCCCAGACCCTCAACGACATCGAGAATGTCCAGGGCAAGATTGACGACACGCAGGCCCAGATCGATGAAAAGAAGGCCGAGCTCAAGAAGAAGCGCAACGACCTTTCCGATCGCGTGGCCGCCAGCTACAAGTCCGGCGGCACGAACATCCTGTCGCTGCTGCTGGCCTCTGGCTCGTTTGAGGAACTCGTCGCCAACGCGCATTACGTTGAGAAGATCAACAAGAGCGACCGTGACGCCATCGAGGACATTCAGACCATCCAGGAAGAGCTCGATGCGCAAAAGACCGAGCTCGAGTCGCAGAAGGCCGACTTAGAGAAGCTCAAGGACCAGCAGACTGCCCAGATGCAGGACATGCAGGCCAAGCAGCAAGAAGTCCAGACCGTGCTGAACGGTCTTTCCGACGACGTCAAGGAGCTCATGGCTCAGCGCGATTCCGAGATCCTCGCTGCCGCCCAGGCTGAGGAGGCCGCTAGGAAGGCTGCCGCTGCCGCGGCTGCCGCGAACAAGAACAATTCCTACTCGGGTGGTTCGAGCTCGGGTGGTGGATCGTACGCGCCCGGAACTCCGCAGCAGAATGCCGGCTCGGGCAAGCAGCAGGCTGTCGTCAACGCGTGCTACTCCACGCCTTCGCCGGGTCAGAACTGGTGCGCGGCGTGGGTCACCAATGTCTTCCGTAACGCCGGCGTTGGCTACTTTGGCGGCAATGCGTGCGACATGTTTAACGCCTGGTGCTATAGCTCCGACCGCTCGGCGCTGCAGGTGGGCATGATCGTGGCCGATTCCTCGCACGGCGGCACGGGTGCTCCGGGCCTTATCTACGGTCATGTGGGTATCTACGTTGGCGGCGGCATCGTTATGAGCAACGAGGGTGCCATTACGTCTAAGTCGCTTGATTCGTTCATCAGCTTTTATGGTACTGGCTCTGGCGTGCGCTGGGGCTGGCTCGGCGGTATTGCGCTGTCGTAAAGCCGACTGGGCCGCGTGCCCGCCCGCAATATATTTGATTGCCTGCTCGGGCAGTCCTGCGCAAGACGAAGGCCACATTAAGTGGCCTTCTTTGCGTGCGGAACTCGCGATCAATCAAATATATTGCGGGCGGGCACGCGGCCCTCTCGGGTTCGGGGCGCGACGCACCGGACTGGGTTATCTGAATAAATATGGCGAAGGCCCCTTTCGGGGCCTTCTTTTTTATAAAAATTCGCCGACTCGGTGGACTTCGGGTTCTAGGTCTACGTTGAATTGGTCTTTGACGGTTGCCTGGATGTGGCGGATGAGTTCGTCGACATCGGCGGCGGTGGCGTGGTCGGCGTTGACGATGAAGCCGCAGTGCTTCTCGCTCACCTGCGCGCCGCCAACGGCGTGTCCTCGCAGGCCGGCATCCATGATGAGCTTGCCGGCAAAGTAGCCCTCGGGGCGCTTGAAGGTGGAGCCGGCACTCGGCATGTCGAGTGGCTGCTTGTCCTCGCGGCGCTGGCGGTAGTCGTCCATGTCGGCCTTGATCATCGCGGCGTTGCCCGGGGCGAGATTGAAGGTGGCCGAAAGCACGATAAAGCCGTCATCGGCGATGCGGCTCTTTCGATAACCCAGGTTGAGCTCGTCGACATCGAACTCGATGATATTGCCGCTGCCGCGGGTGCCGTCGTCGAGCCGGCGAGCGGGTTTGTAGACGCGCACGGACTCCAGCACATCGGCCATGCAGGCACCGTAGGCACCGGCGTTCATGTAGCAGGCGCCGCCGACCGAACCGGGGATGCCCGAGATGGGCTCCATGCCGGTGAGACAGGCCTCGGCTGCCGCAGCGGAGACATCGGAAAGCAAGGCGCCGGCTGCCGCCGTGACGTGCGTGCCGTCGACCGTAATGTCGGAGAGTCCCTCGCCCAGCGCCACGACGACGCCGCGGATGCCCTTGTCGCCGACGAGCAGGTCGGAGCCGTTGCCCACGATGGTGAGGGGCAGATCGCAGCGATAGCAGGTATCGAGCGTGGCGACGAGGCCCTGCTCGGTATCGGGCGTGACAAAGACGTCGGCCGGGCCGCCGATCTTAAACGTAGTGTGCTCGCGCATGGGCTCGCTCATCAGTACGTTGTCCTCGCCGGCAACGCCAGCAAGCGCGCACAGCAGGTCCTCGTTAAAAAAGTCGTTCTCGTGCATACGAATATCCGCCTTTTGGTGGTCGTTGTCATCAATCGATTGCAATATACCCCACCCGGACGGATTTGGTGCGCTGGCGGCGATAAAACAGCCGTCTACCGGATTGGTAAAGTGTTTATCACCGAGGTAGAGGGGTAGTCGCTATACTTTCAAGAGATTGCGCGTAAACCCGGAAGGAGCGAGATGGCCAACAAAGTCACCCTCAAGCAGATCGCCCAGGAGGTGGGGCTTTCCCCCTCGTCGGTCTCGCTTGTGCTCAATAATCGGCCCTGTCGCATCTCGGAAGAAAACCGCAAGCTCATCAAAGAGGTCGCGGCGCGCAACCACTATGTTCCCAACCAGATCGCGCGCAGCCTGGTCATGCGCGAGTCGCGCACCCTGGGCCTTATCGTCCCTAACATCGAGAGCCGTTTTTTTGCCTCGCTCGCCGGTAGCCTGGAAAAGCGCTGCCGCGAGGACGGCTATGCGCTCTTCATTACCAGCTCGGGCGGAAGCGCCGATGACGATCTGGAGCTGCTGCGCCAGCTGGTGACGCGCGGCGTTGATGGCGTCTTCCTGGTCGTAGGCGACGAGTTCTCCGACGACCGCGCCCTGCGCGAAGAAGTCAGCCATCTGCCTATCCCTGCCGTGATGGTCGACCGTGCCATTGAGGGGCTCGAGTGCGACAAGGTGATGTTCGACCACGAGATGGGTGGCTACATGGCCACCCGCTATCTGGTCGAGCGGGGCCATCGTCGCATTGCTTGCTTGGTTAACGCGCGCCGTTCCAATACGGGGCGTAAGCGACTTGCCGGCTATGAGCGCGCGCTGCGCGAGGTTGGCCTGCCTATCGACGCACGTTTGGAGTTTGAGAGTGAGTACTACATTCCGAGCGCATACGAGGCTTCGGAGGCGGTGCTCGCAACCGACGCCACCGCCGTGTTCGCAAGTTCGGACAACATTGCCCTCGGTTTGCTCAAGCGCTTGCACGAGATGGGGAAGAGCATCCCGGGCGATATCTCGGTGGTGAGCTATGACAACTCGGCGGCCGACGTTCTCTTTGAGCCGGCGCTGACCGCCATTGAGCAGGATCCTGGTGTCCTCGCGGAGCATGCTTTTGGCTGCATGTCCAAGCGTCTTGCCGGTAGGGGCGGTAGGCGTGCCGAAGAGGTCGTTCTGGAGCCGGCGCTTATCGTAAAGGGCAGCGTGCTTGACCTTGCCGAATATAGCTAAGCGCACTTGTTTGTTTGCATAGATTGCATGCGGAGTGTCCGCTATTTGCCGGCGGGGCCGGGGTGCCTGCTTTGTTTTGAGAAGTTCGCGAAGCCCACTTCTCAAAACAAAGCAGGCACCCCGGCCCTCGTCCGTAGACTCTTCCGCTGAGCGAGCTATAGGCGCCGCGTACCGATAGGGTAAGGCAGCGGCTTGAAATTGGTGCTATATTCAGCTTGAGTTGTTTAATGCTAGTACGGGAGGCTGATATGGGGCTGTTCAAAAAGAAAAACCCGCAGGATGCCTTTGATCCCGATGTGTTTACCATCACGGATACGATTTTGGACCCGCCGCGGTTTACGTTTTTGCCGGCTATCTACCAGGATGCCACGCGTCGCAAGTGGGCCGTGCATCAGCGTGGCGGCGAGCCGAAGATTTTTGACTATGCGGACGTGTTGCAGTGCGAAGTAGCCGAGGCGGGCGATCCGGAGGCCGAGGAAGTGACCTCAAAACAGGAATTTGCCCAGCGTATCCTGGCAAATCCTGCCAAGGCGGCGAAAATAAACGCTGCCAAGCGTAATATGTGTCTTGGCATGGGCGTTGTTGTGGCGGTTCAGACGGGAAAAGACGAGGTTTCCAAATTAGAGATTCCCGTTATGACCGACGAAGTCAAACGCGATTCAAGTCTATATAAGTCGTATCGGAATGTCGCCGAGAAGATCAAGGCCGAATTTGATGCCATGGGAGGGCTGGCCTAATTTTGGCGGCATACGTTTCTGAATGAGGAGTCTGTGCAATGGCAGGCGAATCTTATGCAATTCCCCCCAAAGATCGTGCTGTTGAGGGAATTCTTTGGTATATCCAGCACCATCAGCTTGCCGGCGGTGATCGCCTACCGGCCGAGCGCGTGCTGTGCGAAGAGATTGGCGTTTCGCGTACAGCGTTGCGCGCCGGTATCACGCGGCTCATCTCTTGTGGAACGCTCGAGAGCCGTCGCGGATCGGGTACGTATGTGTGTCCTCCCAAGCCGTTGAACATCTTCCAGGAAACGTATAACTTCTCCGATGCTGTGCGGACTGCCGGCCTGCACCCCTCTTCTCGTCTGGTTTCCACCGGGACCATCGAGGCGGATGAGGCGCTTGCCGACAAGCTTGGGGTGTCTGTAGGCGCTCCTTTGCTTCGCATGCAGCGCGTTCGACTTATTGAGGGCGAGCCGGCGTCAATCGAGACGGCTCACGTTAACCTGTCCCTGTGCCCATCGCTTACCGAGCACGATTTTGAGTGCGAGAGCCTTTACGATGTCTTGCTCAAAGAAGGTGGCGTGCGTGTTGAGCATGGACGTGAGCATATCTCCATCTCGCGTTTGAACGTCGAAGAGGCCGAGCTGCTCCAGCAAGAAGAGGGAACGCCGGTGTTCTATGAGAGCTCGATCGAATTTGATAAGGACATGCGTTTTGTGGAGCATTGCAAATCGGTGATTTTGCCCACAAAGTTCCGCTTTGCCGATAACGGCGAAGAGAACGGCATGAGGAGCGTGGCAGGTGAACAATGGCTGAAACAGTAGATGCCACCCCGGTTTATATGCGCATTCGACGCCGCATCGAGGAACGTATCGAGCGCGGTATATATCCCACGGGTTCCATGATTCCGTCCGAAAAAGACCTCGCCGAGGAATTTGGTACGACACGCTTGACCATCCGAAGCGCTGTCGATGAGCTGGTTCGGCGCGGGCAGATTCGCCGTGTTCGGGGAAAAGGTGCCTTTGTGGCGCAGAAAGTACCTGCTTTTTTTGAACGCACGGTCGGTTTCCGTGAATCGGTCCGTGCTTCGGGCGGCGAGCCGTCCGTCCGTATTCTCGCGCGTTCCAAGCGTTATGCGGGGCCATATTACGCCGACCTGTTTGGCATCGCCGAGGACGACCTGCTCTATTCCGTTCGACGCCTGAACTGCATAAACGGTAGCCCCGTATCGATTGAGACGGCGCTGATTCCCTGCCTGCTGTTCCCAACCATCGAAGATATTGACGTGTCGGTCTTCAGTTTGTACGAGACCTATGAGATGCTGGGCCGAAAGCCAGTCATGGCACAGGAAAAGCTCGATATCGAAGCGCTGGGCGCACGAGATGCCGGCCTCCTTGGACTGGAACAGGGCGATCTTGTTTTGCTTTTGGAATGCGTGAGCTATGACGCGAGCGGTCAGGCTATCGAGTATGTAAAGTCCTTCAATCGTGGCGATACGGGCGGCTACACCTATACGTACTAGCTGGTATTTTGTGAATAACGGCTGGGAAACTAACCAGTTTTGATCGTTGGGTCAGCTGTATATACAACCTTACAGGGCTCAAAATCGACCGTTCGCCGAAGGGAATAAATTAATCGACAAAGAGGTATCAAAAAGCCGTAACCTGTAATCGTGATTGGTATCAAATACTAATGATTTGTTGCGAGGTGAGACGATGAAGATGCTCGATTACGTTCAACTCGCCCATGTGCGTATGGGAGAGAACCTCGAGCGTTCGTCTGAGCTGGTAGCGCAGCTCGTTGATATTTTCCAGTCCGGTTCTTTTGACGCGCTGCGCATCGTTGCTTCGGGTTCGTCGCGCCATGCCGCCGATTGCGCCCGCGATTACCTGCAAGATGCGCTGCAGATGCAAGTGTCCGTTGTGACGCCCGAGGCCTTCGTCGATTTTGAACACACCTATCCGCAGCATGCGCTCAACATCGCCGTCTCGCAGAGTGGTTATTCGACCAATACGATTGCGGCGCTCGATTACATGCGCGCGCACGATATGGCCGCAGTTGCGCTCACGGCAAACGTCGAGGCACCCATCAAGGAGCACGCTGACATCGTTCTTGACTACGGTGTGGGCGTCGAGTCGGTGGACTTTGTGACTCTGGGCGTTGAGGTCCTCGTTGAGTACCTGGTGCTCTTTGGTATCTACGGCGGTCAGGCGCGCGGAACGATTGACGCCAAGGGCGTTGCCCAGCGTCTTGACGACCTGCGCGAGGCTATCCATGCCAATGCCGTGATGTGCAAGACCGCCGAGGCATATGTCCAAGAACACATGCTCGAGCTTTCTGAGCACACGCCCGCCATGGTCGTCGGCAACGGCCCCAACTACGGTGTTGCCGAGGAGGCAGCGCTCAAGCTGAGCGAGACCATCAAGATTCCTGCCATGCATCACGAGGGTGAGGAGTTCGTCCACGGTCCCGAGATGCAGATAACCCCGGGCTACCTGGTGTTTATCGTCGACGATCCGCAGGGGTCGGAGCGTCTTGCGAATATCGCCGATGCGCTATCGAACGTTACGACAAAAACGGTGCTGCTCACGGCCCATCCCAAGGGTAGGGCTCACGAGGTTGCGGTGCCTCAGGTGGCTCCGCTGCTCAGCGCGATTCCCAATCTTGTGTTCTTCCAGACGATTGCGGCAATGATCGCCGAGCGTCTGAAGTCATGGGACGTGCACCCGTATCTCGATGCCGTCTCCAAGCAAATGGAGGTCAAGGCAGAGGGCTACGAAGAGTCAGTCAATGCGCTTAAGGCCAAAGCGGCTGAGTGTTACGGAATGTAAGCGGGTTTTGATGCCCGTTGGCATGGGGGATGTGGAAACAACCCCAGAAAGGAGAGACAAATGAAGGAAACCGAGAAGATCGAGATCATGCATTTCGACCAGGAGGGCTATCTCGAGGACGGCAAGGCGCTCTACGAGACCGGCAAGAAGATGACCGCGCTCGCCGACAAGGTCGCCGACGAGGGCTACGACGCCGTGTTCCTGATGGGCGTCGGCGGCACCTGGGACGAGCTCATGCAGCTCGAGTACCTCATGAACAAGTTCGGCGACCGCGACCTCGAGGTCTACCTGATCCACGCCGCCGAGTGGAACGCCATGGGCCACAAGCGCATGACCGAGAAGTCCGTCGTGCTCACCGCCTCCGAGTCCGGCACCACCCCCGAGGTCCTCGAGGCCGTCAAGAAGATGAAGGACATGGGCGTGCGCGTCTACGCCATGACCAAGCCCGAGGGCCCCATCGGCCAGGCTGTCGGTGCCGAGAACTGCGTTGCCATGGCTTCTGACCATGGTTCGGGCGGCTGCGAGAAGGGCTACTACCTCGCCGACTGCTTCGGCCTGCGCCTGCTCAACCGTCGTGGCTGCTTCCCCAAGTTTGACCTGTTTATCGAGCAGACCAAGGACATCTGGAAGGACATGCTCGATATCCGCAAGCGCTTCGAGCCGCGCGCCGAGGAGCTCGCCAAGAAGTACGCCCTGGCCCCCTACACCATGTTCATCGGCTCGGGCGCCCTGTGGGGCGAGACCATCCTGTTCTCGATGTGCATCCTCGAGGAGATGCAGTGGAAGCGCACCCGCTACATCACCTCGGCCGACTTCTTCCACGGCACCCTCGAGCTCGTGGAGCCCGGCGTCCCCGTGTTCCTGTTCATGGGCGAGGACGAGAACCGCAAGCTCGACGAGCGCGTCCGCGCCTTCCTGACCCGCGGCGTGACCGGCGACACCGACATCAACATCATCGACACCGCCGAGTTCGCGATCCCCGGCCTTGACGACGAGTTCCGCGTCATCGTCTCCCCGTGGATTCTGACGGTGCTCGTGACCGACCGCCTGGCTCGCTACTACGAGACGGTCACCAAGCACAACCTCAAGTATCGCCGCTACTATCACCAGTTCGACTACTAAGAGCAAATAACGTTTATGTAATTGGGCCCCGCTCCTATATGGAACGGGGCCTCGTTTAGGTTGGAGAGTAATTATGAGCTACCCCCTGCTTGCCGTCATGAATATCAGCCATCGTTATTTTGACCTTGAGGAATTCTTTTCTTCGGCAGCGGCCTCGGGCTACACGTGTTGCGAGCTTTGGACCGGGGCGATGCATCTGTATGTCGATTGCCATGGATACGATTCGCTCGGGCAGGTGCGGGAGCTGTCGCAGCGGTATGGGGTTCGGATTGTGGGGCTTTGTCCCGAACAGAACAACCCCAAGCCGTGGAATATCGCGGCGCGCGGGAATGAGGCACGTGCCCGCACGCTCGCGTACTTTAAGAACGTTGTGGATATCGCGGCGGAACTTGGAGCCGAGCAGGTCATGGTCTCGAGTGGCTGGGCATTTTTGAACGAGCCAATCGAGGACGCGTGGGGTCGCAGCGCCTCGATGCTGCGTGCGATTGCCGAGCATGCGGGAGAGCGCGGCGTGCGACTGGTGCTCGAGGCCCTACAGCCGGTTGAGTCGATGATCGTGAACTCGGCAGCCGATACGAAGCGCATGATCGAGGCGGTTGATCATCCGGCACTTAAGGCGTGTCTGGATTTGGGCGCTATGGCGGTGGCGGGGGATACCATCGACGATTATTTCGATCTGCTTGGCGATGATGTCGCCCACGTGCATTTTGTCGATGTTGCGGCAGACGGCACGACGCATCTTGCCTGGGGTGACGGCGACCGCGATATGCGCGCCGACCTAGATAGGCTGGTGGCGCGCGGCTATCGCGGAGTTGTTTCGGCCGAGACCTATGACTGGCGCTATTTTGCCGACCCCGCAGCTGCCGATGCGCAGGTAATGGCAGAGTATCGTCGTGCGATTGGCGCCTAAGTGGGACAGGGCGCCGAGTTGGCGTTTGACGCTTTTTGAGAAACGGGACGTGCTTTCCGCCTGAGGCTTCTGGCGGAAAGCACATCCCAGAACAGGCGCTCAGAATGGGACACACTTTCCGCTGAGGACTTCAACCGGAAACCGCATCCCAGTTTTTGGCTGGCGGGCGGGACGCGCTTTCCCCCATGTTTCCAAATGAATACGCTGTGAGCCGTGAAGGATGATTTTCCCCGCAAGCACTCTAGTATGCTAAAGTACCCAGAAGACCAGCGGAGCTATGCCGGTCTTCTGTTCTATATGAAACGCAGCATGAGGAGGCTCACCAGATGACGGCCACACCGTGGGGATTCCGGGACATATTGCCCGAGGAGGCTCAGGCGCGCGAGGAGATTGCGCTGACGGTGAAGGGCTGCTTCAGGGGGCATCATTACCTTCCGGTCGAGACGCCGCTGCTCGAGGACAAGGGTTCACTCGAGGAAGGCGGCCGCATTGCGGACACGCCGTTTAAGCTCTTTGACGATGATGGCCGCCTACTGGTGGTCCGTCCCGACAACACGTTGCCGATCGTGCGTCTGGTTTCGACCCGCATGCGCGCTGCCGACTTGCCTCTGCGCTTACGTTACGAGGCGCCGGTGGTTCGCGAGTGTCAGCGCAATGCCGGTGGTTCGCGCCAGTTTACGCAGTTGGGCTTTGAGCTTATCGGCGCGGGCGATACCTCGGGCGATGTCGAGATTGTCTCGCTGGTCGCCGAGGCCGTGCGCGAGCTGGCACTTCCCGATGCGCGCATTATCGCAGGCAGCGTGCGTCCTTTTAAGGAATTGCTCGCGGTATGCGAGGATCGTGAGCTGGCTGCCGAGGCCCTGCGCTGCGTGCATGCCAACGACTTTGTGGGCCTCGATGCCCGCGTGGCTGCCAGCGCCGAGTCCGATGCCGTCAAGGCCGCCATTAGCGAGCTGCCGCGCCTGCACGGTGGTGCCGAGGTGCTCGACCGCGTGGATGCGCTGCTGGAGGCTGCCGGCATCGTCGCGCCGCTGACGCGCGAGCTGCGTGCCCTGGTTGAGGGCCTGGCACCCGAGGACGCCCAGGTGCTGTCGTTCGACTTCTCCATCATGAACTCTTTCGATTACTACACGGGCCTGGTCTTTAAGGCCTATGCCGGCGGCTTGCCCGATCCGGTCGGTTCGGGCGGACGCTATGACTCCATCTTTACCGGCGCATTTGGCGACGGTATCGAGGTGCCGGCGGCGGGCTTCGCCTTTTCGCTCGAGCGTCTGGAGGCCGTGTGCACCTCGGCCGAGGACGCCGCTTCCGATGGCGACCACGCCGTGGGCCGTGGCGCCGAGGGGCCGCTGCGTATCGCCGTGCCCAAGGGTTCGCTCAAGGCCGATACCCTCGACGTGCTTGAGACCGCGGGCCTGGACGTCTCCGAGCTGCGTGATCCCGGCCGTCACCTGATCGTGCGCGGCCGCGACACGCGTGCCGGCGAGGGCGCGGTCGGCGATATCGAGTTTGTCATCGTGCGTCCCAGCGATGCGCCTGCCTTTGTGGGCTGCGGTGGTGCCGATTGCGGCATCTGCGGTTGGGACTCGCTCATCGAGGCGGACCTCAACCTGCTGCAGCTGGTAGACCTGGGCTATGGCCTGTGCACCTTTATCGAGGCGGAGCCCGCATGGCGCGCCGGTCAGGCCGAGCGCAACTATACTCGCCGCGGGTCGCTTCGCGTGGCCACCAAGTATCCGCGCATCGCGGGTGCATGGTATGCCGAGCGCGGCGTGAACGCCGACATCGTTTCGCTGCACGGCAACATCGAGTTGGGCCCCATCGTCGGCATGACTGATCGCATCGTGGATATTACTGCCACGGGCGCCACGCTGCGCGACAACGACCTGGTCATCACCGGTCGCATTATGGACTGTACGGCCCGCTTCTTCGTCAACCCGGGTGCTGCGCGCCTGGATCCGCGCGTGCGTAATCTGGCAGATCGCTTGGCAGCGGCCGTGAAGGACAAGCATTTTGAGCCCGTTGCGGGCTCGGCACAATAGCGCGAGCACGCACGGGCGTCCCAACGTCTGGGCTGCGGGCCGATTGGCGCCGCCGCCCGGCCTCTCGTTTTTCGAACTCAACCTCGACCGATAGGGGATTCCGATATGAAGACCATCAAGCTTGCTCCCGGTGAGCGCCTCGTTACCAACCAGCTCAACCGCAAGGGTGTGCTGCCGCAAAGCATCGTCGACGCCGCCCGCGATATCGTGGCTAACGTGCGCGCCAACGGCGATGCCGCGGTGCGCGATTACTGTCAGCGTTTTGACGGTGTCGAGCTGCAGAGCTTCCGTCTGCCGCAAGAGCAGGTCGATGCCGCGCTCGAAGGCCTCGATCCGGCCTTTGTCGCCGCGCTCGAGAAGGCCGCGCGCCAGATTCGTGAGTTCCACCAGCGCGAGGTCGAGCAGAGCTGGTTTACCACGCGCCCGGACGGCACGATGCTCGGCGTTAAAGTGACCCCGCTCGCGGCGGCCGGCATCTACGTGCCGGGCGGTCGCGCACAGTATCCCTCCACGGTGCTTATGAATGCCATTCCCGCCAAGGTCGCCGGCGTTAAGCGCGTGGTCATGGTGACCCCGCCGCAAAAAGACGGCCTGATCAGCCCCTACACGCTCGCCGCGGCAAAGCTCGGCGGCGTGGACGAAATATATATGGTGGGCGGCGCCCAGGCCGTGGCCGCGCTGGCATACGGTACCGAGACCATTCCGCGCGTCGACAAAATCACCGGCCCGGGTAACGCCTTTGTTGCGGCGGCCAAGCAGATTGTCTCGGGCGATGTGGGAATCGACATGGTCGCCGGCCCGTCCGAGGTCTGCGTGCTGGCCGATGCTACGGCCAAGCCCATGGTGGTCGCGGCAGACCTGATGGCTCAGGCCGAGCACGATCCGCTGGCAGCCTGCTATTTGGTGACCTGCGACGAGCAGTTTGCGCGCGAGGTCGAGGCGGGTATCGATATTCTGGTGGCGCAGTCCCCGCGTGCCGAGATCACGCGTGCCTCGCTCGATAACGAGGGCACCATCGTGGTGGCCGCCGATATGGCTGCCGCTGTCGAGGCGGTGAACACCGTGGCGCCCGAGCACCTTGAGCTGCACTGTAAGGATGCGATGGGCCTGCTCGGCGGCATTCGCAACGCCGGCGCCATCTTTGTGGGCGCGTGGAGCTCCGAGCCGCTCGGCGATTACGTTGCCGGCCCGAACCACACGCTGCCGACCGGCGGTACGGCCATGTTCTCCAACCCGCTTTCGGTCGAAGAGTTCGTTAAGCGCTCGAGTGTCATTTGTTATACACCCGAGGGCCTGCTCTCGGACGCTCCCGCGACGCAGCGCCTGGCCGAGGCCGAGGGCCTGTGGGCGCACGCGCTTTCCGCCGCTTTGCGTCGCCGCGTGTTGGAGCAGGGCGAGGATGCCGTGAGCGCTGCGTCGCTGGCTGCGGCCGACCTGACCAAGGTCGCCTGGCCGGGTGATACGACCGCGACGGTCGCCGAGGGCGTGGACCTGGCGGCTGCAGGCTCGGATGGCGCTGGCGCGACCGGCGAGGAGGCCTAACATGGCCGAACTCACGCCGCGCATGAAGGAACTCGTCCAGCCCTACCTGGCCGGCATCGAGCCCTATGATCCCAACTTTACGCCCACGCGCATCAACCTTTCGGCCAACGAGAACACCTATCCCGTGCCGGCCGGTGTGCGCGAGGCGATCGATGCGGCGCTCGCCGCTACGCCGCTCAACCGCTATCCCGATCCCATGTCTAACGACCTGCGCGACGAGCTGGCCGCTTGGCATGGCGTGACGCGCGAGAACATCTGCGTGGGCAACGGCGGCGACGAGCTGCTCTATAACTACCTGCTGGCGTTTGGCGGCGCGGGACGGACCCTGCTCAACTGCCCGCCGTGCTTTAGCGAGTATGCGTTCTTTGCATCGCTCTGTCAGACCGAGGTGCGCGACGTGTGGCGCGACCCGGCGACCCTTGAGCTCGACCAGGCAGCGGTGCTTGCGGCGGCTCCCGAGTGCGATCTGGCGATCGTGACTTCGCCCAACAATCCCACGGGTGACGTGGCGCCGCTCGACTTTGTCGCGGCCCTGTGCGATGCATGCCTCGGCATGGTCATGGTCGACGAGGCCTACGTTGAGTTTGCGGACGATTCGTTTGGCGCGACTACCACGGCGCAGGGGCTTATCGCCGAGCATCCCAACCTGGTGATTCTGCATACGCTGTCCAAGGCGTTTGGCGCCGCCGGCACGCGTCTGGGCTATGTGATCGCGGCGCCCGAGGTCATCGATGTGTTTGCGGCGATTCGCCAAATCTACTCGGTTAACGTGCTGAGCCAGGCCGCCGCGCTTGCCTGCGTGCGTGCCCGCGATGCGTACGCGCCCGTGGTGGCACAGGTTGCATCCGAGCGCGAGCGCGAACTGTGCGCCCTGCGCGCAATGGCTGCCGAGGGTCTGCCCGTGGAGGCGTGGCCGAGCGCGGCGAACTTTGTGCTCGTGCGCACGCCGCATGCCACGCGCGTGCGCGAGCGTCTGCGCGACGAGTATTCGATTTTGGTGCGCGACTTTAGCTACGCGCCGGGGCTCGCGGACTGCTTACGCATTACCGTGGGTACCCCGCAGGAAAACGACGAGGTGCTGGCTGCGTTTGCCGCGCTGGTGAAGGAGGAGATGTAGATGGACCGCTATGCCGAGGTGACCCGCAAGACGGGCGAGACCGACATTGTCGTAAAGCTCGACCTGGACGGAAGCGGCGTGTGCGATATCTCGACCGGCGTGCCGTTTTTCGACCACATGCTCAACGCTTTTGGCCGCCATGGTCTGTTCGATCTGACGGTGCACGCGGTGGGCGACGTGGAGGTCGATGCGCACCACACCGTCGAGGACACGGGTATCGTGCTGGGCGAGGCGTTTTGCCAGGCGCTGGGCGACAAGGCGGGCATTACGCGCTTTGCCGACGCGGCGATCGCCATGGACGAGACGCTTGTGATGGCTGCTGTTGATATTTCGGGCCGCGGGCAGGCCTACTGCGAGCTGCCCGTGCCGACCGAGCGCGTGGGCAGCTTCGATACCGAGCTGGCCGTCGAGTTCTTCTACGCCTTTGCGCGCGACGCCAAGCTCACGCTGCACGTGCGCGAGCTGGCGGGCGGCAACTCGCATCACATTATCGAGGCCGCCTTTAAGGCCGTGGGCCGCACGATGCGCCATGCCTGCGAGCTCGATTCCCGCGTGCAGGGCATCCCCAGCACCAAGGGATCGCTGTAACCGTTACAAGGGTAAAACCACCACAAAGGGGACAGGCACCTTTGTGGTGGTTTTGGATGATGAGAAGTGGAGGGGTCGCGTGGGCGAACCGAAGATCGTGGTGGTCGACTACCACAAGGGCAACTTGTCGAGCGTTGTGCGCGGGCTTGCGCGCGCCGGTGCCGTCGCCTGCACGTCGGACGACCCAGAGCAGATCCGTAACGCCGACGGCTTGGTCATCCCGGGCGTGGGCGCGTTCTATGACGCGATCGCCTTTATGCGCCAGAGCGGCGAGGCGGACGCGGTGCTCGATGCCGTCGCCGCCGGAACTCCGCTGCTCGGCATCTGCCTGGGTCTTCAGCTATTTTTTGAGCGCGGCAACGAGGGCGTGCCTGCGGACGAGGGCGCGGTCGCCGACGGCAATGCCTCTGAGCAGACTGGCGGTCCCTGGGTCGATGGCCTGGGCATTATGCGCGGTTCGTGCACGCGCTTGGAGTCGAGCCGCCTGAAGGTGCCGCACGTGGGCTGGGACCAGGTGCATATGACGCCTGCCGGTGCGGCCGATCCGCTGCTCGCCGGTTTTGCCGAGGGCGCCAACATGTACTTCACCCACAGCTATGCGGTGACCGACGACGCCGATACCGCCGATGTGCTGGCACGCACGCACTATACGCGGAGCTTCCCGTGCATCGTGCGTCATGGCAACGTGTGGGGCTGCCAGTTCCATCCCGAGAAATCCTCCGCGCTGGGTCAGCGCATTCTTAAAAACTTTGTGAGCATCGTCGAGGGGGCCGGCCGATGATTCTGTTTCCCGCAATTGATTTGATCGGCGGTAAGGTCGTGCGCCTGGAGCGCGGTGACCGGAGCCGCTGCAAGGTATATTCCGACGACCCCGTGGCCGTTGCCCGCTCCTTTGCCGAGCAGGGCACGAGCTGGGTGCACGTCGTCGACCTGTCCGCTGCCTTTGGCGAGGACGAGGACGCGTGCGCTGCCAACTCGGCGGCGATAAAGGCTATCTGCGGCGTCGACGGTCTGTCCGTGGACGTGGGCGGCGGCGTTCGCTCGCTTGCGCGCATCGACGAGCTGGCCGGTTACGGTGCTCGCCGCATCGCACTGGGTACCGTGCTGGTGACCGAGCCGGGTTTTGCCGAGGTGGCGGCCCAAGGCTTTGGCGAGCTGCTCGTGGCCGACATCGCCGCTCGCGACGGCCAGGTCAAGGTGAACGGCTGGCGCGACGGCGCGGGCGTGGCACTCGACGATGCCGTGGCACAGCTCACCGAGCTGGGCTTTAAGCATCTGGTGTATACCGACATCGCGCGCGATGGCATGCAGACGGGCATCGATGTGGCGGCGTATCGCCATGTGGCCGAGGTCGCGGGCTTTCCCGTCGTGGCATCGGGTGGCATCTCGACGCTCGACGATATCCGCGCGCTTGCCGCGGTGGGTGAGGACGCCATCGAGGGTGCCATCACCGGCCGTGCGCTCTACGAAGGCAACTTTACGCTGGCACAGGCGCTGGCCGCCGCCCGAGGGGAGGAGTAGCCCATGCTTACCAAACGCGTAATTCCCTGCTTGGACGTCAAGGACGGCCGTGTGGTCAAGGGCGTCAACTTTGTGAGCCTGCGCGATGCGGGCGACCCGGTGGAGCTAGCGCGTGCCTACGATCGCGAGGGTGCGGACGAGGTCGTCTTCCTGGACATTACCGCCACGAGCGACAACCGTGCGACGACCATCGAGATGGCGGCGCACGCGGCCGAGGAGCTCGCCATTCCCTATACCGTGGGCGGCGGCTTTCGCGACTTGGCGGGCATGCGGACCATGGTTGCCGCCGGTGCCGACAAGGTGTCGCTCAACTCGGCGGCCGTGCGTGACCCGTCGCTGATTAGCCGGGCTGCCGCGGCTTTTGGCGGTCAGGCCGTGGTCGTGGCGATCGATGCCAAGCGCGTCGGTTTGCCCGGAGAGCCGGGTGCCGACAAGTGGGAGGTCTTCACGGCGGGCGGCCGCAACGCCACGGGTATCGACGCGGTGGCGTGGGCCGAGGAAGCGGCTCGTCGCGGCGCCGGCGAGATCTTGCTGACCAGTATGGATCGCGACGGCACCAAGGCCGGCTTTGACCTGGCACTCACCCGCGCCGTGGCGCGCGCGGTGCCGATTCCCGTCATCGCGAGCGGCGGCGTGGGCACGCTCGAGCATTTTGCCGAGGGCGTGATCGAGGGCGAAGCCGACGCCGTATTGGCGGCAAGCGTCTTTCACTTCGGGACGTTCAGCATTCGCGAAGTCAAAGAGTATATGGCCTCTCAAGGCATCCCTGTCAGGTTGGACTTCTAGCGCTGCGGCTTGTCCAGGCACCCGACCTTCCGGCTCCAACCCTCCTCGCGTACTTAAGTACGCGTCGTCGGGCTTGTCGCTCGGAATCTCGGGCACCTGGACAACCCTCGCCGACCTGCGAAGTTTGAATTTGGGGAGAGAAATGGAAGAGATAACCGATCCTTCAAAGCTTACATACGACGCCAAGGGGCTGATTCCTTGTGTGGTTCAGCAGTATGACACCGGCGAGGTGCTTATGGTTGCCTGGATGAACGAGGAGTCGGTGGGGCTGACGCTCAAGACCGGCACCACGTGGTTTTGGAGCCGCAGCCGCCAGGAGCTCTGGAACAAGGGCGCGACGAGCGGCAACATGCAGGCGGTCAAGGAGCTTTGGGCCGACTGCGATAGCGATACGCTGCTGGTCAAGGTCGACTCGCCGGGCCCGGCCTGCCATACCGGCAACCGTACCTGCTTCTTTAAGAAACTCGCGTAGGGCGGGCGCTCGATTAGACGCTCGGCCACCAGAAAGGATTGAACCATGGGTGTGCGCACCGCAAACGTTCAGGATGGAAATATCGGTGAGACGCTGACAGGTCTGGCCGAGGTGATTCACGGTCGTCGCGATGCGTCGCCACAGGAGAGCTACACCGCTCGTCTGTTGACCGACGTCGAGGACGAGCTGCTCAAGAAGCTTGCCGAGGAGGCGAGCGAGGTCATCATGGCCTGCAAGGATAACGATCACGATCACATCCGCTACGAGGCCGGTGACCTGGTCTACCACCTGCTCGTAACCCTTGAGCGCTACGGTATCACCCTCGACGAGCTTGCCGGCGAACTCAACGCCCGCCGCCACTAGTCATTGGGGACGTTCTTAAACGACTAGTCGTTTGGGACAGTCTTTGTTGGTGTAACGGGGTCATGGAAGTTGCGGTGAAATAGGGACTGTTTAAGCGCTTCATCAGGCAAAACAATCCCTATTCCACCGCAACTTATGAAGGGATGGCTAGTCGAGGGGTGTGGGTTCCCATTCGCCGGTGGGGTGGGGGATGTCGAAGGTTCGATAACCGCAGTCGTAGGCGTGGGCCTGGGCCTCGCGGATGTTCCAGCAGATGTCGCAGGCGCGGTGTGCGTCCGAGCCAAAAGTTATCGGCACCTCGGCGTGGGCAAAGCAATGCAGCAATCCGGTCGTGGGATAGTAGTCGTCGAGGCCCTTGCGCGGTGCGGCGGTCGAGACCTCAATGCGGCGGCCCGTATCGTGGGCGCATTCGGCCATCTGCTGCCAAAACGGTGCGGGGTCAAAGTCGGGCGTAAAGCCTTCCTTCGAAAAGCGCATGACCAGGTCGGGGTGAGCCATTACATCAAAGTTGAGCGGGCTCTCGCAGGCGCGGCACCAGTCATCGACATAGCGCTCCCACACGCCGCGTACGTCTAAGTTTTCCCAAACATGCAGGTTGGTGTCATCGTCGATCCAACCGCAAAGGGAATCGGGTGTATCAGGACGAGCGACGTCCTCCGTCCCCGCCGTGCCCGCAGCACCTGCCGCAATATCGCCTGGGTTGCCAATCCAATGCACGCTGCCCAGGAGTACGACGGCGCCCTGGGACCAGCGCTCAACCAAAGGCTCGCAGCCCTCGTACCAATCGCATTCGAAACCGTAGATAAAGGTGAGTTCTGGCGCAATCTGAGCGGCAAGATTGCGAGCGTCCTCAAAAGCCAGACGATGCGCCGGGAGGTCGCCCTCAGTAACCTGCACCTCGCAGTTAGCATCCATGCTGGCGGGCAGGGTGAGATGGTCGGTCGAGACCATGACGCGGCAGCCGGCCGCAGCAGCGGCACGGACGTTGTCCTCAAACGAGGCATGCCCGTCCGAAAACGAGGTGTGGGTATGGCAATCGACCAGCGGGCACATGGGCATAGCGGCTCCTTTGCGTCAAGCGAATCCGCTTCATTGTAATGGCGCAGCTCTCAACACGCCGGGCACGCCGGGGATCGAAATCGATTGGAAAGGTTGCGCGGCGCGTGGTGCGGCCTCGCTTGCTCTCAAAACGTGTACGTCAGCCTCCAAAACCGACAAATAATGACATGTTTGGAGGCTGACGTACACGTTTGGATGGGGGCGAGGGCGGCGACGGACGAAAGTCACGCTTGTGCCACGTCCGATGTGCTAGCGTTTGGATGAACAAAACGAGCCCGCGCGGAAAGGAGCCGGACCGTATGCCATGCGATAGCACATCCCCGCTGTCCCGCGAGACCGATGCGCCCGAAACCATCGTCAAGCTGGAATGCGACATCGACGACGCGTCGCCTGAGGTACTCGCCTACGCCGCCGACCGCCTGCGCGAGGCGGGTGCGCGCGAGGTGCACTGGCTGCCCCTCTATTGTAAGAAAGGCCGCCCCGGCTGGCAGCTGCAGGTAATCTGCACCTACGAGGATATCGAGCGCCTGCAGACGATCATCTTCTTGGAAACCACGACCAACGGCATTCGTCGCCAGGTTATGGAGCGCGTTTGCCTACCACGCCGCTTTGAGCGCGTAACGACGCCATGGGGCGAGGTGTCCGTTAAAGTGGCCACCCTGCCCGACGGCAGCGAGCGTGCAGCGCCCGAGTACGAGGACTGTGCCCGTCTCGCCCGCGAGCATAACGTGCCGCTCCAGCGCGTGATGCAGACGGCCCAGAGCGCGGCACTGCGATTTGAATAACGCGGCTGGTGGCGACCTCCTGCGCCCAGCCATATCAACCCCATTCGAAAGGATCTCCCCATGAAATATCTCATCGCCTCCGACATCCACGGCTCGGCATATTGGGCCGAGCGCCTGGTCGCCGCCATCGAGTCCGAGCAGCCCGACCGCATCGTCCTGCTGGGCGACCTGCTCTACCACGGTCCGCGCAACGACCTGCCGCGCGATTACGCCCCCAAGCGCGTAATCCCGCTGCTCAACGCCCTGGCCGACCGCATCATCGCGGTACGCGGCAACTGCGATGCCGAGGTCGACCAGATGGTGCTCGACTTCCCCGTCATGGCCGACTACGCCACGCTGTTCGACGAGACCGGCCGCGAGCTGTTCCTGACGCACGGCCATGTCTTTGGCGCTGGCATGCACAACAGCGTCGACCACGCGCCCGCGCTGCCCGAGGGCTCCGCGCTCGTCTACGGCCACACGCACATCAAGGTTAACGAGGAAAGCGCCGCGCACCCGGGCCTGTGGCTCTTCAACCCCGGCAGCGTGAGCATCCCCAAGGACGGTACGCACAGCTACGGCATCTACGAGGGCGGTGCGTTCCGCCATGTGATCCTGGAGGAGGAATAACCATGGCGCAGCACATGGCTCAGCAAAATGCCGAGGGCTCGCGCGATCTGTCTACGCTGGTCGACGCGTCGGCCGAGCTGCAGCATCTGGTGCAGACCGTCTGGCGTCTGCGTCAGCCCGACGGCTGCCCGTGGGACCGTGAGCAGACGCACCGCAGCATTGGCAAGAACATGATCGAGGAGGCCTACGAGGCGCTCGACTGCATCGAGGCGGACGACGCGGTTCACCTACGCGAGGAGCTGGGCGACGTGCTCATGCAGGTGGTGCTGCATGCGCAGATTGCTGCCGACGCCGGCGAGTTTACACTGGCCGACGTGGCGCGCGATATCGACGCCAAGCTCATTCGCCGTCATCCGCACGTGTTTGGCGATGTGGATGCCGACAGCTCCGACGAGGTACTCAAGATTTGGGACGAGGTCAGGCTTGCCGAGAGGGCTGCCAAGGACAAGGCCGTGGCGGCGGGCGAGGCTTCGCCCGAGGGCCTGCTCGACGGCGTGCCCACGCATCTACCGGCGCTGATGCAGGCTCAGAAGGTGTCGCGCAAGGCGGCTGCCGTGGGCTTTGAGTGGGAGACGGTCCAGGATGTGTGGGACGAGGTCGCCGAGGAGCGTGCCGAGTTTGAGGCCGAGGCTCCTGGCTCGCCCGAGCGCGAAATGGAGTTTGGCGATCTGCTCTTTGCCCTGGTCAACGTCGCGCGCAAGGAGGGTATCGACGCCGAGAGCGCCCTGCGTGCCAGCACAGCAAAGTTCCGCCGCCGCTGGGCCGCGATGGAGCAGATGGCGGCCGATGCTCACGTGGATCTTGCCGAGCTTTCGACCCACGGCCTCAACGACCTGTGGGATGCCGCAAAGGCGGAGGAGTAAGACTGCGGGAACGACGGGCTGACACGCCTTATCGTTCCCGCTAAATTTTTCGAAAATCAAGTGTATCCCTCGGCTAACTTAGGGCATAATGCAAAAAGTGCGACATGGCTAACTTACGGAGGCGCACCGACGGTGCACGGTCAGCCGGTCGCTTGCATCCACTACGTTTCCAAGTGAGAGGGAGACAACATGAGCGATATTATGGACGTCTACGGTCGCGAGGTACTCGACAGCCGCGGCAATCCCACCGTCGAGGTCGAGGTCGTGCTCGAGGACGGCAGCTTTGGCCGCGCAATGGTGCCTTCGGGTGCTTCGACCGGCGCCTTTGAGGCCTGCGAGCTACGCGATGGCGACAAGGGCCGCTACCTGGGCAAGGGTGTTTTGCAGGCCGTCGAGCACGTCAACAACGAGTGCGCTAACGCCGTCGTGGGCCTCGACGCCTTCGACCAGCGCGCCGTCGATGCCGCGCTGATTGCCGCGGACGGTACCCCCAACAAGACCAAGCTCGGTGCCAACGCCATCCTGGGCGTGTCGCTGGCCGTCGCCCGCGCCGCTGCCGAGTCGGCGGGTCTGTCGCTGTACCAGTACCTGGGCGGCGTCAACGCCCACCTGTTGCCCACGCCCATGATGAACATCCTCAACGGCGGCGTGCATGCTGACAATAACGTTGACTTCCAGGAGTTCATGATCATGCCGGTGGGCGCCCCGAGCTTTGCCGAGGGCCTGCGTTGGTGCGCCGAGGTCTACCATACCCTCAAGGGCGTGCTGCACGAGGCCGGCCTGGGCGGCGGTGTGGGCGACGAGGGCGGCTTTGCCCCCAACCTTAAGACCAATGCCGAGCCGTTCGAGTACATCACCAAGGCCGTTGAGAAGGCTGGCTTTAAGCCCGGCGTCGACTTCATGTACGCCATGGACCCGGCCTCGACCGAGTTCTACAACGCCGAGACCGGCATGTATGAGCTCAAGGGCGAGGGCGTGGAGTACACGAGTGCCCAGATGGTTGATTACTGGGAGAAGCTCGTCGACACCTATCCCATCATTTCTATCGAGGACGGCATGGCCGAGGAAGACTGGGACGGCTGGGTCGAGCTTACCCGCCGCATTGGCAACAAGGTGCAGCTGGTGGGCGACGACCTGTTCGTCACCAACACCGAGCGCCTCAAGAAGGGCATCGAGCTGGGTGCCGCCAACGCGATCCTGGTCAAGGTCAACCAGATCGGCACGCTCACCGAGTCACTCGAGGCCATCGAGACCGCCAAGGAGGCCGGCTACGCTTGCATCGTGAGCCACCGTTCCGGCGAGACCGAGGACTCCACGATCGCCGACCTGGTCGTGGGCGTCAACGCCGGCCAGATCAAGTCGGGCGCCCCGTGCCGCAGCGACCGCATCGCCAAGTACAACCAGCTCATCCGCATCGAGGACGAGCTCGAGGGCAGCGCGCGCTACGCCGGCAAGGCCGCGTTCTACAACATTCGCTAGGCACGCGGAGGTCGCGGGGGCGGGGAAGACTCGGATTTGCCTTGCTCCAGCCGGGCGCTGTTGAGCACCATTGGGCGCTGGGCCATATGACTCAGCGCCTTTTTTATGTCGAGCAAAGGCTGTCGAAGGCGGTGCGCGCGCTCGTGCTATAACTAGAATACTTAGCGCAAACAAACCTCAACCGCACAAGGCGCACATGGATCAGATTTACGACAACAGGTACTATTCCGCCGGTTCGCGTGAGCCGTCGCCTCGCCGTGCGCGCACGGTGCAGCTCGGTGGGTCCGCCTACGCCGGCGCCGACCGCTCCACGCAGCGCCCGACAAGTACCTCGCGCCCCAATGCTCAAGTGAATACTTCGACAGATGGACCAGTGCGCCCAGCACGTTCGTCGCATGCTCAGCGCTCGTCGGCTCAAACGCACGATAGGTCGAGCAGGCCCTCGAACCGTCTTTCGGGCTCGGACTTTATGCACTACGCCAACGACAACGCAGTGGTCAAGGCGATCTACGACTTTACCCGCGGTCCTCAGCGAGGGCTATTCATCGGCATCGTCGTTGCCCTGGTGCTCGTGAGCCTGTATTTCCCCGTGCGCGACCTGTACGTGGCAAAGCGTTCGAGCGATATCTTGGCCAAGCAGGTCGAGATTCGCCAGCAATACAATGATGAGCTGCAAAAAAGCGTCGACAAGCTGCTCTCGGAGGAGGGTATCAAGGACGCGGCATCCGAGGACCTGGGCCTGGTGATGCCCGGCGAGAAGAGGATTGAAGTGCAGGGCCTGGACGGCGATTCGGATGCCTCGTCGAGCCAGAAGTCGTCGAACGCCAAGAAGGCCAGCGAAGTTGCCAAGGAAATCGAAGAAGTCGGCAAGGACGCGCCGTGGTACATCCAGGCGCTCGACATGCTGTTTGGGTTTAACGGCGTCGAGGGCCAGACGGTCGTGTCCAACGGCAAATAGCGTCCGGAGGGGAGCCCGCAATGACAAATTGCAAACGCTATAAGGTGGCGGCGATCGACCTGGGAACGGTGTCGTCGCGACTGGTGCTGGCCCGGGTTGAGGCTGGGGCGATCGTGGGATCGTCCAAACATACCGAGATTACCGACCTGGGCGAGGGCGTGGACGCGACGGGTCGCTTTTGTGAGGTGGCCGTCGAGCGCGTGCTCGCTGCGTGCCGCATGTTTGTGGACGAGGCGCGCGACTTTGGCGCCGCGTGCATCTGTACCACGTGCACGAGCGCCGCGCGCGATGCGTCCAACGCTGCGCTGCTGCTGGACGGCCTGCGCGATTTGGGGCTTGAGCCACAGGTGATTCCGGGCGAGGTCGAGGCGCGCCTGACGTTTTTTGGCGTGGCACACGACTTTGCTGGCGAGCGCATCATCGTCGCCGATTCGGGCGGTGGCTCCACGGAGCTCGCGACGGGCGTCTATGCGCCGGAGCGCGGGGTCTTTGCGCTGGAGGGAACGCGCTCACTGGACATCGGTTGCCGTCGCGTGACCGAGCGGTTTTTCTCTGCGCTGCCGCCGTCGACGAACGAGCTTGCGGCTGTCGCCACGTGGGCGGGCGAGCAGTTCTCCGCCTATTTTGAGGGCCTGCCCAGCGACTTTGAGCGCGCCGAGCGCCTGGTCGCGGTGGGCGGTACCGTCACCACTCTCGTGGCGCTGGTCCACGAACTGGAGCCGTACGACTCGAACTTTGTGCACCTGCGCGAGCTTTCGATGGAGCAGATCTCGGCCGCCATCGATCGTATGTCTACGCTGGATGTGGAGGGTATCGCTGCGCTGCCGGGCGTGCAGCCCAAGCGCGCGGGCGTGCTTCTGGCTGGCGCCGTGGTGATCCGCGAGCTCATGCGAGCCGGCGGCTACAAGACGCTCACCGTAAGCGAGAACAGCCTACTCGCTGGCATGGCCGCCACTATCAACGAAACCCTCGACGGCGCGACCCCCACCATCGGCTGGACCCCGAGCCTGAGTGCTCTTTAACCGTCTTCCTCTGAGTTGCGGTGAAATAGTTCCTAAATAAGCTGGTAAACGGTATAAACAGGATCTATTCCACCGCAACTTAGAGCCCCGCCGGCGTGTAAAAGAAACGAGCCCGCATCCCTTGGGGGACACGGGCTCGAAAGCTCCATATGGTAGGGGCGGTGGGACGTCCGCGCATTTGCTGCGCAAATACGCACCGGCTTCGGCCGCCTGTCGGCGCCCTCGCCGGCTCGCTTCGGACGCTGCGCGTCCGCTTAACGCTCGCCCCCTCGCGGGTTCGAGTCCCACCGGCATCTTAAAGAAGCGAGCCCGCATCCCTGGGGAACACGGGCTCGCAAGCAATCACATGGTAGGGGCGGTGGGACTCGAACCCACAATCCTTGCGGCGAGAGATTTTAAGTCTCCTGCGTATGCCAATTCCGCCACGCCCCCGTGAGACTAGAAGTCTAGCACAAGCCGTCCGTTACGCGTTGACGGCCATCGAGTGTTGGCCCGACTTCTCCAGGAACTCCTGGAACTTGGCTTCGTCGCCCTTGTTCTGGTACTGCAGGGCCAGCAGGTACTCCAAGCGGCAGCGCTTGACCGGGTCGTCGCCGACATCCTCGAGCATGCGCTCCAGCTCGGGAATGTCGTTGTGGCGCTTGAGGATCATCGTGTCGTACATCAGCTGGCACTCGTGCGCAACTGCCTCGGCCTGACCGCCCTCAAAGCCCTTGATCTCGTGCAGCAACTCCTTGGACTTTTTGCGGTCCTCCTGGCCAACATAGTAGTTAAAGGCTTTGATCACCAGGTCGACGCGCTGCATCTTGGGGAGGTTGAGCCCCAGCAGCAGGTCGAACATCTCGCTGGCACGCTCGTGGTCCTCGCGCAGCAGATAGGAGTTCAGGCGCAGGTAGTCGCGGTTGTAGCGTGGGTACAGCATGCTGGTGAGTTTGCCGTCGAGCAAACGATCGAACTCGTCCCACTGCTTGGCGGCCATCAACTGCTGCAGACGCTTGAACGTGGTGCGTTTTTTGACGCTAAAGAACACCGACACGGCGATGCAGATGATAACGACGGCGGTCCAGAGGGTGCGGGAATCGGGCATTTCAGAGTCCTTAGTCGCTCTTAAAGCGAGCGGTATGACAACACGTACTAGATGTATTATACGCAGCGTGCAAGCAAACTGGCATAAAAGCTCATCGAGGCTGAGTGCCATCGCTCGCTGCGGTACACTTACCTAAAGTAAACCATGAAGGGAGACATTACCTATGAAGAAGATCGTTTTGGCTTGCGGTGCTGGCGCTGCTACTTCCACACTCGTTGCCCAGAAGGTCGCCACCTTGCTCGACGCCAACGGTTACGCCGACAAGTACGAGATCGTGCAGTGCGCCATCTCTGAGGCCAAGGACTACTGCGACGAGGGCGCCGACCTGCTGATCGCCACCACCGTTGCCCCCGAAGGCCTCACCTGCCCGTACGTGAGCGGCGTGCCCTTCATGACCGGCATGAACCGCGTCGCTGCCGAGAAGGCCGTTCTCGACGTCATGGCTCAGTAGGCACTGCCTGTATGAGTGAGCAGAACGTCAACCCGGTCGAGCTCTTTGGCATGCGCGTTGCCCATGTGGGCATTAACGCCGCCGACCCGGCAGACGCCCTGGAGATCGCGGAGCTGTTCTCGACGATGATGGGCCTGCCTGTTATCGAGACCCCGGTTTCGTACTTCAATGATTCGCTGGTCGAGGTCATGAAGCAGAACGGTCGTGGCACCAAAGGCCACATCGGCTTTGCCGTTAACGACATCGATGCAGCTGAGAAGTGGTTTGCCGAGCGCGGGCTCGAGGTCAACGAGGAGTCGCGCGCGCTGCTGCCCGACGGTGGTACCAAGCTCGTGTACTTTAAGCGCGAGTTCGCCGGTTTCGCCGTGCACCTGTGCCGCGAGTAGCGCACAAGCTGCCATAGCTGGCAAAAAGGGATAGGGTCGCGTGGCCCTATCCCTTTATTTATGCCGAGGGGCTTCCTATCGTGGCAGGCGAATCGTAAAGCGACTGCCGACCCCTTCGACCGAGGTCACACCGATGACGCCGCCGTGGCTGTCGACGATCCACTTGGCGATCGCAAGCCCCAGACCCGAACCCTGTGCGCCGGCATCGCGCGCGTTGTCGGCACGGTAGAACCGCTCGAACGCGTGAGCTGCGGATTCCTGGTTCATGCCGATGCCCTCGTCCTCAACACTTATATCGATCGTGCCCGCGCCCGCATCTGGCGTTATGCCAAATGTGACGGTCGTTCCCACATCCGAGTACTTGGCGGCGTTTTGCACGATCACGCGCAGAGCCTGCTTCACGAGCGCCACGTCGACGGGCGCGTCGCAGCGCGGGTCGCTGGCAAGCGCAGCGTCAGAAGTCAGCCGATACGTGTGCTCGGTATCGATCATCTGCGATTCTTCGCATACCTCGCTGACCAGTGCAGCCAAGTTGGTATGCGCGCGCCGCAGGACCGTGCGCCCGGCATCGCCGCGTGCCAAAAACAGCAGCTGCTCCACAAGCTCTTGCATGTGCTCGCTTTCGGCTTTAAGGGACGCGATGGATTCCGCCAGCACGTCCGGGTCGTCCTTACCCCAGCGGTCGAGCATGTTTACGTAGCCCTGAATCACCGCGATGGGCGTGCGCAGCTCGTGGCTCGCGTCGTTGACAAAGCGCATCTGCTGCAGTTTGGCCTCTTGCATCTGGCGCAGCAGGCGGTTGAGTGCGACCTCGATGCTTGCCAGGTCGGCGTCGCCGGTGGTGACGCTCGGCGAGTCGACGCTTGCGCGCTCGATGGCCTGCTCCAGTGTTTCCATTTTGCCGCCGGCGAGTTGCATGCGGCCGAGTTCGTCCACGCGCAGGGCCAGATCGTTGAGCGGCGCCATGGTGCGGCGCACGCGGCGGGCGCCGCCGAGCATGTTGAGCACGCTGATGACCTGCCAACCCACAACGACAAGGTAGAGAGGCCATAGCGTGACGAGGTCCTGCGCGAGGGGGAAGGTCTTGGTGGTACGCGCAAGCTCGACGGTATAGGTGAGCGTTGTCAGGTCCCAGCCGCGCGCGGGCTTCAGCGACATGCCGCGAACGGTGGCGCCGGGGATCCATCCTGCGGTAAACGCGCTGTCGGGCAGTGTCTGGTTGTATCCATAGACGAGGATCGCCGCCGCAATCACCACCAGCAACAGATCGAGCCAGACGTAGCTCATCAGGCGGCGCCACATATAGCTCCAGTTGATGGCGCGGGCGATGGAGGTGACGCGCTTGGCCTCGGCGTTACGTGCGGCAGACATAGCCCACCCCGCGCACGGTCTGGATGATGCGGGCACCGCCGGCGTCCTCGATCTTGGCGCGCAGGTGCGCGATGTGCACGTCGACGTTGTTGGTGTCGCCCACGTATTCGTAGCCCAGCGCCTCGTGCGCAATGCGCTCGCGCGTGAGCACGGTGCCGGCATGTGCCATAAGCAGGGCGAGGACGTCGAACTCGCGGGCGGTCAGCACGATGGGCGAGCCGCCGACCGTGACTTCGCGGCGGTCGGGATCGAGCGCGACCGAACCCACGGTGAGCGCGGCGGGGGAGGGCGCGGCTGAGGTCTTGGCCGAGTCTCCAGCCGGGGGTATCGCAGCGGCACCCGTAGCGCCCTCCCCGGCCCCAACGCCGCCAACGCCCGAAGCCGCCCGCACGGCCTCCGAGCGCTTCAGCGCAACGCGGATCCGTGCGAACAACTCCTCAATCGCAAACGGCTTGGTCAGGTAATCGTCGGCGCCGGCATCGAGCCCGGCCACCTTGTCCATCACGGCATCTCGCGCGGTGACCATAATCACCGGCACATCCTTGTGCTTGCGGACACGCCGCAGGACCTCCATGCCGTTGAGCTGTGGCAACAGCACATCGAGCAGAATCAGATCGTAGTCGCGCTCCAGCGCCAGGTCCACGGCGGTGCGGCCGTCAGCGGCGTGCTCCACCTGGTAGCCCTCGTGCTCCAGCTCGAGCGTCACAAAGCGGGCGATTTTCTCCTCGTCCTCTACGATCAGGATCCGTGCCATGTGTGCCCCCGTCTGCGATTACTTGTCGTCGTTCAGATTTTGCTTGATGTCGTCCGCGGCGTCGGCGGCGTGATTCATAAGGTTGTTGATGCTGCCGGGCACGTCGCCGTCGCTGTCGATGCGGTAACGCATGCCAAAGAACAGGCCAATCAGCATCAGCCAAATCGTAGCGCCCCAGGCAAACAGGGCGATGATGGGGATCAGGATGGGGATGTTGAGGATGATCGCATCGCGGCGCGTGGCGATAAACTTGGTGTCCAGGCTCAGGCGGAAGAGCTTTTTGAGGTACTCCCACACGCTGTCCATCTTCTTGGAGAAGTCGGTCTTTTCGCTCGACTTCTCGTAGGCTGCCTGCGCGGCGACCATCTCGGCCGAGGGCTCATCGACCGGCACGGACTCGGTGGCGGCGTGCGCCGATGTGGTCTGCGTCTTGCCCTGCGACTCGAGCCAAATGATGGCGTCCAAAACGTTGCCGTCGGCGGCGTCGAGCGCGGCCTTGGCATCGGTGTAGCTCACGTTGCACTTGGTGCGGATGGTTTCAACTTTTTCGAGGTCGTCCATGACCTGTCCTTTCGTTCGATGGGCGCGAGCGTTGCGTTCGGCGGCCTGCGTTGCGCGGCGCCGCCCCGCCCTTGGTCGAACTCTATAGTGCAGGTTATAGATTAAGCGATTCTTGAGCCAAGATTAATGTTGGATGAGTTTTTGGGTAGCGGTGGGAAAAGTATTAGACCTCGATAACGGGGGATGTGGTGCCGGTGCAAAACGGCGTCAAAGGTTGGTCGAGCAGGCGGTTTCTCCATTGATGTCCGCACGACATGTGACACTTACCCTGTCGCCCTGCTCTGCCGCGGTGGCATATACCCGAACAGCGACCCTCTAAGGAGTTCGATACCAATGAGCGACAACACCAAGCATCTCGCAAAGAAGTGCGTCAAGGACGCGGGGCCGTGCCTCGTGCTGTGCCTTGCCGGCGCAGCGGTCGCGCTGCTGGCTGTTCTGGGGCCGTTTGATGTGCTCCGAAGTGCTAGTTCTCTGCGCGTTTGCATGGCTCTTGCCGGCGCCATGATGACCGGCGGCGTGCTCGATCTGATCTTTTGGGTGTTTGACCCGTTTGGATGGAAGAGCGAGGGGTAGGTCCCAAAGGATGGAAGGGCTGGAACGGTTGACTTAGTGATCGTGCAAAATGCGGGCTAGCGACTTACAGGGAAGTGGTAATCCGATGACGGTCTATGTGACGGGCGATATTCACGGCGGCCTCGACATGCAAAAGCTGCGCGACTGGGAGCTTGGGGATAGTCTGACGGGCGACGACTATCTGATTGTCGCGGGCGACTTTGGCTTTCCGTGGGATTTTTCTGCCGAGGAGTGCGCCGATATCGCCTGGCTGGAGTCGCGCCCCTATACCGTGCTGTTTGTCGACGGCAACCACGAGCGTTTCGATCACTGGTCGGAGCGCCCCATGGAGCTGTGGCACGGCGGCCTGACGCAGCGCCTGTCGGACACCTCGCCCATCCGACGCCTGACGCGCGGTGAGGTTTTTGAGCTCGACGGCTCAACGATCTTTACCATGGGCGGCGCCACGAGCGTGGATAAGGAATACCGCATTCCGTATTCCAGCTGGTGGCCGCAGGAGCTGCCGGACGAGCGCAACTTTGAGGAGGCGCGGGCAAAGCTCGACAGCGTGGGTTGGAAGGTCGACTATGCGATCACCCATACCTGCTCCACGCGCATGCTTTCGCCCACGCTTTATCCAACGCCCGGCTGGAATTATCCCGATGTCGATCGACTCACCACGTTTTTCGACGAGCTGGAGGACCACCTGGACTACAAGCGCTGGTACTACGGGCATTTTCATCGTGACGCCAACCCAGCCGAGTGCCACACCGTGCTCTACGACTGTATTGTCCGCCTGGGCGACGAACTCCAGCCCTGGGATGTCGCGTAGGGGCGGGGTGGCTGGCTACTCGACCGTTACAGTGATGTTTTCCCGATGCGTACGGATGACATCCCAGCTAAAGTGCTCGACCAGCTGCTCGACAGAGCGCGGTGTGGCGTCCGGCGCGATGCCTGTTTGCCCGGCGAGCCAGCCCAGTAGTGCCTCGGGCGCGCCAAAGCGGGTGCGGAGCTCGCCCAGGTCCAGGTCGCGGTCGCGCTTGGAAAGGCGGCGGCCATCCGGCGACATGAGCAGCGGAATGTGCGCGTAGTGCGGCGTGGGAAGTTCCAGCAAATGCTGCAGGTAGATTTGGCGCGGCGTGGAGCCCAGCAGATCGCATCCGCGCACGACCTCGGTGACGCTCATGGCAGCGTCGTCGACCACCACGGCTAGCTGGTAGGCAAAAACGCCGTCGCTGCGGCGCACCAAAAAGTCGCCGCATTCGGTGGCGAGTGCTTCGCATTGGGCTCCATACGTGCGGTCCACGAATTCGATCACATCGTTTGCGAGGTCGTCGACGGCGGGTACGCGCAGGCGCGTGGCCGGAGCGCGCAGAGCGCTGCGGCGGGCAACCTCCTCGGCAGAAAGGTCTCGGCAGGCGCCGCGGTAGATGGGCGTGCCGTCGCTTGCGTGCGGCGCGCTCGCGGCGTGGAGTTCGGCACGCGTGCAAAAACAGGGATAGGTGAGGCCGGCGTCTTGCAGCTGACGCAGGGCGTCCTCGTACAGATCCAGGCGATCGTGCTGGTAGTAGGGGCCTTCGTCCCACTCGAGCCCCAGCCAGGCCAGGTCGTCAATCAATTGAGTGGCAAGTTCCGGGCGCTTGCAGCGATCGTCCAGGTCCTCGATGCGCAGCACGATGCTGCCGCCTTGGCTGCGGGCCGAAAGCCACGAGCACAGGCAGCTGAACACGTTGCCCAAGTGCATGCGGCCCGAGGGCGACGGGGCAAAGCGGCCCACGACGGGGGTGGGCGCTGCCGTTGCTGGTGCGTCCGCGGCGTGTGTTGCTATGTTGCGTGTTTTGATATCCATGCGGACGAGTATAGCGCGGGGCTTGGCAGGGAAGGCGTTGCCGCGCTCACAAGTTGGCGGCGGTGCGCATTGCGCACGGTGGGTTTGCGGCTCAAGGTCTCGATCGCTGCGTACCGACTTAGCCTCACAAACGACAGAAACCCCGGCAGCTCTTCGCAACTGCCGGGGTTTCCGCGGAAAAGGGGGACATGATCCTCGAGCGAACGGCAAAGGGGCAAACCGTTTCCGCTCAACTGCTTTATGCCCCTCGGCTGACGGCTCAATCAGCGCGTGCCGCGCCCACACAAAGCCGCTACACCTGTGACGGAGCTATGAAGTGGTATCTATGGCCGGAGCGGGCTATGCCAAGGAGTGTCCCAGATTGCCAGCAGATAAGGAACGTCCCCAGGTGCCGGCCGCGGGCGTGACTTTCGTCCCGTTTGATACTCCGCTGGCCTAGATGTTCGTCATGTGCGCCCGTAAACGTGGGACAATGGCGATGTTGGTTTTACAGACAAAGGATGTGCCTATGAACGCCCCCGTTGCCAGTACTTGTCGGCAGCGCTGCCTGTTTGCGCGATTCGCTTCCGTCTGCGTGCTCGTCGCGCTTGCGTTGCTGCTATTGCCTGTCGCCGCACACGCCGACGGCTACTCCATGACTCAAACCTATATCGGCGCCACGGTCGAGGCCGACGGCTCGCTGACCGTTGTCGAGGGACGCCAGTTTGATTTCGATGACGACATCAACGGCGTGTTTTGGGAGATCAATACGGGCTCCAACCAGCAGGGTGGCTCGGCGGGCGTCGACGTGCTGAGTGTCGAGGAAGAGGACACCGCGTTTAACAAAGTGGATAGCGCGAACAAGGGTGACTCTGGCGTCTATACGGTTGGGCAGAGCGGTGACGGCGTAAAGATTAAGGTATTCAGCCCTCACGAGAGCGGCGACAGCGCGACCTATTACGTGAGCTATACCATGACCGGTGCGGTTATGAACTGGGCCGATACTGCCGAGCTCTATTGGAAGTTCGTGGGCGACGGCTGGTCTGCGGATTCCGATGACGTCGAGATGGAAGTGCGCTTCGCAAATGCCGCTGCCGGGACGGCGGCCGTCAAGGGCGATAACTTCCGCGCATGGGGCCACGGCCCGCTGACGGGCGACGTGTCACTCGATGAGGACGAGCCCATGGTCACCTATACCATTCCCTGCGTGCATCAGGGCGAATTCGCCGAGGCGCGCATCGCCTTCCCCAGCGACTGGGTGCCGCAGCTTGCCGCCTCGGGCGAAGAGCGCATGTCAACGATTCTGAGCGAAGAGAAAGAATGGGCTGACGAAGCTAACGCCCGCCGCGCTCATGCTCGCATGATTGCCAATGCGCTTGCCGTGCTAAGTGTTGTCGCAGCGGTGGTCTTTACCGGCATAATCGTTGTGCTCAAGCTGCGCCGCCGCAAGCCCAAGCCGCTTTTCCAGGACGAATATTTCCGCGACGTGCCCTCGGCCGACCATCCCGCCGTGCTTTCGGCCCTCATGAGTTGGAACGAGGTGCCCGATCAGGCATATATCGCCACGCTCATGAAGCTCACTGACGACCGTGTGATTAAGCTGGAGCAGGCGACCGCGACCAAGGCCAAGAAGGGTCTGTTGGGGCGTGAAAAAGAAGAGCAGACGTATCGTGTGACGGTGAGCGATGCGGGCTGGAAGTCGGCCAAGGGCATTGACCGCATGGTGCTCAAGGTCTTCTTTGCCGGTGCTAAGCCTGACGAGAACGGCGATCGCTCGCGCACGTTTGACGAGCTGCAGCACTACGTCAAACAGCACGCTACGCCCGTGGGCGACAAGCTCGAGGACTATCAGAACACCGTTAAGGGCAAGCTGGCCGATAGCGAGTACGTTGCCTCGGACGGCATTGTCGCAATGGTGTTTGGCCTGGTCCTGGGCATTCTAATTGCCTTTATTCCTATTGGATCCATTTTCTTTACCGATGGCGCGCAGGCAAACGTTATCGCTGCGACTATCTCGGTGCCCATCGTGCTGGTGGGCATTGGCGTGAGTCTCACCTTCCGCCGCTTTACGCCGGAGGGCGCCGAGGTGGCGGCTCGCTGCAAGGCGCTCAAGCATTGGCTCGAGGACTTCACGCGCCTAAAGGAAGCCGTTCCCGGCGATCTGGTCCTGTGGAATAAACTTCTGGTGATGGGCGTGGCGCTGGGCGTTTCGAAGGAAGTCCTGCGTCAGCTTGCCGAGGCTGTTCCTCCCGAGGTGCGCGAGGCCGACGGCTTCTACGACAATTACCCCTGCTACTGGTGGTACTACCATCATTACGGTATCGAGTCTCCGCTCGATTCGTTCGATGACGTGTATCACGAGAGTATCCGTGAGCTGGCGTCGAGCTCCGACAGCTCGGGCGGCGGCGGAGGCGGCGGCTTCTCTGGCCTGTCTCTTATACACATCTCCGAGCCCACGAGACCGTACTAGATCTC
>CABSNR010000010.1:0-61882 GCA_902479145.1 uncultured Collinsella sp.
CCCCTCGCCTACTTACGCCCCGCCCCTCCAATAAACGCGTTATCATCTTGACCCATGGAGATACGTTAGGAGCAATCATGCCAAACGAGAACAGCTACGAAGTCGCGCTGCAAAAGAGCAACGCCATTCGCGAGGGCCTGACCAAAACGCCCGAGAAGTTCACCATGCTCACCGGCGACCGCCCCACCGGCCGTCTGCACCTGGGCCACTACTTTGGCACCCTCAAGGGCCGCGTTGAGCTGCAGAACATGGGCGCCAAGACCAACGTGCTCATCGCCGACTACCAGGTCATCACCGACCGCGACACCACCGAGCATATCCAGGACAACGTGTACAACATGGTCATGGACTACCTTGCCTGCGGCATCGACCCCGACAAGACCATGATCTACGCGCACTCCGCCGTGCCCGCCGCCAACCAGCTCATGCTGCCGTTCCTGTCGCTGGTGTCCGAGGCCGAGCTGGCGCGCAACCCCACGGTCAAGGCCGAGATGGAGGCCTCGGGGCACGAGCTCACCGGCCTTCTGCTCACCTACCCGGTGCACCAGGCCTGCGACATCCTGTTCTGCAAGGGCAATGTGGTGCCCGTCGGCCGCGACCAGCTGCCGCACATCGAGCTCACCCGCACCATCGCCCGCCGCTTTAACAACCGCTACGGCAAGGTGTTCCCCGAGGTCGACGCGCTGCTGTCCGAAACCCCGCTGCTGCCCGGCCTGGACGGTCGCAAGATGAGCAAGAGCTACGGCAACGCCATCAACATCTCGATGACCGCCGAGGAGACGGCCAAGCGCATCAAGAAGAGCCAGACCGACTCCGAGCGCATGATCACGTTCGATCCCGAGAACCGCCCCGGCGTGTCCGGCCTGCTTTCGACGGCCGCCATCTGCACCGGCCGTACCGAGGTCGAGATTGCCGAGGAGATTGGCATGGGCGGCTCCGGCCAGCTCAAGAAGTACGTGACCGAGGCCGTCAACGAGTACTTCGCACCGATCCGCGAGCGTCGCCAGCGCTACGAGAACGATCTGGACTATGTGAAGGACGTCCTGCACGAGGGCAACCGTCGCGCCAACGAGATCGCCGATCAGACCCTGGCAGAGGTTCAGGACGCCATGGGCATGGTGTACTAGACCGATTTGCTGGCTTGAGCTTTCGATTGCTTTAGGGCGGGCGCTACGACGTCCGCCTTTTTCGGAGCCGGACTGCTTCGGCTCCGCCCATTGCACTCCCCCGATAAACAGGAACGGGCCCGCCGGCAGTCAGTTGCCGGCGGGCCCGTTCCCGAAGTACACCGTTGAATCGCACAGAGGGGAGGAATGCGAATCAAACTCAACAGGGCAGGCTTTTTCATCGCCTATTGCCTGCTCCGTTGCTGAATACAATATAGTTCACCGTGGTTTACTTTGCAGCATCAATATTCGCCGCCATAGCTTCTCCATAAGTTAGCCCCGGTAAACCTGAAACAGAAAACCACCACAAAGGGGACAGGCACCTTTGTGGTGGTTCTGGCCACGGCAGAGCTGTTAGAGTCCGGCAGGCCAACGACAGACGGCCAGGTCGACGTGCATGTCGTCCTTAAACGCCACACCCTCCCCTAGCAAAAGCTCACGTTGAGCATCGGGACCGCCAAAAGCAAAACCCTCGCATATGCGCCCGTCGGCAAACACCACGCGGTGACAGGGAATCTCGCCGGGGCGCGGATTGCTATGCAGGGCATACCCCACATACCGCGCACTTCGTGGTCGACCGGCAAGCAGCGCCACCTGACCATACGTGGCGACCATCCCCTCGGGGATCTGCTCGACCACCTCGTACACCCGTTCAAAAAAGCCCTCAGACGCCATTGCTCGCTCCCTTCCACCCTGAAAAGCATAAACCACCGCAAAGGGGACAGGCACCTTTGTGGTGGTTTATGGCAGGTCGGTTAGTTGGCGGGCTGGAAGAAGGCTACGGCTACGGCGCCAGGGCCTACGTGGGTACCGATGGTGGCGCCGATGGTGTGAACGGGCAACTCGCCCTCGGTGTGGCCAGCCCAAAGTGCCGCGCTGTCCTCGATATACTTCTTGAGCACCGCATCCGAAAGACCCGTATAGCCGAGCGCCAGCGGCATGGAAAAGTCGATGCCGCCCGCCTTTTCGACCTTTTGGTTCAGCAGGTTGCGGCCGTTCTTGGAACCGCGCGCCTTGCCCAGCTGCACGATCAGACCGTCCTCGACAGCCACCACAGGCTTTACGTTGAGCAGCGTGCCCACGGCGCCGGCCGCAGCAGACAGACGACCGCCGCGCACCAGGTACTCCAGCGTCTCGAGCAGGCCGATGACGACCACGCGGTCACGGACGGCCTCGACGGCCGCCGCGATCTGGGCCGCACTACGGCCCTCGTTCACCAGGCGCAGGGCATACTCGACCAGGACACGCTCGCCCAGAGTGACGTTATTGCTATCCACCACGTACACGTCGCCGCCCGGCGCCTCGGCAAGTGCGGTACGGGCACTCTGATTTGTACCCGAAAGCTTAGCGCCCACGGTAATAATCACGGCCTCGTCGCCGGCCTCACGCGCCTCGGCGATGGCCTGCGAAAACGCGTACGGGTTGACCTGGCCGGTCTTGGGCAGCTCATCGCGCTCCACGAGCATCTCGTAAAAGCGCTGGTGATCGATGTCGATGCCATCCATGTACACATCGGTGCCAAAGGTGACGGACAGCGGCAAAACGGCCAGTGCTGGGTGCTCGGCCGGCGACATATCGCTTGCGGAATCGGTAATAATGCGGACGGACATAGCGAATCCTTTCTTGCGCAGGTCCCGCGCAGGGAATTTTGACAGCAAGGCCCCGGCACGGTATACGCGCTCAAACGGGACTATGCAGTTGTTAATGGGAAGCAAATACCTTGGCGGCCTTAGATCTCGCGCAAGGTATTGAGAATCGTGCGCAGCGACGCGTACATCTGCTCGCGCTGCTCCACGCCCATGGCCTTACCGGTGGTGTCGAGCACTTCGCGAATGATGCGATCGGCCTCGCTCATGCTCTCGCCGCCCAGGGCAGTCAGGCGCACCGGGGCACGGTACTTGACGGCCGCATCACCCGAGTCATCGACCTCGACGTAGCCGCCCTCCTCCAGATGTGCCAGTGTGCGCGAAACGGCGGCTCGGGTAACGCCGGCCATGCGGGCGAGGTCGGCGCCAGTCAGGCCGTCCTTGCTGCGCTCAAGATAGTACAGGCACATGACGTCGGAGCCCTTGAGGCCCAGCCTTGCACCTTCGGACGTCTTGATGCGCTGAATCTCCTTGTAGAGGCCGCTGATCAGTCCGACAAAGTCCTCAAAACGTGTCTCGTCGTTCTGCTGCATGGGAGACGACCGCCTTTCGCTTGCATAATGCTTACGGGTAAACATCTTAACCGTACTTAACGACCGCCACTCCTGCACTCCCTATTTGTTGACCCATCAACATAAAAACCACCACAAAGGGGACAGGCACCTTTGTGGTGGTTTGGGCCGAGCTACAGTTCCACGCGCGGGTTATCGCGGGTCACAAGCGTCTTAACGACAACCGTCGCTCCCAGATAGCGCTCGAGCAGCTCGGCTAAGCGATCGATCGCAGCCTGGCAATCCCCCATCCGCTCGGGCTCCACGCACTCAATCGCCAGGAACGCATCGACCGAATCATCGGACAGCGCCGTGCGAACGCCGTCGCGCCAGTTCCAGCAACGGCACACGGCGCCCGCATCGTCGATGTAGGCAAGCTCGCCGGGCAGCGTCGGATCGTCCGCCTCCTCGCCAAGCGGCAAGAACGCATCGCCACCGTCGGTCACCTTCAAGCGAAGGTCTCCCTCGATCGCATGCAGATCCTCGCCTCCCACGGGCAGCGCGTAGGTCAGCGACACCGTGTTGTAAATATCCACCGCGGGCGTAATGTGGCCCACCGGCTTGCCTTTGAGCACGCGTTTGAGCAAGTTCTCGATCGAGCAGCGCGCGCCTTTCTTGGTCTTGAACAAACGATAGGCCTCGCGCCATGCCTTGACCGGTGCGTTCTCGCTGATAGTGTCGCTGGTCAGATGACGCTCCGCATCGATATTGGCGCGGTCGAGAAACGCCGCAATCGCATCCACGTCCTCTTGAGGAATCTGAGCCGTGGGCTTCATGCCCTCCACGACCACAACACCGACCGCTGCCTGCGGAAACAGCTCCCAGAATGAATCCTCGGCAATAAAGCTCTTCATACGCTCTCCCTTCATTGTGCGCGCCCGAGTGAGGGCGCCTAAACAAAAAGCGCCCTTACAACGGCCACCTTCAAAGTCCTACGGTGCCGTCACAAGAACGCTTGCGCTGTCCCCATCCGGAGAAGGGGACGATATGTCAGGCGTATTGTAACCCGAGTCATCCACGTGAGCAAAACCACCACAAAGGTGCCTGTCCCCTTTGTGGTGGATATGGACTCACGGCGAAGCTAGTGGCGGAGTCCCAGCAGGCCGCGGCCGCGATGACGGGCGTCGGCGTGTACTTGAGCGTGCGGACCGGCGGCCTTGACGGACTCGGGCAGGTGCGAGTACTTCTTCTCGAAGTTCTCCTCGAACATCACCGCCAGGTTGTGCGCGGCCTCGTCATAGCGCGCGGTGCTCTGCCAGTATTGGCGCGGCACCAGGATGCCATCGGGCACGCCGTGGCACGTCGTGGGAATGTCGACGTTAAAGATGTCGTCGTGCACGAACTCGCTGTCCTCGATGGTGCCGTCGAGGGCGCGCGCGACCAGCGAGCGCGTGTAGGCAAGCTCGATGCGATGGCCCACGCCGTAGCCGCCGCCGATCCAGCCGGTGTTGACCAGGTACACGCGCGTGCGGCCGTCGGCAATGCGCTCGCCAAGCATCTTGGCGTAAACCATGGGGTCGAGCGGCATAAACGGCTCGCCGAACAGCGAAGAGAACGTGGGCGTGGGCTCGGCGACGCCGACCTCGGTGCCGGGAATCTTAGCCGTAAAGCCCGTCACAAAGTGGTACATGGCGGCATCGGCCGTCAGGCGTGAGATGGGCGGCAGCACGCCAAAAGCGTCGCAAGTCAGGAACAGCACGACACATGGAGTGGTGCCCATGCCCTTAGTCCACGCGTTAGGAATGTGCTCCACGGGATAGGCCACGCGCGTGTTGTGCGTGATCGAGATGTCGCCATAGTTGGGCTTGCGGTTATCGTCGAGCACCACGTTTTCGCAAATGGCGCCAAAACGGACGGCGTTGAAGATCTCGGGCTCGTGGAAGGCGTCCAGGCCCTCGCATTTTGCGTAGCAGCCACCCTCGATGTTGAAGATACCCATGTCGGACCAACCGTGCTCGTCGTCGCCGATCAGCAGGCGCGTGGGATTGGCCGAAAGCGTGGTCTTGCCGGTGCCGGACAGGCCAAAGAACACGGCGGTCTCGTGCGTGACGGGATCCATGCTGGCCGAGCAGTGCATGGGCAGCACGTCGTCCTCGACGGGCAGCAGATAGTTCATGACGCTAAAGATCGACTTTTTAATCTCGCCGGAGTAGCCGGTGCCGGCGACCAGAATCACGCGTTCCTGGAAGTTGATGACCACCGCGGCGCTGGAGTTGAGGCCCTTGATGGCGGGGTCGCACTGGTAACCGGGCGCTGCGAGCACGCAGAAGTCGGGCTCGCCGGTGCGCGCGATTTCACGGGCAAGCGGTCGGGCGAGCATCTGCTTAATAAAGAGCGCCTGGCTGGCACGCTCGCAGGCAACGAGCAGTCGACGCGTGTGGTTGCGGTCGGCGCCTGCCATGCCGCGGGTGACGAACACGTCGCGCTCGTTGAGATAGTCGACGATGCCGGCCTTGATGGCCTCATAGCTCTCGACGGACAGCGGGCGGTTGACCGCGCCCCAGGCAATCTTGTCGTGAACATCGGGGGTGTCAACGATAAAGCGATCGTTGGGTGAACGGCCGGTGCGCTCCCCCGTCTCAATCACCAGCGCGCCGTTGGATGCCATGCGGCCTTCTTCGCGGCGGATGGCGTGCTCGACGAGCTCCGCGGCGGGTAGATCGACCAGCAGGCGGGGCTGATTCTCGGCGGGATCTTCGACCAGCGTAATACCAAAGTTGAACAAAACTTCTGCAGGGGTAACACCAGGCATGGGGCCTCCTTTAAAAACGCGACACATGGACGCGGCGCGCACTTTACTCACGTAAAGCCCGTTGTACCCGATATGCAAAAACGTTTTTGCGGCAAGGGCGGCAAGCCCGCCCAACGGTCAAAAATCGCAGGCAAGCGGCCCAGTCATTGGGGACGTTCTTGAACGACTAGTCATTGGGGACACTCTTGAACAGACCACAGCCAAGGAGTGTCCCCAGATGCCGGCACTTAGAGACGTTCCCAAAGTGCCGACTACCGAATGGCGCCGCCGAAATTATCGAACAACCTGTTCAAAAACACGAGCGAACACCGCGGTGTCTATACTAGAGCGCAGCAATAGAAAGGACCCCGCTTTGAGCATCACGCCCCTCGATAGCATTCGCCGCGCCATCGCCCGCCGCAACGGCATCTCCAACCCCGCTGCATCGAGAGACGGCGCCGCGAAGGCCCAGGGCGGCCGCATCGAGAACGGCCTGTTCCCCGCCTCCCACACGGCCGAAGAGCTCGCGCGCATCCAGGAGCTGAGCCAGCGCAACGCCGGCGGCCCCGACAGCAGCCAGGCCACGCGCCGCCGCCGGCGCGAACGCGATCGGGAGCCCAGCCCCGTCCGCCGCATGGTCAACGCTTGGTGGAACCGCCTGCTCGGCGCCGTCTACGGCGGCGGCTTCTCCATGCAGGAAGCGGAATACGAGGAGCACGCCACCCGCCGCGACTATCTCTGGAATACCCTAGGCACCGCCGTGTGGGGCATGGCGTTTCCTCTGCTCACCATCGTGTCGGCACAGCTCGCGGGTGCCGAGGAGGCCGGTAAGTTCTCCATCGCCTTCGTCACCGGCACGCTCATCATGATCGCATGCAACTACGGCGTGCGCAATTTCCAGGTCTCGGACATCGACGAAAAGACATCCTTTGCCTCCTACCAGCTCAACCGCTGGATCTGCGGAGCGCTCGCGCTGGCATGCGGCCTGCTATACAGCAGCGCCCGCGGCTACGATGCGCAGATGGCCACGATCGGCCTGGGCGTCTACCTCTATAAGGTGATCGACGGCGTGGCGGACGTGTACGAGGGCCGCCTGCAGCAGGCCGACAAACTCTATTTGGCCGGCATGAGCCAAACGCTGCGTTCCGCCGGCGTCATCGCGGTCTTTAGCGTGGCGCTGTTCCTCACGCGCAGCATGCCCATCGCTGCCATGGCCATGGGCATCGCCGCGATCGCCTCACTCGTGCTGGTCACCGCGCCGCTTGCCCTGCTCGAAACCGAAAAATCGCGCCGCGTGAGCCTGCGCGAAGTCGGCCGCCTGTTTGTCCATTGTGCCCCACTCTTTGGCGCGCTATTCCTGTTCAATCTTATCGAGAGCATGCCCAAGTTTGTGATGGAAGGAACACTAGCCTACAAATACCAGCTGTACTTTAATGCCCTGTTTTTTCCAGCTCAGGCTATTCTGTTGAGCATTGGATTTGTCTATAAACCGCAGCTCCTGCGCTTGTCGAGCATTTGGGCTAATCCTCGCAAGCGTCGTCGCTTTGACCTGATTATTGTTGCCGTTATGGCGCTGATCGTGGTCATCACCGGCGTGTGCGCCGCATTTATGGCAGGTCCCGGTATTCCCCTCATGAGCTTTATGTACGGCCTCAGCTTTGAGCGCTACCGTACGCTGGCGCTGCTGATGGTCGTCGCCGGCGGCGTCACCGCGGCCATCGACTTTATCTACGCCATCATAACGGTGCTGCGCCATGCCGGCGACGTCACCAAGATCTACCTGATTTGCTTCGCCGTAAGCGTGGTGCTGCCGGTGATCCTGATTAAGCTGCTGGGTCTGATGGGCGCTGTGGTGAGCTACCTAGCCATCATGGCCCTACTCCTGGTGCTACTGATTATCGAGTACGCCCACATCCGCCAACGCATCGAACGCGACCGCAACCCATACGGCGCCTAATTAGCTGCCCGGTCACCGGAATTTGCGATGGAATCACCCCGTCTGGGGTCTCGTTGCGGACAATATTCATCACGCAAAACTAAGTGAGTAGACTTTTACCGAATCCCCGACCACACCAACAGAGCACAAGTCTGTGACCTGCGGTTTTATTGAGGCAAATATGTTGGGTGCTCGGCATTTCCAAAAAAGTCTACTCACTTAGCCAGCGGGCAGCCAAAAAAGAACCGCCGCGACGTCGTTTGACTCCGCTGCGACGGTTTTTCGAGCATTTTCGCGCCGTCGAGGACGCAGACGCTCCTCATTTCTAGCGCTTACCGAGCAAGAAGGCGCTACTCTCCGAAAGTAGTCAAAAAAGCCCCGTCCCAAATTAGCTACGGTAGATCGGCGGAACAAGGTTATTCGCCCGGGTTGATGTTCGCGTAGAACTCCGCCCCGTCGTCCAGGCGCAGGATGCCCACGCGACCGAACTCGGAGCCGGTGGCGGCAGCGCAGTCGATGTCGATGCGATCGGGCACGCCGGCAGTGTCCTCGCCGCCCAAGCGCACAATCTGCCCGCGGCCCGACTCCTCATCGAGCCCCGCAAGACCACCGACCTCGCAATAACGCCCGAGCGACACCGTTGGCGTGTGACCGCTCACCACGACCGGACCCTTGCCCTCGGCAGAAAGCAGCCCGGTCGGCACATCCCAATAGCCGTGACGAATCCACAGCAGGTCATCGGACGACTGCACCGCGAGCATCTGCTGCAGCAGCTCGCGATCGGCACCCACCGCTCCAACGCCATCGGCACAATCGACGCCATGCTCAAGCAAAAACGCACGCGCCGCCTTCATCTCGATTCCAGCATGTACCAGCAGATACGGGCGCTCCTCGGTCTCGACCACCGCGTAGAGCGGCAGCGCGGCCATCCATCGCACGAGCTCCTCGTATGCCTCAAATTCCATGTCGTTGAGCTGCTCGCGCGTCGTCCAGCCACCGTTGATATCCCAGGTCTCGGCATCGAGCGGATCCTGACCAATGATGGCATCGAGCATGATCTGCTCGTGATTACCCTTGAGCACGTGGGCGTTGGGCAGCGAGCGCACGAGCTTAATAACGCCGACCGGATCGGGCCCGCGATCGATCATGTCGCCCAGCACGTACAGCGTGTCGTCGGACGTCAACGAGATCTTAGACAGGGCCTCGTCAAGCGCACGCACGTGCCCGTGAGCATCAGATGTCACATAGATCGCCATGGTACGCCTCTCCTTGCATTGCAGCCGAAGCCCGGCGCCGCAACTAAAACTTCAAGTTGAACTTAAACGTTACCCATTGTACTCCGTTGCAATAAAGCTGGAAAGGGTTTCCGAGCAGAGGCAAAGACGGCAGCCGTCTATGACGATATCGCGCACGCCCGCAATCCAACCCCATAAACCCACCATCTTTGGGTACAAATAACCGCAGACAACTGACCGTGCCACGCCAACCACCCAGGAGCGGACACTATCCATGAACCAGATCCTTCTCTTTATCGGCCTCGTCATTATTCTGTGCCTGACCATCAAACCCGTCGGCAAAAAGCTTCCCTTCCCCACCCTGCTCATCTTTATCGCGCTGGGCATGCTGCTGGGCGTCAACGGCCCGGCGCACATCGACTTTAGCGACTATGCGCTCACCGAAACCGTCTGCAGCACGGCGCTGCTGTTCATCATGTTCTACGGCGGCTTTAACACCAACATCGACCGTGCCAAACCTGTCGCCGTGCCCGCGGTGCTGCTGAGCACGCTCGGCGTCGTCATCACCGCTGGCATCACTGGCGTGTTCGCGCACTTTGTACTGGGCTTCGACTGGATCGGCGGCCTACTGCTGGGCTCGGTCGTGGCATCCACCGACGCGGCCAGCGTCTTTAGCGTGCTGCGCGAGCACAGCCTGTCGCTGAGAGGTGGCACCGACTCGCTGCTCGAGGTCGAATCGGGCTCCAACGACCCCGTCGCCTACATGCTCACCGCGGTGCTCGCGACCCTCGCGGCGGGCGGCGACGTTAACATCCCCGTGCTGCTGGCCAAGCAGATCATCCTGGGCGTGGGCCTGGGCCTTGCCATCGGCTGGACATCCAGCCGCCTGATCGAACGCGCGCAGGCAACAGCCGAGGGTGCGCAGACCATCTTCTTGTTCGCCGTGGCCATCGTCGCCTACGCACTGCCGAGCTATCTGGGCGGCAACGGCTTTTTGGCCGTATACCTGGCAGGCATTGTGCTGGGTGCGAGCGACATCACCGGCAAGGTCGAGCTGGCGCACTTCTTCGACACCCTCACCGAGATGGCCGAGATGACTATCTTCTTCTTGCTCGGCCTGCTCGTGACGCCCGCACGCCTGCCGCAAATGCTGCTGCCGGGCCTGGCGCTCATGGCGTTTATGCTCTTCGTGAGCCGACCCATCGCCGTGGGCATGCTGCTGGCGCCCTTTAGGACGAACCCCCGCCAGGTTGCGCTCGTAAGCTGGGCGGGCCTGCGCGGCGCGGCTTCGGTCGTCTTTAGCCTCTTTGCCGTGGTGACCGGTGTTCCCGGCGGTCACGACCTGTTTGACCTGGTGTTTGTGATTGCCGTGTCGAGCATTGTGGTGCAGGGCTCGCTGCTGCCGGCGGTGGCGAAGAAACTCGATATGATCGATGCGGAAGGCGACGTGCGCCGCACCTTTAACGATTACCGCGACGAGGACGGCATGTCATTTGTCAAACTCAAGGTGGGCGCGGGCCATCCGTTTGCCGGTCGCTCGCTCGCCGATATTGGCAGCGCGACGGATATGCTGGTGGTCCTGGTGCTGCGCGACGGTGCCCATCCGGTGCTGCCAAACGGCGATACCGTGATTGAGGAAGGCGACCTGTTGGTGATGGCCGCGCCGACGTTTGAAGAGCGTGCCGAGGTTACGCTGCGCGAGGTCACCGTAACATCCCACGGTCGCTTAGCCGGCCAGCGCCTGCGCGACGTGCCGCAAGGCAAGCACCCGTTTATCGTCGTGATGCTCAAGCGCGACGGCCAAACGATCATCCCCGACGGCAACACACTCATATACGCCGGCGACGAAGCCGTCATCGCCACCCTGGCGTCGTAGCCATCCCCACCCATAAGTTGCGGTGGAATAGGGACTGAATAGGCCTCCTAGCAGCCTAAACAGTCCCTATTCCACCGCAAGCTATTAAGGGGATGGGTTGAAAAACATTTGGATTGACACCGAAATGAAAAAAGCCGGGGAAAACGTCCCCGGCACTTGGAAGCCCTCTCTTTTGAGATGACCGACATCTTTATATCACGAACGCTAGTTAGATGCCATTCATTGAGGGCTTTATCAGGCGCGCCATCCCATCCACATGGCGCAAATTGAAAGCCGTCCGATCTCATGCTATAAAAAAGTCGGTATCCTCGAATAGAGGGACCTCCAAGAGCCGCGGGATGTCCCCCGGCATTTTTTATGCGAGTCAAGACTAAACAGTTCTCTAGAAACCACCGGCGCCCTTGCGTCAGCAATTTACGAGCCGCTCTACCCAACCTCTCGGCGGCTAAGGACTTTTCGCAGGTAGTTTGACGAACATATGTTTGCTTATTATAATTCTTGACTTGAAAGCACCCCTTATCTCATGGTATAAAGAATATGGTTCCCTCCAAAAGAGGGGCCTCCAAGAGCCGGGGTCTTACCCCCGGCATTTTTTTTTGAAAAAATGGAGGCCCACCATGAGCGAACTCTCCGTCTTTGTTGACGAATCTGGCGACCTCGGAGGCGTCTCTAACTACTACCTCGTCACCCTCGTTTTTCACGATCAAAACGATGCAATCGTTGAACGCATTGACCGCTACGAGCGCGCCCTGTCGCAGTCCTCGCTTCCCAATACGCCTTTTCATGCAGGACCCCTATTGAATGGAAACGGCGACTACAAAGATCTTCCCAAGGAGCAGCGAAGGCACATGTTGAGCGCATTTCGCGCGTTCATTCAGCATCTCCCCATACGCTATCTCTGTCTGCAATACCGAATGAGCGAATTCGCCGGCAATCAAAACGGTCTCGCGGAGAGAATGAGGCGAGACCTCACAGTTGAACTTTTCGACCATCTGGAATTCTTCCAGCGATACGACACCGTTAAGATTTACTACGACAACGGCCAACCGATTGTAACGGAGGTCATTCATTCTGCGCTTGAGTACGTTCTAGCAAGGGATGTCATCGTATACCGAGAAGCCACACCACGAGCCTACCGGCTATTCCAAGTTGCTGACTACATCTGTACGATCGAGCTAACGGCTATCAAGTTTGACAGCAAGGAAGATACAAAGACTGATCGACTATTTTTTGGAACCCGAAGGACGTTCAAAAAGGGATTTCTCTTATATCTCAGGAAGAAAAGGATGAACTGACCCGGGGTTACCAGTCGTCAGACGCTCCGCAATCGTCTTCGACGGCAAAGTCGCGGAGGTCGAGGCCTTCGCGTTCGGCTCGGTCTAGAAGCTCTTGAGGGGACTCATCCTCGATATCCACTACGTCGAGCATGGCGGCCGGAAAGCCCACGCCCGCCGCGCTCCCAGCGCGATCGAGCAGGCTCTCGCGCAACCGATCTACATCAACGTCGATCTTCATGGTGAAACCTCTTACCGGGCAATCGCGACCGAACAAACCGTACGCCCCAAACATGTGAAAGCAGACCGATAGGGCTTGGTTTGCGCTTTTAAGTGCCGCACCGTGCCGTTAAGTTTCGTTTTGCACAAGATTCATGATATAGCGGCCGATCGACATTGGGATTGTGACAAAGGGGCCATCCCTTTGCCACAATCATTGGCAGAGTTAGGCAAGAAGGTACGTCTGGGGGCCTCTATGAGACGGGCGCATCGTTACCGCCTAGACGAAGCGCTCGTCTCATAGTATAAATAGGTCGGTACCCTCGAATAGAGGGACCTCCAAGAGCCGGGGGATGTCCCCCGGCATTTTTTATACGTAAAGTCGCCGCGACTCCTATTTAGCCTCTTTAGGAGCGTTTTCGAGTGCGTCGGCAATCGCCTCTATGCCCTCTCCCTGGCCCAGAATGAAGCACTTCCAGTCGATGTCCTGAGTGTGGGCAAACTCATCGGCACGCGAGGCGCTAAAGAGCATCACGCGGCTCTTCTTCCACAACAGGGCGGGATGCAGTTTAAAGTCGGTGCTCTCAATACTGACCACCGCGTCTTTGCGAGGCATCTCTAGCTTACTGCTCTTGACCAACTCTTTCAGCTTTTGGACGTCGGTGATCTCCTGACCCACAGAACAGCTGTTGAGCAGGTCCTTCCACACGCGGAAGTACGGCTTGCCCTCATAGGAAGCCCCTTCAGCCACGATGGATGTCGAGAGGCCGGTAGGCCGCTTAGCAACCGCATGCCTAACCTTGGGAGCCGCCTTGGCAGACTCGTCCGCCGGCTTCTCATCGATGCCCAGAACCTGAGCAACGTAGTCGTCATTGCCCAAGAAGTACTCCTCAACCACATCCCATCGCTCGGAATCGCTCATGGTGGAGCGGAAGAAGCCCCTAATAACCTTGGACGAATACTCGTGGCGATCGTTAAGCTCACGCAACACGCCGTTGGAATACCTGTTGTCCGAGGCCAACGCCTTGACCTTCGAGGCATCGTTGAGACGAATGAAGATCTCTGGATTGTCGCCGCCCTTTACCGTGTACGTGGCAAGCTTGAGAATCTCCAAGATCTCGGCCAGCGCATAGCGAGCGTCGAGCGCCTTGTTATCCAGATAGCGCCTGCAATGCTTGCTTCCCTCAGGAGGCTGCAACCTCCCCAGCGTCTGGGTCAGATTGCTCATGGCTGCCTGAAGCTCGCGCCCGATAACGCCATAGCGAACATCCTGCACGCGGCTATAGGTATTCCTCGAAGACTTATTGAATCGTTTGATGCATTTAAAGGACCGGTCGGATCCAAAGTGCCCGCCACTATCGACCGGGCGTACAAACGCATTCAACAGCGCAGACGGCTTCTTAACCTCCAAAGACGTCCCCTCAAGCTGATGGGTGAGCTCTTTCGTAAACTCCTTCTCCGAAAAATCGCCCTCACGCGCCAAGCTCATAAACGACTTGTGCAGTGCCTCGGCAAATGCAGACAGCGTCGACGTCGCCTCATCAAACGGCATGGAGTAATTAATGTCGAGCGCAAGGCGGTTCGAAAGCGCGGGCTCCCCTGTCGGCGAACAAATCTTGCCTGTAAAAAGCTGGCGCTTAAAATCGGCAAAGGTTAGGTCACTAAACTCGTTGGCCCACATGTCGCCAACGTTGAGCTCATAGATTGCACCCATGTCCGAAATCTTGACGGCATGCTGCCCCGCGCGATTCTCGTAGCGCGTATGGGCCTCGCTGATCTTTCGCAAATACTTGCCGTAGGACGTGGCAAAGCTATGCTCGGCAGCCTGCTCAATGCAAACAAACTGCTTGGTATACGACACCTTGGGGCGCACGACGATAACCGGGAAGTTGAACTTATCCTCAAGGTCGCGCGAGATCATCATCAGGGCCGATTTAACGCGATTGGTCTTGCGGTCCTCATCCTTCTCGTTCGTAAACAGGTAGGAGAACGTATTGGGCGATACCAGGAAGTTCTGGCTGCGGTCTTTTTGCGGCGCAGAAGCATAGACCTCGTACAGCTTGGCCATGATCTCTTTAAGCTGCCACTGGCTAAACTTAGAGAGCGCATACAGCGTCTCGGAATAGCGAACATCTTGCATAAAGAAGTCGATGCAGGCCTTGGCCCCCAAGCCGCGCTTGCGACCGCCACGACCAATTTCCTGAATATAGTCGGACAGATTGCCCGTCGGCGCATAGTGGTACACGGCATCGATGTCGTCGATATCGATACCCATGCCAAACGCCTTGGTGCTCACAAGCACCCTGCAGCTACCCGACGCAAACGCGTCTTGAACGATCTTCTTGTACGCGGCATCTTTGCCGCCGTGATAACCCAAAACCTTAGAATTAGAAACGCTGCGTTGATCGATGATCGCATTGACATGGCTCTGATAGGGGCAATAGACAATGGCATGGCGGTTGTCGCGCACGGCCTTATCAATCCACTGCTCAGCGAGGTCGGTTTTTACCTCCTCGATGGGACCGGGCAGCTCGCTTTTGCTTCTCCAGACAATGTCGAAGGAAATGTCATTACGACGAGGGTTGCCCAGGAATATCTTGCAGTTGCCAAGCTCCAGGTCGGCGACCGTATGCGAAACGACATCATCGCGCCCGCCGTAGACAGCCGTGGCGGTAAGGCAAAAGATCGGAAAGCTCATACCGTTTTTGCGGAGCTTAGACAGATACGGGCCCAGATACCAGTAGTCCGGGCGGAAATCTTTACCCCAAGAGGTAACGGTGTGGACCTCGTCAATGACGACAAGACCGAGCTCGCGGCCGTTGAGAATTGCCTGGATCGAGGACTCCAGCAAGAGCTCTGGCGACAGGTAGATGATGGAGGCCTCGCCGCTTTTAACACGGTCGAGGGATTCTAGACGCTCACCATAGGGAATGTCCGAGTTAATGGCAACGACATTCTTAACGCCACGTTTCCGCAAGTTGGCAACCTGGTCGATCATCAAGGCCTTCAGCGGCTCAATAACCAACGTGACCAGCTGATATTTCCGAGCAAGATACAGCGCCGGAATCTGGAACAGAATGGACTTGCCCGCACCCGTGGGCGCCGTTACAAACACATTCCTGTAATCGACGGAGCCCGCATGGGCAGCCTCGGCCTGCTTTACGACAAACTCGGAGATAGCACCCTGAGACACCGTTTCCATCTCGTTGTCAAAGTCGGGGTTCTTGTAAAAACGAAGCTTCCTAAACGAGGCGTCCTTGCCCCAGTAATGCTGAAGCACCGAAAGCAGGCGGTCCGACTCCCCGATCTTTTCCTCTTGGTCCTGCTGCGCCACAAAGGAAACGGATAGACCCAGAGCATGGGTAACAGAAGCGACCGCCTCCAGGGCGGACCTATAGCTCTCAAGTTCCCGAGCGTTCACCAAAACAGAAGCAGGGCTAGCCGTGACATCTAGCAAGCCCAAACGGTATTCCAAAAACGGAGCCGACGAAACAGGGACGACGCCCTCAGAGATTGCCGAAGCATCGCCCAGCGCAAAAGAAGCACGATTAAATAGATCGATGACTTCCCACTCAGAAAACTCGTCCGGAATAATCGGCGTTACAAGATGCGCACTTCCAACCTTTACCGACTTGGCGTAGTACTTAGAAAGTCCCGTCGTATCGGGTGTCATATCGTCAAAAGATGACTCAAAGCCATCGAGCAGATCCGGATCAACGGGAGAAGGAACGCCCTCGCCATCAAGGAACAGGTTGTTCTGCACAACAACGATCTTGCCATCGAACAATTCCTTAATCGTCCCACGCAGCTCTAAAAGCTGTTCAAACAGCATCAAAACTGGGCCATCTGCCGAAAGAATCTGAGCCACGGCCATCCTCTTTTGGCGGGCAAAATCAGACGGAGAAAAGAACGGGGTCGATTCGCCAGCAACAACGCCGGGGATTGAGTACTCATTGCATGCCAGGGTTTTGGCAAGACGAGAGGTCAGTCCGCAAAAAGCAAAGATGGCTGGTTGCGAACAGCCCCCCAGAAGCCCGTCGATTCTATTACCAAGGGCAAACCCATTACCGTTATAGCGCTCTGCCATTATCTCCTCCTCCAACCAAATACTGCTTCAACTTAGCCCACTGACCGCTCGCATTTGTTGAGCAACAAATGCGAGCGGTCAGTATTAGGCTGTGACCGTAAAAATCGAAGGATTGTTGCCCCCGACGAGCGCCTGTTCGCCGTGACCAAGCACTTCCTGGCCCACGAGATGGAGCGCGGGTAGCGAGGCATTCGAAATCTCCCATGCCGAAATAATCCATTTTGGGAAATCGAGTTAATAAATGAGTCCGAGAATTAAGGGGTCTCGGGCCAAACAACTGAGGTTCCACTTTTGTCTCTGTTTGTCTATAAGGGGGCGGATCACGCACGCTGATGAAGGGTGATGAGATGGTCAAGTTGCTTGAACATGGACCCTATTGCAGTCTGCTCATCTTTTGAAGGAAAGGCGAATTCTCCGGCCGCCAGACCTTTTCCAGATATCTCTAGGAAGGTTGATCCAGAAGCTTTCTGTTCAGCGAACTTCTTGATTCGATCGGTCATGGAGTAGACGAAATACACATCGGTATCATCGTTCACGACTAAAGACTGGAAGCCCTGGTTTGTACATGCTGACCTGCGAAGGATCGCTGTATTGCCAATGCCCGCACGACTTGTAAAGAGAATTGTTTTACCAGCTGGAAGCAATGTTGCCGAGCAGCTATCGTAACCAGCCTGGGTTATCCTTCGAACACTTCTGTCGGCGTACACCCGCTCACCTAATTCGGCGGGCGAATACCAGTCTATATCGCCATCCCAGTACGCATCGTTATTGGTGCTCGGTGTGCCACCGCCCACAATAGTGGCGACATCTCCCAACTTACGCTGTTCCCAAGTGGATACGGGTATGACTTATAATGATCACCATTAGTTAAGTACATAACTTATTGCAGTTCGTAGATAGGTTTCGCCATGGTTTTCGATAAAGAGGCGGCGTTCGAAGAAGCGGTCATCACCGTGCTGAAGCAGCACGGCTGGGACGACGCGGGAGGTGTGCTTCGCTACCCCACCGAGCAGGACCTCATCGACAACTGGGCGAAGATTCTGTTCCAGAACAACGCCGACATAGACCGCCTGAACGGCTGCCCGCTCACCCAGAGCGAAATGGCGCAGGTCATCGAACAAATCGAAACGCTCAAGACCCCACTTGCACTCAACGGGTTCATCAACGGAAAGACCGTCGCCGTCACGCGCGACAACCCCGACGACGCTCTTCACCTAGGCAAAGAGGTGAGCCTGAAGATCTATGATCGTCAGGAGATCGCAGCCGGCCAGAGCCGCTACCAGATAGCTCAGCAGCCGGTCTATCCTGCGAAAAACAAGATCCTGAACGACCGTCGTGGAGACCTGTGTCTGCTCATCAACGGCATGCCGGTCATCCATATCGAGCTCAAGCGCAGCGGCATCCCCGTCAGCCAGGCCACTGGTCAGATCGAGAAGTATGCCCACGAGGGCGTGTTCACGGGGCTCTTCCGCCTGACGCAGATCTTCGTGGGGATGACCCCCGACGAGGCGTGCTATTTCGCCAACCCTGGCACGGGCGCGTTCAACCCGAACTTCTTCTTCCACTGGGAGGACTTCAACAACGAGCCCGTCTGCGCGGGCGACAAACCCGGAACCGACGAATGGAAACGCTTCACCTCCACACTGCTTTCCATTCCAATGGCGCACCAGCTCATTGGCTTCTACACCGTGGCCGACAGCTCGGACGGCTGCCTGAAAGTCATGCGCAGCTACCAGTACTACGCCGCCGCCGCCATATCCGACAAGGTGCGCAGGTGCAAATGGGACGAGAGACCCAAGAGCAGCACCCCGGGGCGTCCCGGCGGTTACATATGGCACACCACCGGCTCCGGCAAGACCATGACGAGCTTCAAATCTGCCCAGCTCATAGCCGACTCGCGCGACGCTGACAAGGTAATCTTTCTCATGGACCGCATCGAGCTGGGCACGCAGTCGCTCTCCGAGTACCGCGCGTTCGCCGATGACGCCGACGACGTGCAGGGGACCGAGAACACGCAGGTGCTGAAGTCGAAGCTCGCGAGCGACGACCCCAAGAACCGCCTCATCGTGACCTCTATCCAGAAGATGAGCAACGTGAAGGCCGGCGAGGGCAGAATCACCCAGGCGGAACTCAACCGCCTGGCCTCCAAGCGGATCGTGTTCGTCATCGACGAGTGTCACCGCTCCACCTTCGGCGAGATGCTCCAGGACATACGCCGCGCGTTCCCCAACGCGCTGTTCTTCGGCTTCACAGGTACGCCGATTCTCGACGAGAACCAGAAGAAGGGCTCCACCACCGCCATGGTGTTCGGCGAGTGTCTGCACCGTTACAGCATCGCAGACGGCATCCGCGACGGCAACGTCCTGGGCTTCGACCCATATATGGTGACGACCTTCGACGACCGCGACGTACGCGAAGCAGTCGCCCTAGAGCAGGCGAAAGCCGCAACAGTAGCCGAAGCCATCTTCGACGATCGAAAGAGCAAGGTCTTCTACTACTATATGGACTCGGCAAAGGTCCCCATGGGACCGATGGCCGACAGCGCCGGCAACCGCATCAAGGGCATCGAGGATTTCCTCACCCGCGCCCAATACTGGCCCGGCACTCCGCACCACGAAAAGGTCGTAGATGACATCCTGCGCCGTTTCCCGGTGCTCTCCCACGGCAACAAGTTCCATGCAATCTTGGCGACGAGCTCCATCCCGGAGGCGATCGACTATTACCGAGCCTTCAAGGATCGCGCCCCGCAGATGAAGGTGACCGCCCTTTTCGACCCGAGCATTGACAACAACGCCGGCTCTACGGTGAAGGAAGATGCCCTGGTCGAGCTCATAGAAGACTACAACAAGGCATACGGCCAGGAGTTCACCATCCCTACATGGCCCGCCATGAAGAAGGACATCTCGGCGCGCCTGTCTCACAAGAAGCCCTACGTCAACGTCGACTCCAACCGCGACTCTCGCATCGACCTGCTCATCGTAGTGGACCAGATGCTCACGGGCTTCGACTCCAAATGGCTCAACACGCTCTACCTCGACAAGGTCATCGACTACGAGAGCATCATCCAGGCATTCAGCCGCACGAATCGCCTGTTCGGCCCCGACAAGCCCTTCGGCACGATCCGCTATTACCGTCATCCCCACACCATGAAGGGAAATATCGAAGCGGCAGTAAAGCTGTATTCGGGAGACCGCCCGCTCGACATGTTCGTCCAGAAACTACCGGAGAATATCGCGTTGATGGACGCGCGCCTTCAGGAGATACTCACGGTCTTCGAAGCAGCTGGCGTAGGGGACCTCTCCGAGCTCCCCGCATCGCAGGAAGCCAGGCGCAAGTTCGCCAAGGAACTCGTTGAGCTCAACGAGTTCCTAGAGGCCGCAAAGGTGCAAGGCTTCACATGGGAGCAGGACACCTACGAGTTTGAGGAGGAACCGGAAGAAGGCGAGCCGAGGGGCAAGTCCTTCTTTGTGCAACCGGTCATCGACGAGCGGACCTACCTCATTCTCGTGCAGCGCTACAAGGAGTTGTTCGCAGGAGGGGGCGGGCCTGGCGACGCGCCCGAAGCGCCCTACGAACTCGATGGTCATATAACCGAAATCGACACGGGGCTCATAGACAGCGACTACATGAACGCGAACTTCGAGAAGTGGCTGAAATGCCTTGAGCAGGACGACGAGGGTCTTGCCGCCGCGCGCGAGGAGCTCCACCGATCGTTCGCGTCCCTAAGCCAGGATGACCAGCGCTTCGCCGAGCTGTTCCTTCACGATGTCGAGCGAGGGGACGTCGCCCTGGAAGACGACAAGACGTTGAGGGATTACATCACGTCCTATGCCCGCAAGGCAAAAAACGCTCAAGTCGAGCGAATCGTCGAGGCGCTCGGCATAAACGGCGAGCTTCTTGCTGCCATGGCTGCGCTTGACCTGACGGAATCGAACATTAACGAGTTCGGACGCTTCGACGATTTGAAGGACTCGGTGGACAAGGCGCGCGCCAAGGCCTTCTTTGAGCAGAAGGAAGGCAGGACGCTTCCCCTGTTCAAGGTGAACACCCGTGCGGCGGCGCTGTTGAAGAAGTTCATCCTGGAAGGCGGCTTCGACATCGACGAATGAGCGGCTTTTTTGAACAGGCGAAATCGAAAGTTTGTCTATCTGAGGGGACGCATGCAACCATGCGTCCCCTCGTTTCAACTTGGGAACAGCGTAAGTTGGGTAACTGTGGCACAACCTATGGCGGTTTGACCAGCAAAACCAAAGAGGATTTCGGTCACGGCAACGCAAAGTTCGTCCCGTATACCAATGTCTTCGATAACCCACTGACGGACACGAAGCGGCTCGAGGCAGTCGAAATTGATTCGAGCCAAAACCAGGTTGCGTATGGTGACGTGTTCTTCACTGTGTCATCTGAAACGCCGGATGAAGTCGGAATGTCCTCTGTTTGGCTCTCTGACCAGGAAGATGTTTACCTCAACAGCTTCTGTTTTGGTTACAGGCAGGATTCAACGTTTGACCCGCATTACCTTGCTTATATGCTCAGATCAAGTTCGGTGCGTTCCAATCTCACTCTGCTGGCTCAGGGGATCTCTAGGTTCAACATCTCCAAAAACAAGGTGATGGAGTTGAGCGTTCCTGTTCCTTCTGCGGTAGAGCAGAAGCAGCTTGGCCAATACTTTACCAAGCTCGACGACCTTATCACCCTTCATCAGCGTGAGCCACGGTTACTGATACAGGTTAAATAAGAGTCGATAGAGCCCTCATGACGATGTCAATGTCCTTGTTCTCGAGCTCTTGAATGACATGCAGATAGGTTTCCTGAGTGGTGGTCATGCTTGCATGGCCGAGCCTTCGGGATACGCTGGCGATGGAGACGCCGGCGAACAGCAGAAGTGATGCGTGCGTATGCCGCAGTCCATGGACGGATATGGTGGGCACGCCAACATTTTTGCAGTGGCGCGCCAAAACGCTGTTAGCCGTTGAGTTATAGACCTTTCCCTTCACAAATATGGGCTCGGTCGGCGGAAGGTCTTTGAGCAGTCCAGAAAGTTGCATGATGAGTTGCCAGTCGAGTTGAACCTTCCGCATCGATGAGGCGTTTTTCGTGGGGACGAATCCGCCACCGTTCTTGTAATCCCAGGTCTTGTTCACCGAGAGCGTTTGATGGGCGAAGTCAAAGTCTTCGGGAGTAAGCCCAAGGGCCTCGGAGAAGCGCAGGCCCGTTTTAGCGACTATCAGAATAAGCCAATCCCAACTCGGCCCGCCTGATAAATCAAGGTCGCCGAGCATGGCATGAAGTTCAAACTGGTTGAGATACTTGATCTTTTTCGCCCGCGGCTGTTTCCCTTTGATGATGGCCTTGCGCGTAGGGTCGCGGGGAATGAGCCCTTCGTCAACTGCGTCAAGGATCGCCCCTTTAAGCTGATGGTGAAAGTCCATGGTTGTCTGCCGCTCATGATGCTCTGCGTAAGCATTGATGAGCTGCTGGTACGAGGTCCGGTCGAGATCTTTTATCTTAAGGTCCGGAATCAGCTTGGCGAGCCAAGACTGCGTGAGCCGATACTTTCCCATGGTGACCTCACGGATGGCTCCTTCTTTGTAGACGCTAATCCATTGCGAATAGTAGTCGCAGAAAAGAGATTCTTCATTGATACCGATTGGCATTTTTATCCTCTTTCATCATGTGAGGTGGCTCACGCTGATGAAGGGTGATGAGGGCGTCAACACGTCCCAGACAAGCTGAAATCACCCGTTGCTCTTCGAGATTTGCTGGCATTGTGACTTCGATATCCGCGAATCTGTTGAATTTCAGAGTTTGGGTATCTTTCGAGTTTCCCTGCGAATCGCACAGATATTTATATAACATCTCAGGCCGTTTCAGAAGATAGCCAAAGCAAGTTGTGTCTAGCTCGATGGCAGGTCTAGCAACTACGTAAGCTGGGCTAACAATACCATCGTAATCACTTGACCCAACGGCGCCCTGCCACATTCGCATACTGTTGTAGACAATGTCACCCTTATGAACCACTTTGTAATTCACAAGACTCGCACCCGGATTTGTATCCCTATCCGATTCCGATGCGGGATATATTCCTTTAGCCACACTGACAGATAGGATCTCCATTGACGATGAGCGCTCATTGCTTTCGAAGAATAATCTCCCCAACTTACGCTGTTCCCAAGAAAGATGCCCATATAAGCCACGGTATTGGCACTTACGCTGATGAAGGGTGATGAGGTTGTCGAGAGACCGCAACGTCATCCCAATTTGCTGCTGTTCCGTTCTAGAAGGAAGCATCAAATGATAATCTGCATATTCCTGCGCATTGACGCCAGGCTGGCCGGACCGCTGCGAGGTTATGGCAACGTACTTCTTGTAGGCATCGGTCAAGGTTGCCTGATAGACGAATTCGGGGTCAGCACTTTCTTCGATTCGTGCGCGAATCAAGAATCCAGCAAAGTAGACCGTTCCATCGTATTGCCTGTACAGATAGGTTTTTCCAACACTTGCGCCCGTACGAGCGAAGAGCAAATCGCCTTTCTCCAGTAAATAATCTGCACTCATTGCAAGGTCAGCCAACGGAGTTGTAAGATTGCTTTTTAAGAACTCATGTGTTGCGTCGTCAATGTCGGTGATGCGAAGATATTTGTTTTTACCGTCATATTCAGTTGCGGCTGCGTTCAAACCGTAATCAAACGAAGCCGCAATGCTGCTCAACTTACGCTGTTCCCAAGCGGTTATCCAGATTGAACGACTCCATCTTGGGAACAGCGTAAGTTGGGAGAAGTGGCAGAAATCAATGGCGGTAATGCTTGGAAATCGGGTGATTATTCCAAGGATGGAAATTGTTTAGTCGTAACAATAGCCAATGTTCAAGGAAACCCCTACATCGATGATTCTATTGGGAATCACATAGACATCAAAGGAGCAACACCTTTCGATTTAGCTCAAGACGATATTCTGATTTCCCTAACTGGTAATGTGGGCCGCGTTTCGAGAATGACCAGTTCAAAAGCCGTGCTAAATCAACGTGTAGGAAAAGTAATATCCAAAGAGCTAATCGACGATGAGTATCTATTTCAGATTATGCGTACGGATAGTTTTTTGGATGCGATGGTTTCGGCCGGCCAAGGGGCTGCTCAAATGAACATCAGTAACTCTGATGTTCTTAATTACCAATTCAAAATGCCTACGCTGAAGGAACAAAAAAGTTTAAGCATCTTACTAAGAAACCTCGACTCCCTCATCACCCTTCATCAGTGACAGTCTAATGACAAGGCGCACGACATTATTATCCTCAGTAGAACGAAAAACCGCCAACTCGACATAGCGAAATCGGCGGTTCTGGGGCTCAAACTAGAGGCAACTCACGAAAGTTATTAAACGAACATCCTATCCAACAGCGATTTCTTGATATTCCTTAACAGCTCAAGCTTACGCTGATGAAGGGTGATGAGGTTGTCGAGGGTGAGAACGGTCGTAGATATGCGCTTCTGTTCGCTTTCCGACGGGTAAGAGATCTCAACCTCTGCGATGTCGTTGCCATGGACATGTACGACTGATTTTCCTTGCGCTCGCCTTGCTAAATCGTCATGAGCTTTGCTGTACGTTATAGCAAGCGCGGTGTAGTCTGGATCAAGCCTGCTTACCGGAGTGACGACGTTCAAATCGCCGCCAAAAATGATTCCTGACCTGCGCACGGATGATGCAACGGCAATATCTTCTGCCGTTTCCCCGGATGCAGGAACGATTACTTCGTTGCCCTTTGAAAGAAGCGATCCCTCTTGCTCGACGGCAAAAGTGTCCACGTTCTCAATACGTGATTCATATTGGGTATACAGGCGTCCATACAAGATCAGTGGGGTGCCATCATCCCTAATGTCGGCTTTGCTGTAGCCATGCCCCTTAGAAATAGTGCAGAGCTCGCCCAACTTACGCTGTTCCCAAGGGTCAGTGAAACCCTCGAAGCGGATTTCGGGTTCAGTCTCGCCGGGTTTCGGAAACATCTTGTCGAGCATCGATTTCTTCACCGTGCACAGCTTGTCGTACTTACGCTGATGAAGGGTGATGAGGGTGTCAATCTCACTCAACGCCGCGCCTATGGCAGTTTGCTCCGACAAACCAGGAAATCTTACTTGTGTATCTTGCAGTGCGGCCTTTGAAACGGAAATCACCTTGATCCCCTGCATTAAGGGAAGAAGCTGTCTGTGGTATGCATCGGAATTAAGGTAGTGCCCCAAGTAGCCCGTCCCAAAGGGGAACCGAGGTCGCGCCGGTATCGTATGCAACCCCGAGATAGTTGGCTCTTTGGGTAGTTTCCGCAGTTCAACACACTTGCCAGCCGCTTCATCTTCCGCTGTGTCGGCGAAAATGACATCACCTTCGCGAAGTATCGACCCAGCAAATTTGGGAAGCACTGTATCGTCAGTAATGAACGGCAAATCGTTTCGTTCGCCATCGAGGCAATCACCGAACTTAATAAGAATATCTCCGTAATGAACGTTGCGAGCAGTGCCATTCTCGCCATTCAAACCAGCGCGTGAAAGAGTGTTGTTCTTCAAGAACTCGAAGCAGTCTCCCAACTTACGCTGTTCCCAAGGGTCAGTGAATCCCTCGAAGCGGATTTCCGGGGTATTTTGTTTCTCTGCCATGCTACTCACCGCCCAACAGCTTGCGCAGCTCGGCAATGCCCGCCATGTCGTACTCGTTGCCCGTAAGCTGCCCCAACATGTCTGCCAGCTGGCTTTCTGCATCATCTATCTGGTTGCACACGTCCGAGTAAGTTGTCGCGTATTTGGCGTTGAGCGCAGCTACCTTCGCGATAAAGTCGCCCACAACGGTTTCGGGAAGGGCCAGAAGCTCGGCCTGCAGCGGCTCTATCCACTTGACGGCCAACAGATCGTCGCACTGGGCGTCGGTCAGACCCTCGATGACCTCCTTGGTCCTCTCCTCAAGAGCCACTCTCGCTTCCTTGTTTGCCTTCTTGAGGCTTTTCTCCTCATCGAACAGCGCCTGCGCACGAACCAGACCTTGCTCGAAATCGTTTTCAGGGTGTTTTCCGATAGCCTTCACAGCCTTCTTGAGCTCAGTCGCCACAAACGAACCTTCGTCGTTGACAGCAGCAGAGGATCCCTTGTCCTCCTCGTCGAAGCTTTCGAGAATCTCGTCTACTTCCTGCGATATCTCACCTAGACGGGAATCACGGGAAGTAATCTTCTTGACGTCTTCGGCAAGCAGGTGCTCTTGCACAAGCGCAAACGGCAGGATGCGGCCAGCCCAGCCGTCCTGCACCTCAACGTCTTTGCCGTTCTTCTTCTTGACCACCATGTTCGGGTCTACCTTGCGCACAGCGCCTTTCCCCTCGGTCTGGATGATCTCCAGATCGCCGGAGATTCCCACCCAGGCATCGTCGAGCGCCTGGTAGGCGTCGTAGCCGTCGACCAAGGCCATGCCCGCCAGTGCGTCTTTCAATAGAGCCGCGATGACCTCCTCCTCCGCCACGGTATCAACTTCATCGGCACCGTCTACCAAACGGCTTCGCAGCGCGGCCGGTAAATGGCTTACCGCATCACGGTAGCTGCTCAGGAAGGCACAGACGTCGGCGTTTTCCTTCACCGCTTGCGCAACGTCGTCGGTCGCGGGCACAATACACGATCCACCTGCGTCACGGTAGAGTTGCCCTTTGAGGCTCGGCCATACCTTCCAATAGCGCTCGAGCGCGTCGACCTCGGCCTTCGGCACGCCGCCGAACATGGTGGCATACACGTCCCAGCTTTCGGCGGCCGTGCTCGAGTCCACATAGCGCGGGATGTTGAGGTTATAGTCGTTGGCGCGGATCTCGTCGATGGAAACCAGGCGGCTGAACTTGTCGGCGGTCGCGTTCGTTGTCACGGCGTCGACGATACGCTTGATGTCGCTTGCCCGCAGCTTGTTGTTCTTGCCTTCTTTCACGAAGTGCTTGGAAGCGTCCACTACCAAGACGTCGCTCGTCTCGCGTTGCTTGCGCAGCACCATGATGATGGTGGGGATGCCCGTGCCGAAGAAGATGTTGGCAGGAAGACCTATGATGGCCTGGATATGGCGGTTCTCCACCAAGTTTTTTCGGATGGTGCCTTCCTCGCCGCCGCGGAACAGCACGCCGTGCGGCAAGACGATGCACATGATGCCGTCGGGGCGCAGGTGGTATAGGTCGTGCAGCAAAAAGGCGTAGTCTGCCTTGGACTTGGGCGCCACACCGAACTTGAAGCGCGGGTCGAGCTCCTTGTCTTCCGGATCCCAGTTCTGAGAATAGGGTGGGTTCGACACCACGGCATCAACGAACAGCGGGTCGTAGGTCTCGTCCTTGTTCTCCACCGTGTCGAACCACGGCCAGTCGTCCTCGAGCGTGTCGCCGTTTCTGGCCACGATGTTGTCGGGAAGGATACCGCGCATCACCAGGTTCATGCGCGTGAGATTGTAGGTATTTTCCTTGAGCTCCTGAGCGTAGTACTTGATGGAGTCCGGGTCGCCATTGCGGCGCGCCACAGCCTTGCCGATGTTGATAAGCAGCGATCCCGAGCCGCTCGTGGGGTCGTAGATGGTGATGTTCTCGCGTCCGGCCAGGTGCCACGATACGATCTCGCTCATGAGCATGGACACCTCATGCGGCGTGTAGAACTCGCCGGCTTTCTTGCCGGCGTTGGCGGCGAAGTTGCTGATGAGGTACTCGTAGATGAAGCCGAGCACGTCGTAGTCCTGGCGGCCGTCCATAGGAATGTCTTTGATGAGGTAGATGAGGTCGCGGGCGGCCTTGGACTGGCTGCGTGCATCGGTGCCCAGCTTGGAGAGGCCAGTCTGCAGCGTGTCGAAGATGCCGTCGAAGACGCGCTTGCGTGCAGGATCGATATTGCGGCTGAAGGCGGAAAGCGCGTCGCGCACGTTCGATATCTCGAAGTCGCCGCCCTTGGCGACCCAAGTGGAGAAGAGGTTCTCGTAGGCGATGAAGTAGCCGCACTCGCCCTTGACGAACTCGACCGTCTCCTCGTCGTCTTCCACCAGGCTGGGCAGGTCCTCCTCGGCGAAGTCGCGCGCCTTCAGGCGGGCAACCTCGGTCTCGGACAGGAACTTGTAGAAGATGAATCCCAGAATGTAGTCCTTGTACTCATTAGCCTCGATCTTGGATCGCATCTTGTTGGCGGACTCCCATATCTTGGAGGCCAGCTGCTGCTTGTTCATCTAGTTTTCCTCACTTCTATAGACTTGGTTGAGCGTTTCTCCGTCGTCGCTTACCCATTCGGTCCAGCCGTTCTGGCTGCCGCCGAGCACGAACACCGCCGCGGCGCTGGGCGTCGGGAACTCGAGGTCCTCGGCGAGCTCTGCGATGCCGCCCGAATCGCCGAAGATTTCCCTGCGCGCGGCCGCGACGCCCGCGTTTTTCAGCACGGACCTCGAGAGATTAACTTTCGAGCCGGCGAGCACGGTGAAGTGCCCGGTAGCCTTGTCGTAGAGCCCCGCCCCGCGTATGCCATTCTTCTTCGTGTGAAAGATTGCCGGCGCACCCGCGGGACCCTGGTCGACCCTGTCGAGGTCGTACCCCAGAGCCGCCATCCTGAAGAGGATCCTCTCGTGCAGGCGCTCGACGGCCCCTTCCTTGTACGGGTCAACGTAGGGCTTGGGCGTCGCCGAGTTGTCGGTCTCGTACGAGCCGTGGGTGCGCACGTAGTCGATGGCCTTCGCTTCGAGGACGTCCAGCGCGTCCCTGCTGATGTTCTGGTCATCATCAAGGAACATGATGGCCTTGTTCCAGAACTCCTTCTTTGCCTTGTGTGCGTCGAGCCGGGCGATGCCCTGAGTCGTCTGTCCGGCGTAGACGCGGCTCACGTTGCCGTGGTCCTCGTCGAGCAGGTAGTAGATGCCGCGCTGCGGGATGTTCGGCAGCGACTTCGCCTCGGTAAGGTCCTCCCTTGGAACAACGACGGTCACAAGCGACTCGCCGTCGATACGGCAGATGCGAATGCGGTCCGGTTGCGCGTCTATGAGCTGGATGGTAAGAGTCTTGACCCGAATCACGCTAACGCCCCCTTCTTCGCGAGCTCTTCGATCATGCAGGTGCGCACGAAGGCGGAGAAGCTCATGCCCCGCAGGGCCGCCTCCTCCTTCGCCGCATCGCGCAGGGTGTTAGGGATGCGCAGGGTCACGGAAACCTGGTCGCCGTCCACCAGGAAGCTTCTGATCTCGGTCTCATCGGCGTTGCCCTTGATGAGTTCCTTGTAGCTGTCAGGCATCTGAGCTCCCATCACTCGAAATGCAATACAAATGCGTTTATAGCAGTATAACGCGGCGGCACAGGGGATGCAGGGGCGGCTGGTATCCAGGCTCGATGCGAAGGAGAACGGCATCTCCGATGCGCTCAGAGCACCTCTGGCTTATCGACCTAAGGACTAGAACCACTTGCTCCCTTAACCCCTTAAGCGCTTGCAGCGACGCTGCGCGAGTCTCGGCGTAGGCAAGGCGCGCGTCGCTTAACTGTTTATCGAGCTGGTCGACTTTGCCGCTCAGCGCATCGATCTGCCTGCCGATTTCTCCCATCTCGACTATCGTATTCCAACCACGTTGATCGGAAAGCTGCTCATGCTTATGACGCAGGACAAGCAGCTGGTTGAGCAAAGCGACGCGTGCCTTGTCAAGCTCTTCCATCTTGTCTCGCGCTTCCTTAACCTTTCGAGCGATGCGCAGCTTTTCCTGCTCCTTTGCAGAGGGCTCGGGAGCAGGCTCCGGTGCAGGCCCTGACGTTTGCACGGGCTCAGACTCTGGCTCGGGCTCGGGCTCTGAATCAGGAGATTCCTCGGGCTCAGACGCCGTCTCGAGCGCGGGCTCGGGCTCCTGATCAACGTCGAGCGCATCCTCAGGTTCAGGCCCCGCGGAAGCCGCTTCGTCTATCTCCAAAAACGCGCAGATCCCAGGCTCCGTTGCCGGCCTTGCCTCAAACACCGTGGCAACCGATCCGTCACTCAACATAGTGCTCTGCGAGCAAAGCGACTCGACAAAGCTCGCCATAAACAGGCCGAACCCAGAAATCTGCTGAGCCAGACGCTCGTCGTAGGTAACGCGGATCTCGCCCTCATTGCCTTGACGTACCGAAAGCCAGTCGCCCACACACATGAGCTGCACCAGCGTAATGGGCGTCAAGTCGCCCTCAAACAGCAACTGCAGACGGGGCGAAACAACGTCGCGGGGAACAACCGGCTCGGCATGCTTCTCGAGCTCTTCTAGCGTGGTACCGACGTATTGGCACAGATCGATATTGCTCGGAACATCCGTAAAGTGCTCGCGCGCATGGCTCAGGAGCCGCTCACTTTTGTCAGCATTGATACGAATGCGCTTAACGGCGTGCGACGACCCATCCCACGTCACATCGGAATGCGTCAAAAACAGCCAGCCATCGCAAAGCAGCTCCATGGCAAAGATGGGAAAGGCTTTCTGCATCGTTTACATCTCCTTGCGATCTTGTGTATCGTCCACGGCGTCCTGGTCGTTGACCTCGCTCCGCTGCTCCTCGTCATCAAACAGGCCCTTAAACACGAGCTCCAGATCTCGCTCGTCGGTATAGCCGGGTTCCAACGTGCCGCGGTCGATGGAGTCGAGCATGACCTGCTCTTTGTGCTGCAATCGCTCGTAGATGTTGCGGTCGAGCGACCAGGGCCCGCCGCGGCGTTCGTACACAGCGCGTAGGTAGTGGTACTGCGTGTACTGTTCTTGCGGCAGACCTAGGCGGTGAATGCGATCTTTGGACTGCAGCAGGTGCACCAGGTTGTAGCTGCACTCAAAGTAGACGGCATCGTGGCACACGCTGTGGAGCGAGACCGACTCGGCCAGCGTGTGCGGGTTGGTGACCAGCACGCTCGTCTCCCCCGCCTTAAACGAATCGATGACGCGGGCGCGCGCGGGCATATCGGTCGATCCACAAATAGCGCGGGCCGTAATGCCGCGAACGTGGAGCTCGTGCACCACATTGCGAATGCTGCGCTTAAAGATGCACCACACGATGACCGACTTGCCCTGGGCTACCAGGGACTCGACCAGGTCCAGGCAGGCGACTATCTTGGCTGTGGGCCGGTCATCTACCTGCAGACCTTCCAGTGCCTTGCCCGCACCCGCCAGCACCTCGCCATCGAACAGGTCGGCATAGTCGCCGGCGCTCAGATCCTCGGCCAGCATGCGCGGGTCGGACGAAAGCTGCAGCAGGCGAATAATCATCTCGAAAGGCTCGCCCGAAAGCGTGCGCAGCACCTTTTGGAACAATTGCTGCTCCCAGCGGTCCACCGGCACATCGACCAAATGGTCCTCGTTGGCCTGAGGAACGCCCAACTGGTACTTGTTGGTGCGACAAAAGAACGGCGCGATGGACTCGTTGATATGCTCAACGTCGTCCTCGCTCGTCGACTTGAGCGAATTGGCGCTCAAACCAAAGTACCAGCTGTAATCGCGCGGCCACAAACAATGGAGCAAGTTGTACAGGTCCTCAAACGAGTTGGGAATCGGCGTACCGGTGAGCGCAATAAAATATGGCGCCGCCGCGGCAATCTGCATCGCACTTGCCGCGCGCTTACCGCCCACGCGCTTCACCTTATGCACCTCGTCAAACACCGCCAGGGCGCGATCGGCCGCAATGCGAGCTGCCACCTCCCCCAGCGCGACCGACTCGTAGTTGAGCAAAATCATGTCGTAGCGCTTGTAGTCGAACAGCAGGGTGCTGCACTTGTCGCGCGTAGAACGACCGCGAAACTCGGGGTCGTGGAAGCACAGCGAGCGCAACGGGCGGTCGGCTCCAAAGCAAGCCGCCCATTCATCACGCCACGAGCCAAAGGCGTTCTTGGGCGAAAGCACGATGATGCGGTCGACCAGGTCGCGCTCGCGCAGGTACGCAAACGTGCCCAGAACCGAAGCCGTCTTGCCCGAACCGGGAACGGAAAAGTTGGCGCTGCGGCCCATGGCGCTCATAAAGAACGCGTCCCACAGCTGGCGGTCCTTAAGTGGGCGTTCCATCAGGGCATCTTCTGCCTGGCAAAACTCATCGAAGCGATCGACCACCGACGCGTCGTGCGCCTTGATCAGCAGGCCCACGCGCGCCTTCTCGCGCAGATAGTCCTCGCGCGCCGTAAGGCCTCGCAACAGGTCCGGGTCCACCTGGCACTCCACGCCAAAGCTTGCCGCCTGCTGCAGCAGCTCGACGATGCGCTTGGCGCCCGGGTCGTCAATCGCCAGCGAAAAGAGCACGTCCGCCTCTCGATAGCTCGGAGCATAGCGACGCAGCGCCGAAAGCCGAATCTTCCAGACCGGCTCGCGGCGCAGCTGCTCAACCGTCATGTCGAGCGGGACGACGGAAATGCCGTCGCTATACGAGAGGCGCAGCTTCATTTAGGCTTCCTCGCCGCCCATCTTGTACGCAATCTTGTCTTTGATCATATGCACCCTGGCCTCGAGCTTGGCAACCTCGGCAGCGATATTGGCGATCTCGTCCGCAGGCAGTAGACCAAAGGTGGACTCCTCCACCTGATCGAGGTCCTTGATGGCGCGGATGATCGAAAGCGAAGGCGACTTGAGGGCCTTGTTCATCTTAGTGGTGTTTTCTGCCGATTCCATAACCTCGCGGAAGGCCGTCGCCAGCTGAACATCGTCGCGAATCTCGGCGATGTCGGTCGAGGTCACGACCTCTTTGTTCTTCAGGCGTTCGGCAACCTCAAAGGCCAGCTCGTTTTCGCGCTCGATAAAGCGGTCCGCATCGGGGCCTTCCAGAATCGGCTTCATCTTGCGGACAAAGCGCACGATGTCGCCCTGCGGTTCGGCAATCATGTTGGCAAAGACGATGTTCTTAACGTCCTCTTCCTGATCGTCGCTCTTGCACTTTTTTAGCACGCCCTGCAGATCGTTGATAACGCCGGCAACCTTGAGCTCGCGCGCCAGGTGGAACTGGTCCTTGGCGTTGGCAAACTCCAGGAACTCGTTCATATAGCGGGCTTTTACAATCTCCTTCTCGAGCTCCTTGGGCTCAACGCCAATGCATTGGGCGTACTCTTCTTTCGAAAGCAAGTTGGAGCTGATGATGTCGTTGTAGATACCCACCAGGCGGTCGACTGGGTCGTAGCCAACCTTCTCTTCCTCGCCATGCTGGATCGAAAGCTCCTACATCTTGATCTTCTTGGAGTCGTTACCCAGGCTCTCGGGAAGAATTACAGCCTCAAACCAACCAAAGCTTGGGTTTTCGGCAGCAAGACGACGCAGACAGGTAAAGCGACGGTTGCCGTCGACGATCAGGCCGTCGGCCAGCACCACGCCGGGACGCTCTTGCGAACGCAGGGCAATGCTACGCTGCGTCTTTTCGATGGCATCCTTGTTGCTGTCGACGATAAAGCCCTCAATGATGTCATTGCAGGCGGCAACATCCAGCTCGTTAAACGCGCCCTCGCCATGCTCGGCCTTGTAGCGGCTAATCCACGAGGCGATGCGGTCGTTTTGCACGTTGTAGCGCAGGAACTCGAGCTTAATGCTGTAAACGGGATACATCTCGGGCTTGCCGTCGATCACGATTTTGTGGTTGGCGCCGGTCGGCTTAATGTTGACGCCGTCGCCAATCATCTCGAGCAGATTCATGTTGACTCCTCCTATTGGTTGTTCTTGATATACAGCTCGCTCAGGTAAGCTGCATTCGCTTCCTTGTTGGGCATGACCATGTCAAGGTCCTCGTTGTAGAAAAGGTCTTTGTCCTTGACCGCCCTGTTGATGTCATAAGCGGTAACGACCACACCGTAATCGTCCTGGAACGCATCGATAAGGTCGTCTACACCAATGGGGCCCCTTTGCTTGGCGACATATTCGACCGCATCGGCAATGGAGAAACTCCCTTCCTTTCGGCAGAACATGTAGGTGCCGCCAAAGCGGGTGTGCCTAATCTGTTCTTGCGGCAGCCCGTACACAACAATCGAGTCGAAAAACGCATCGTCAAAGCCGCACTCCTCTGCCACAGCATCGAGCTTGTGCTCAAAGCCCTGCTTGCGCAGGCTTGCCACTGTAAATGGCACGCCGGACTCCGTACGACCAGAAACGGCATATGCATATGAGCTTAGGTCTGTACGTCGAATTCCCACCGACTCCTCTAGGTGCTTGAGCGAAATAAATGAACCGTGATTACACTCGATAAAGGTGAAGTTGCGTAGCAGCTGAGCTATTGCCAACCTAAAGTCCTGATGGTTAATGACTTCATCACCAAATCCCGGCGCTCCATAGGCAAAGCTATCGCGCGACATAAGCAGATTTTCAAACGATTTCCGCAGGTCAACGCCCTTTTTAACGATCAGGTCCCTCGAGACCTCCAAGCCAAGGGGCGCGAGCGTCTGATCGTTAATGAGACGACCGGACATGGAGCCAAACTTAGCAATAAAGCTCGCCCTGACGTACGGCAGCGATACGTAGTCTTCGGTCACCATGTCCTTGATAAATTGTTGCTGCTCGGCAGAAAGGTCGACATCGACATACGAGTAGCGATCGTTGCGCAGATATGCGTTCATGTCGCGCAGGTAGTTGCTGCGAACCGTCTTCGTGTCTATGCAGTACTTGTCCGCGTAGCGCTGGGCAAACTCCTCGCGCGACAGCTCGGTGCCCGCGTCGCGCAGCACATCGAGCATCTGACGCTTGCGATCCGTCTCGCCCAAGCGTATCACGGGGGGCATAACCGTCCGCAAACCGTGCACCGTATCCGGGCGCACGTACGTGCGGATAATCTCGTAGAGCTCCTCGTCATCACGCACGTCGTATAGGTCGCACAACTCCTTGTTCTCGCGCAGGATAAGACCCGCGCCGCACTCGATATTGCGCCCGGCGGCGAGCGTTAAGACCCGACGCAACTCGGAGGTAAGGCGGTTGTCAATCTTGTAGGAGCGTATCTTGTTGCCACGCGCCACCAAAAAACTTCCGGTGCCGCGTAATTCGTTAAGGCACCTGGTGTCTTCGGAAGGCATCACCAACATTTGTTTAAAGCCGCACTTGTTATCGTTCAAAAACCGCTGGTACTTGATGCGGATGTCTTTGAGCGTGTGATATTCCTCAACAGCTCCGGTCTCGGCAAAGGCACGCAGCGCGGCGCAGCGAGTGGAGAAGCTGCCCAGCTTTTTACGCGCAATCTGCTCGAGCTGAGAGTCGTTGTCCTTTTCGATGTTTACAGGCGCTCGAAGCGTATCTGCCGCAGGACGGCGGTACAGCTGCGCTATCCTATCACGCCACTCCTGCGGCAATGTCGGATCATTGGCGGCGCGGCGAAGACTAAACCTGTTCGAGACTTTAATGGCCTTCAGATAGCCAAAGGCCATCGGAGACGCCTGCGTTATCTCGCAAAACGTCTCCACGGTAAGGTCGTAACACGTGTAAAACGAACTAAACTGATCCTCGTCCAATTGCGGACGGCTGCTGATCAGGTCATCACGACGTCGACGCAGAGGACCGAGTCCGGCCGGCTTGCGAGGGTAATCCATAAGGGGCTTGTCGCTAAAGACCCAGCGCAGCAGGTCGGCATCGTCGACGGGCAGCAACGCCAGCCACGCCTCGATAGACATAGGGCCTTTGCCGGTGAGGTCTTCGATTTTACTGGTAAAGGGCTTTGCCGACTGTTGTGGGGCCGGGGCGGTAGTTGGCTCCGGAGCGGCAGAGTCAGGCATCTGGTCTGGCGCGGGCTCGGGTACCGGCGCGGGCTCGGGTGTCGGCGCGGGCTCGGGTGTCGGCGCGACAGTCTGCTCCGCAGGCGCGGTCCTCTCCTCGGCCGGTTCATCAGCGTTTTCGGCTTCCATGCTCGCAAAGTACGCGCGAACCACATCGCAAACGGACGGCGCAAGGTCCTTATCGACCTGTGCATATTTAAGCGGGATGGTGCCCTGTCCGTATACGCGCTTCATATACAAATAGGCAGGCTGCGCGGTTTGCGTTAGGCCGTAAAACTCCTCGGCGGAAAGCTTATACGTATGAAAGAACGGGCCAAATGTATCGACGTCAAACGTTGGGCGGCCCGCCATGAGGGCATCATAACGCTCGCGGATTTTCCAAGCAGACTTGCCAAGGTTATCCATCCAGCGAGCCGGCTTGTCATCGATGAGCATATAGCCCATCAGGATGCGGTCCTGGTATGCGAGGTCCGTAAACCACCTGTTGAACTTTGCAATGTCCTGGCCTACGGCAATCTTAAGCGCCTGTTCCAGCGTAAGATCTTGCACCGGCGGCTGTTCAGACTCGTGAGCGGACTGCACTTTAAGCGCTTCCGTCTGAGCATCCACCTTGCCGCCCGGTTGAACCTCATCGACCGACGCAATAACGTCGTCTGCCGAATTGGCATTTTCGCAGGTAGATTCCGTATCACTGGACTCAATATCTTCTCGATCTTGAGGCAGTTCAAACTCCAGGCGCTCAAACGTTTTTACCGCTGCACTAAAGGCGGGATATTCACTTTTGAGACTCACGAGCGCCGAATTGACGGCGTCCTCTTCGTTAGCGCCCGTCGCAAGCCTACCCGCCAGCCTGGTACAAAAGAGCAGACGGAACGAAGGCTCGTTTACGGCAAGGCGTTCGCGCTGCAGACGGTTAATGGCATCTCTGACAAGACGGTTAACAGCCTCGACGCGCTCGAGCGGCGTGTCAGCAGCCGGATACCAGCCCCCTATTGCAGCCAGACGGGCAAGCTCCATTTCGTCTTTGGTTTTACCCAGCTGCAAACGACCCGACGGCCACTCATTTAAAGCATCGATAATCGAACCAACCTCAGAAGAGGTGAGGCCGCTTCTCCGTAACGCCGTAGCATTGTAGGTAAGCAGCGTAGGCAGGTCGTAGATTTTAAGGGTCCATTTTAATTTACGCTGAATCGCCGGAGTAATCGAAAGGTTCCACAGCGAAAGCGGTGCGCCGCCACTCGTATACACCGTGCTGAGTGTTTCGCTAATCGGTCCTTTGATGTTGGCGAATGCACGGTAATCACGCCCAATGCTGCGCAGATTACCATAAATGTCAAACGCCAGCTTCGCATTGCCCGAGAGCCTGCCGAGCTCTGGCGCCTGCGCGCGATACTGCGGAGATAGCGGCAAAGCATAGGCGGTAAGATGCTTTTCGAAAGCAATTCGCAAGGTCTCGTCCTCAGCCTTGCCTAGCTTGCGCACAAGGCAAAACACATCGTGAATCTCATGCTTGTCGAGGAAGGCGACCTGGGTCTCGGTATCAAAAACACAGCGCGGGTCGTCCCAACCGCTCAGGTACTTGGGACGCTCGAGCTTTTTAACGGCATCCTCGGAAGGCTCAAACTTAGATGCAGCCATAGCGCCGGACTCAGGTTCGGGCTCTGGTTCGGATTCGGAAATGGGCACACTCTCGGCTTCGGGGTCCTCGACGGTCACGGTCTCTTTGATGGATTCGGGTTCAGACTCAAAAACAAGCGTGGGCTGCTCGAGCTCGGCGGCAGTCTCGGCTTCGGGTTCGGACTCGGCGGCGACCTCAGCCTCAAGGCCATCCAGGAAGGAAATGGTCAGCTGCTGCGGCTCGGAAAACAGCGTGAGCTCGGGGCGGCCGGGCTGGATGGACTCCCCTTGCTCTGCCTGCACTGGCTCTTGCGGACCGGCCACCGCCACGGTCTCAGCTGCCGGCTCATATCCCATGAGGGACAGACCGTCGGCCGGCTTCTTGTCATACGAAACGCCCACGGCAATGGGAGTGGGCCAACTACGTTCATTAACCTTCAGTTGCACAAGGGTCGAATCCGCACGTAACGAAATGGGACCGCAAGTCATAGGCGCAGGGGGCTCGGGGGCGGCAGGCTCCGCGAACTCGGGCTGAGCGTCCATCGGCTCCGGCACATCCACATCGACGGATTCAATTTCTGCGACTTCATCCGCTTCAGGCTGAACGTGTTCGGAATCCTCTAGCTCGCCAGTATCCTCGGCAGCCTCAAGCGTGTCGCCTTCGGCGGCCTCAAGCACAGCTTCTTCGGACTCGGTGTCCTCGTCATCAACGATGGCATTGTCAATTGCTTCAGGCTCACCGGCCTCGCCGTCAACAGCAGCATCGTCAACATCTTCGCTATCAACGGCTTCAAGCTCGACAGCGTTGGGCTCGGCGAAATCCGAAGACACCGGGCCCGCCTCCGCGGCCGCATCAGGCGCCAGGCTGTACTCGCCGTTGGCATATAGAAGTTCGCCATGTATAACTAGTTGGGCTAGCGCGCGCTCATATGAGTCATTAATGGTGCGATACACGCTCGAGCGTACCAGGGCTTCGTGAAGCGGAGCATCGGCCTGCGCGACCGCATCTAAAATAAGTGACTCGTAGTACGCGACTACGTCCATCGAATCATTTGCAGCGCTCGTAGCATTTTTATTCATACAGAAACGACCCCCAAGATTCCCCAAACAACCTACTGGCCGCATTGGAAATAAGGAAGAACTATGCCAATGATTACTTGATACGCCACTTGCGTGCGTTTTTGTTTAGCAACATTTTGTTGTGCAACAAATCAACTGTGCATATGCAGATGAGCGGTAGTTTTAATCGGAGAACGGCGATCTCGCACGCTTGAAGGCCCTTTCATTTTCCTTGGCTCCAAGGCAATTAAAATGAACCTGTCGCGCGGTCACGCCGCACGCCTCACGCGTCTTTCTGCCACCAGATGGGACAAGCAAGACTGCTCGCTCATGTCCTCATTTGTCTTTACGCTATAATCAACATAAAACTATACATATGATTCCATGTAAGGAGTTTCATATGCCTGTCGTAAAGCCTATTTCCGATCTGCAACGCAACTTTGGTTCCATAGCAGATAGCTGCCACCAAACCAAAGAGCCCGTCTACCTAACCAAAAACGGGTCGGCATCGCTTGTCGTCATGGATGCCGAGGCCTATGATGAGCAGACGCGCGCACTAACCGCCATTCAGGAGCGCGAAGAACGCATCCAGCGAGCCATCACGCGTGGCTACGACGACTTAGTAAACGGTCGTGTGCGACCTTGGAAACAGGCCAAGGCAGATGCAGATCGCATCAGGGCAGCTCGCCATGAAATTGGATAACGCAGACGTCGAGTTCTACTCAGAGCTCGACGAATTTGATGAGCCTTTTGATGTTGTCATGACTGACGAGGCACTCTATGCCTATGCCGAGATTCCTTCGAAGCGAGTCTACGCCAGAATCGGCAACCTCATCGACTTTCTAGCCGAGCATCCTTATTTTGGCGAAGAATACGACCCCTACTATCAGGCGGCCTTTCCGCCCATTGACTGCAGGGTCTTCTTTTGCGCGCACTACGGCGTGTACTACCACGTGGATGTTGAGCAGCGAAACATCAGCATCCTGGCAATCGAGGACCATCGAAAGAACCCTTTGAGTAGATTCAAGCTACTCAAGTAGCCTCCCCCATGTAACCATCCTGTAAATCATAGCGGCGCACTCGAGTTTTACCGTGATGCGGTCGCGCCTGGCGCTCCACTGTGCTAAAGTATCCCGAACGTTCAAACGACTACGAGGGGGAACTAGAAGATGGCACGTGTGCACAACTTCTCAGCTGGCCCGGCCGCGCTGCCTACAAGCGTGCTCGCCGAGATCGCCGACGAGATGATGGACTACCGCGGTTGCGGCATGTCCGTGCTCGAGATGAGCCATCGATCTAGCATGTACCAGCAGATCATTGACGACGCCGAGGCAACTCTGCGCCGCCTACTGAGCATCCCCGACAACTACCGTGTCCTGTTTTTGCAGGGCGGCGCCACGCTGCAGTTTGCGGGCATCCCCATGAACCTCATGCGACGCGGCCGCGCCGGCTACGTCGTGACCGGCAACTTTGCCAACAAGGCGTACAAAGAGGCCGCCAAGTACGGCGAGGCCGTGCTGCTCGCGAGCTCCGAGGACACCAATTTCGACCGCATTCCCGACATGGCCGACATCAACGCGCGCATTGCCGCCGAGGCCGCGGGCGACGGGCTCGACTACGTCTACATCTGCCAGAACAACACCATCTTTGGCACCATGTTTCACAGGCTGCCCGATTGCGGCGGCGTGCCGCTGGTCGCCGATGTCTCGAGCTGCTTTTTGTCGCAGCCGCTCGACGTCGAGCGCTACGGGCTCATCTACGCCGGCGCTCAGAAAAACGCCGGCGCCGCGGGCGTCACCGTGGTTATCGTGCGCGACGACTTGATCGCCGACGGCCCGGCCTTTGCGCAGACGCCACAGTACCTGGACCTTAAGACCCAGGCCGCCAAGGGCTCCATGCTCAACACGCCCAACACCTTTGGCATCTACGTGTGCGACAAGGTGTTCCGTTGGGTCGAGGAGGCCGGCGGACTTGCCGCCATGGCCGAGCGCAACTGGGCCAAGGCCAACCTGCTCTACGACCTGCTCGAGAACAGCAAACTATTCCACGGCACCGCGCAGGAGGGCAGCCGCTCCATCGCCAACGTCACGTTCCGCACCGGCGATGCCGACCTCGACGCCGCCTTTGTTGCGGGCGCGGCAGAGCACCAGATCCAAAACGTCAAAGGCCATCGCCTCGTCGGCGGCATGCGCGCCAGCGTGTACAACGCCGTCACCATGGAGGACGTGCAGGCGCTGGCCACGTACATGAAGGACTTCGAAGCGCAGCATAGTTTGAGCCCGCAATCTAACTAGCCCGCAGCACGCGGGCCGACCAGCCACTTCAAACCACTTGTTTTAGACAAACCTGCTAAGGAGTTTTTCCATGCGTAAGATTAAGACCATCGACGACATCACTAAAGACGGCAAAGTCGAGTTTGGCGAGGGCTACGAGTTTGTAAGCACCGCCGAGGAGGCCGACGCCATCCTGATGCGTTCCACCGACCTGCACGGCTACGAGCTGCCCGAGGGCATCCGCGCCATCGCCCGCTGCGGCGCCGGCGTCAACAACATCCCCATCGAGGAGTACGCCAAGAAAGGCGTCGTCGTCTTTAACTCCCCCGGCGCCAACAGCAACGCCGTCAAGGAGCTCGTCCTGGGCATGCTGGTGCTTTCGAGCCGCGGCGTAGTGCAGTCGATGAACTGGGTGCGCGACAACGCCGACGACCCCGAGATCCAGGTCGATGCCGAGAAAGCCAAGAAGGCCTTTGTGGGCCGCGAGCTCAAGGGCAAGCGCATCGGCGTCATCGGCCTGGGCAACGTAGGCTCCAAGGTCGCCAACGCCTGCGTTGACCTGGGCATGAATGTCTACGGCTACGACCCGTTCATTTCCGTTGAGCACGCGTGGGTGCTGAGCCGCGAGGTGCAGCGCGTGGGCACGCTCGAAGATCTCTGCCGCGGCTGTGATTACCTCACGGTGCACGTGCCCAGCAAGGCCGACACCGTCGGCATGATCAGCACCGAGCAGATCAACCTGCTGGCACCCGACGCCGTGCTCATCAACTACGCACGTGAGACCATCATTGACGAGGACGCCGTTGACGCCGCCCTGCGCGAGGGCAAGCTCAGCTGGTTTAGCTGCGACTTCGCCACGCCCAAGACCGTCAAGATGCCCAATACGTTTATCACCACGCACTCGGGCGCAGGCACTGGCGAGGCCGAGGCCAACTGCGCCGACATGGCCATCAGCGAGCTTAAGGATTACCTGGAGAACGGCAACATCGCGCACAGCGTCAACTACCCCGCCTGCAGCATGGGCAAGGCGCGCGCCGCGAGCCGCATCGCCTGCCTGCACGCCAACGTGCCCAACATGATCGGCCAGATCACAGCAATCCTGGCCAAGGACAACGCCAACGTGCAGCGTATGACCAACGAGTCCGCTGGCGAGAACGCCTACACCATGTTCGACACCGACGAGCACCTGGACAGCAGCACCATCGAGGCGCTCAAGCAGATTCCGTCGATGTATCGCGTGCGCGTGATCAAGTAGCGTCGGCTGATCTGACGGGCAGTTCCCCATGTGGCCTGCCCGTCACTGACATTGAATGCCCGCGGGGGCGCCTTTCGCACGAGAGGCGCCCCCGTTTCTGTGAGCGCTCCATTAAATGCACCGAGCCGCTTCTTGACATACAATTTGTATGTTGACCTAACTATATGTGAGGTGCCTATGGTTGATACAGATTTTGCTTGGCGGCTTACGCAAGGACTCGTGCGGATCGACAGCTCAGACCCGGGTGCGTATGAGGACGAGATTGAGCGCTATATCAAAGCGTTGGTTGAGGAACGGTTGGCGCAGCTGAGCTATCCGGTACTCGATGCTGTGCAGATTGCAGAGCACGAAGTACTCCCCGGACGCCGCAATCTAATGGTCACCGTGCCGGGCCAAAGCGACGAGCCACGGCTCGTCTACATCTGCCATATGGATACCGTCACCTTGGGCGATGGCTGGGACGCGGACATTCCGCCGCTCGGGACGGTTGTGCGTAACGACAAACTCTATGGCCGTGGCGCCTGCGACATGAAGGGTGGCCTGGCCTGCGCCATTGCCGCGCTGGTCCATACGCTCGAGCGCGTGGTGGCGGATGGCGCGCTGCCCCGCCGCGGCTTTTCGCTCATCTGCTCGGTCGACGAGGAAGATTTTATGCGCGGCTCAGAGGCCGCGATCGATGCTGGCTGGGTCGGCTCGCGCGAATGGGTGCTGGACACCGAGCCCACCGACGGACAGATCCAGGTGGCGCACAAGGGGCGTACGTGGTTCGAGATTGAAATGACTGGCGTGACGGCGCATGCGAGCCAGCCCTGGAAGGGCGCCGATGCCGTCGCCGCCATGGCCGAGGTCGTGTGTTCGCTCCGTCGCGCGTTTATGGCGCTGCCCGCGCACGATGAGCTGGGGCCTTCAACCATCACGTTTGGCCAAATCGAGGGCGGATATCGCCCCTATGTCGTGCCCGACCGCGCCAAAGTCTGGGTCGACATGCGTCTGACGCCTCCGACCGATACGGCCGCCGCGAAGCGCATGGTAGAGCTGGCCATCGCCGGCGCCGAAGCCGCGGTCCACGGTTGCCATGGCAGCTACACCGTGACGGGCGACCGCCCCGCCATCGAGCGCGACCCGAACTCTCCCCTTCTAGCAGCGCTCAAGCGTGCCGCCGATGACGTGACGGACGCGGACACGACCGTCGGTTTCTTTACCGGCTACACCGACACCGCCGTCATTGCCGGCAAGACAGGTAACCGCAATTGTATGAGCTACGGTCCCGGGTCGCTCGCGCTCGCGCACAAGCCCAACGAATATGTACCCCACGCCGATATCGTTCGTTGTCAGCAGGTGCTAATCGCGCTCGCCGATAACGTGCTCTGGGACGCGAGCGGCCAAGTTGGGGCATAATAAGCCGCGAACAAACCGACTCGTGCGTTAGGACCGCCCATGAAAGCACTTCCGTTTCCCTGCATCCGCCCGGCTCAGGACCGCGTGCTCGAGGCGCTGCCTGCAATGGGCAGCATCCTGAGCGGCAACGATGCTCTGCGCGGAGCCATTGCCGATGGTCTGATGCTCAAGGACCCGGGTGCGGCGTATTACGTGTACGAATGCTCGGGCGAGCCGGGACGTGTGACGGGTGTCGTGGCGATCTGCCCGGTTGGTGCGCTGGCGGGCGGCGACGCGGTTGCCGCCGATACGACCGCCGCTGCGCGCGCAATCGCCGACCTCAAGGTACAGCCCCGTCCCGTAACGCTTGTCTACGAAGCCTCTCCCGTCATGGATATCATCCTCGGCGCCGCAAAAGAGGGCGCTTCACTCTATGCCGTCACCGACCCCGCCGGCATTACGCACCGCGTGTGGGAGGTCAAGCGCGAGGACGCCGTCGGGGCCATCCGCGCCATGCTCGACCAGGCGCCGGAGCCGGCACTGGCCGACGACCCTGCCTACGCTGTCGCACTAGTCGAGGCATCACAGCTCCTGGCCGACGATGCACGTGCCGCCGGCACCTACACGGGCAAAGAGCCGTTCAACTTTGCCGTAGCTGCGCTCTTCCCCGCCGCGCAGGTCAGCGGCGGCGCGGCGCAGGTTCCGACGGGTCTGCTCACGCACCAGGTCGCGCGGTTCTAGCAAGACCAGACCGTCCAGCACAAAAATCGGCAGCCCAACAAACAGGGGGCGGAGATGCAGCAGGTACATGCATCTCCGCCCCTTTTGCGTCGAGAAGTTATGCCGACGACCCGTGCCGCCGCGCTCGCGTTATCCGCGCTGCGGACCCGCAGTAGCCACGAGCGGTTCAAGCCCCAGCTCGCGCGCGTAGTCTTCCTGCGTAAAGACTTCGACCAGTTCAAACGTATCGGCCGCATCGTCAAACGCAAACTGCAGCACTGAGCAGTTGCCCGGCACGCGTTCGCGCTCGTCGGCCGCCGCGCCCCGCACGTGGTCCAAAAACTCCTTGATAGCCGAGCCGTGGCTCACCGCGAGCACGCACTCGTGGTCCGGACGTCGCATAAGATCGGTTATCGTCGCCGCTATGCGCTCGCGCACCTGCATCTGGCCCTCGCCGCCAAACTGACGATAGAAATCTCGCCACGGCCGCTCGGGCATAAGCATCACGCGCTCGGCCTCAAAGTCGCCAAAGAACCACTCACGCAGACCGTCCAGGCGCTCGTACGCCAAGCCCGGCCACAGGTTGGCGATAGTCTGCTCGGTGCGATGAAGTGTGGAGGTGTAGGCATGATCGGGTTCAATGCCGCGCGCACGTAAGAACATGCCGGCACGTGCCGCCTGGTCGCATCCCAGCTGCGTGAGCGGCGAGTCACTCCAACCCTGAATAATGCGCTTAAGGTTGAATATTGTCTGCCCATGACGAACCAGATACAGGTCTTTATTCATAGGGGTCCTTTCGTTCGTTACCAATCAAGGAGCGAAAACGCACCGTCGCAATAGCCAAAATGAAGCACGGCACCGTTGTCGGGTAGCTCTCCCCCGCCAGTCACATACTCAAGAAACTCCTGGCAGGAAGAGCCGTGGGAGACTGCCAGCACACAGTCGTGCTGCGGCCTGGCCATGATGTGGGACAGCGCCGCGACCATGCGCGACTGGAGCTCGCCTTCAGACTCGCCACCAAAGGCCACCGGATAATCGCCCCAGGGCTGCGGCGGCATCTCGCGATTTGATGTACCCTCCAGCGAGCCCAAATGCCACTCGCGCAGGTCATCGACCAGCTCTATCGAGCGGCCCTCACCAGCAATTAGCTCAGCCGTATGCCGCGCCCGGCCCAACGGCGAGGAATACACACGGTCAAAGGTCACGCCACGCGCCTCAAACGCCGCGCGCGTCGCCAGCGCCTGCTCGCGCCCGCGCGCCGTAAGCGGCGAATCGTGCCCACCCTGCAAAATGTTCTGCACATTGAGCTCAGTCTGCCCATGCCGCACCAAATACAAATCTGCCACACGTCCTCCCCTCGCACCACCGCAAAGGGGACAGGTACCTTTGTGGTGGTTTACCGCCGGATCACACCGCGGTGACGCTCAGCTACACCAGTACGTCGGCAAGCGGGCGCTTGGGTACGTGGTGCACCTGCGCCTCGTCGCGCCAGTAATTAATTGAGCCGTCGGGGTTGGAATCGATCGCATCAATCACCTGCGTCTCGGCCGGAACGCCAAACGCCATGATCAGCTTGAGCTCATACTTGTCGCTATCGAGCCCCATGGCATCGATCGCGTGGGGCGTAAAGGCCTTGAACATGCAGGCAGCCACCTCGGGCGTGGCGCTGCGGGCGGCGAGCATCATCGTCTGCGCGGCAATGCCCGTGTCGACCTCGGTAATAGGAGCGGCGGGCTTGCCCGGAACGGCGCGCTCGGCAAGAATCGCGATGTAGCCGGTCGGGCGCTCGCCCTCGGCAGGACCCGACCAGTCCTTAAGCGCGCCGGCCCATGCAAGCTCGTCAAACACGCGAGCGCAGTCCTCGGAACCGCTTACCACATGAAAACGCAGACGCTGAGCATTGGCGCCGCAGGGAGCCAGGTGCGCCAGTTCCGCCAGCTCGAGCAAAAACTCGCGCGGCACGCGCATGGACTCGTCAAAGCGACGGCACGTACGGGCGCGGCGGACCAGCGCGTCAAACGTGTCCAGGCCGAGCTTTTCGCAACCTTGCTTTGCCATCGACTCCGCGCTAGACGGCGCCGCGGGAACTGTTTCGTTCATAGGGACCCCCAATTTCGGGCAATTGTTCTTAGGAAAATCTAACCTAAAACGTAGGCAATAACGAACAGGGCCGCAATGTTCTACACCTGTTGAATAGAAAATCGCGACGTGGGGAACAACGGAAACAATTCGGGGCCTTTGGGTTACGTTTCGCCCTCCCCGACCCATACGCCAGCGCCTTTAGGCGATACTGGTTGTAACGATCAAGGCTTTCGCCGCACGGAAAGGAGACATTATGGGCATCTTTAAGAACGATGACCAAAAATCGAGCCAATTTGGATTTGACGAGAAAAGTATGGCGGGCAAAGCCGTCAAGGCCGTACGCTGGATCTACGCCATCACGGGCGTCTTAGCACTCATTGCTGGTATCGCGCTGCTTTTTGCACCCGCCAAGTCCCTCGTCTTTTTGACGACCGTCCTGGGCTTCTACTTTGTGATTACGGCCGCGATCAGGCTGTTTACCGCTGTTTTCGAGCCACTGCTGCCCACCGGCTGGCGCGTGACGAGCATCATCTCCAACCTACTCATTATCTTGGGCGGCGTCATAATCCTGCGCAACCAGGCCTTCTCGACCGCGACGCTCACCACGATGGTGGTTATCGTGGCCGGCTTTGGCTGGATCGTCGAAGGTGTCATGTCCATTCTGGAGTCCGAGCTTTCGTCCAACCGTGCCCTCGCCATCCTGAGCGGCGCGCTCTCCATCATCGCCGGCATGTTCGTGTTTATCTATCCGCTGTGGTCGGCCAAGATGCTCGTCATCTTTAGCGGCGCCGCACTGCTGGTGTTTGGCGTTACGCTGATTGTTCGCGCTATTCAATTTGGCAAACTGGTGCACTAGATGCCGCGAACGCTCTTTATTGATGCCGACGCCTGCCCGGTCACGCGCGAGTCGATTGATTGCGCGCGGCGGGCGGGCGTCGCCGTTGTTATCGCCGGCAACAGCACGCAAAACCTGGAACGGCACATTCGCCGCGACGACCCGCGTGATGCCGAGCACGCGCGACGCGGCTTTTGGGTCACGACGCTCGATGTGAGCGTGGGCGCCGACAGCGCCGACTTTGCCATTGTCGAACGCCTGCAGGCGGGCGACGTAGTCGTGACGCAGGACATTGGCTTGGCGAGCATGGTGCTCGGCCGCGATGCCGCCGCAATCGGTGTGCGCGGGCGCGTCTACGACAAGGCGACCATCGACATGCAACTGTTTATTCGCCACGAGGAAAAGAAGGTGCGCCGCGCCGGCGGACGCACTCGCGGACCGGCGGCATTTACCAGCGAAGACCGCGCTCGTTTTAAGCGAAACCTCACCGAGCTGCTGCGCTAACCAAGGTAGATTTTTGGGACATGCCTAAAAATCTACCTTTTTGTTTTGGCAGCGGGGAATGCCCTAGTCACAGGGGTAGATCGTAAGACATGTCCCAATAATCTACTTAAAGGCCAACGGCGGATAGGATGAGGCCCCAGCCGGCACCGATGACGTACATCATGATCAGGAACAGGACGTTTTCGCGGGCGCTGCGGTTGGTGCGGAACAGCACCAGGTAGCCCACACCAGCAGAGATGAGCGTGCCGGCGAGCATCGGGGCCAGCTGCAGCGCGCCTTCCAGGTACAGTTGTGTGATGACGACGCTGGCCGAGCAGTTGGGAATCAGGCCGACAAGCGCCGAACCCAGGACGGCGAGCGTCTCGTTGCCACGCAGGAACTGCTCGATCGCGGACTCGCCGAAGGTCTCGAGCACGGCAACCAGAATCAGCGTCACCAGGAAAATGAATACCGATACCTGCACGGTGTGGGAGATGGCGCTGCGGATAATCGACAGGACAGGCGTCCCTTCGTGGGAATGGGAGTGACCGTGACCATCATGGTGTTCATATTCGCCCTCATGACCGTGATCGTGGCCATGTCCGTGTTCGTGCTCGTCCTCGTCTTCATCGCAACCGCAATGGTAGCGCTCGCACAGCTCATGGATGTGATCGGCGCTCACGCCCGCCTCGGCCACCTCGTCGATGATGTCACCGCCAGTGTGGTCGTCGTGCGCGCAGTTCACATGAGCCGGATTAGCAGCGGTCCCCAGCACGGTACGGCGAATCGCCGCATGTGCGCGAGCGTTACGACGCAGGCCGCGAATGGCGGCGTCCACGATAAAGCCCGTGACCAGCGCGATCAGCGCCTTCGAAGCCAGAAGCATCGCCATGGTCTGCACGGGAACTTGCTCGGCGAGCAACAGCGGCAGCATCTCATCGGAGGTCGAGAGAAACACCGCCACCAGGGTACCCAGCGTCGCGACGCGACCGGCGTACAGCGTGGCCGCCATTGCCGAAAAGCCGCACTGCGGCACCATGCCCAGCAACGAGCCAACCACAGGGCCCGCAGCGCCAGCGCGCTTGATGGCGCCGTTAACGCGGTCGCCCGCAACATGCTCGAGCGTCTCGAGCGCAAGGTACGTCACCAACAAAAACGGCACCAGCGAGAGCGTGTCTTTGCCGGCATCGAGCAGAATATCTATCAGTAAATCCATGACGGATGGAACCTTTCGTGTCTTTCGGCAGCATTGTAAAAGTCCTAGCGGTCAACTAGGGTATTGTAGTTGTCCCGGGCGCGGTGCCAATAGTTGCCCATGGTAAACTATCATCTCGCCACATCTCAATGAACCCGAGCCGCGCGGTGTGGCCCGTCCAAGGAGCAGTTATATGAACGTTTCACAAGCACTCGAATACGAGCGTCAGCCGTTTATCCCCATGTTTATCTATGGCGATCACGGCGCCATGGAATCCGAGCGCCAGAAGGGCGAGGAGGCCCTTAAGGTGCTCGAAACCGAGTACTTTACCGCCGAGGGCGACCCCGGCTTCGACTTTGCCACCGTGCGCGACCTGGCTGACCGCAACCGCGACCTGTGCGACCAGATTGGCGAGGCGCGCCTGCGCAACGTGACGCCCGCGACGCTTTCGCGCGGTCTGTCCGACGCCGACACCTGCGCCGCCATCGGCAAGATGCAAAAGCGCACCGCCGCGTCCGTCATGCGCGAGATCCGCGGCGACCGCGACGCGCTCGGCGTCGCCTACGCGCGCAAGCCCATCCAAGGCACCGTGCTCGGTATCGATATCGAGACCACCGGCCGTGCACCCGAGCGTGGTTATATCATCAACGTGGGCTGGGAGATCATGGAGCTCACCAGCGACGCCGTCCCGCATGACGCCGAGGCACACTACTGCGGCCTGCCCGACATCTACCGCGGCGAGGATGTGCCGTTGTCGAATATCCACCACATCACCTGGGACGACATCGACGGCAAAAAACCATTCCGCGAGAACAAGGAACTGCAGAAGCAGCTGCTCAAACTTATGAAGACGTACCCGTACATGGCGCATAACGCCGCGTTCGAAGACAGTTGGTTCAAGATCCACCTGGACGGTTACGCCGAGGCACGCCGCGCCGGCAAGATCATCGTCATCGACTCGCGCCAGATCTGCCGCAGCCTGGATGCCGACGTCCGCTCGCTCCCCCGCGAGTCTGCCCCCGCCGCGCTCGAGAACTGGGCGCGCCGCCGTGGAACCCTCGCCGCCGACGCCAACGAGCAGCATCTGGGCCTGGACGACACCGACCTCATGCTCCGCACCGTCCAAGCCGAGTTCAACCTCAAGAACCTGTTTGCCAAGTAGAAACGTCTACGACAAACTCCGGCGTAGATCACAAGCGGCCTCGCAGCGGGAAACCCCGCAGCGGGGCCGCCCTACGTTCCACAGATAGATCAGCCGTCACAAATTCTGAACCCTCATTTTGAACGATTTCATCCAATTCCCAACACGTAATTCGTTGTCGGATGGCGATGCATCGATATCAAATGTGCAGCAATTGAGTATTTATATGCTATAGCTAAGCTGCGAAAACTTTTATTTAGGGCCTACCAACCCATAATTGCGTCAAGCTTTTGGACAGCATTTGGTTAGACCTCTAAAACGACTTTTCCACTCAGCGCCATCAACACGGCATTAGCTGACACGATACATACCATGAGTATCGTATTGTCACATACCACGGCAAAAGCGGTCTACCAGGCCGCGCATTCGGTGTCTGCGAAAGGTATCGAGTCCTGTAACCCTGCCGAGATTTACGGATCATGTCCCACCGGAACGCTTCTTGACGCAGCCGCAGAATGGCTCACCAAACATGATGTTTCCCTCGACGCAAATGGTTCTCTCGAGGTGATGGTGTTTGATCGCAGGAATGCGCGCTATGCAATGAACTGTCAATGCCACGTATCTTCAAAACGATTCTCGAACTCACGCTTTATAGAGCTCAAAGATGGCATCTTCATTGTTGGCGTTGAGCTTTGCGCACTTCAGGCCGCCACCTATCTTTCTTTTCGCGAACTAGTGGAGTACTACTTTGAACTGTGCGGCGCTTATTCCCTTGGAACCGACTCTTCCACCTCCTATACCGAGTGTTTCGCGCTCACCTCGACCGAGAGGTTAAAGCAGTTCTTTAATTCCATTACCAGATGCGACGGTTTGGCCCTTGCCCGAAAGGCGATCCAATGTGTACGCGACGGATGCCGGTCTCCCATGGAAACGGCATTTGTCATGATGCTAACGCTACCCAAAAGCGAAGGAGGGCTTGGTATTAAGGGAATTGAGACCGATTACGAGGTGCAGGTCACCGCTGCCGCAAAGAATCTCACGAGACGCAAGAAGTTCTTTATGGATGCGTATCTAAAGAAATCTCGCACAGACATTGAATACAACGGTTTTTATCATGACGCGGAAGAAGACCGCGCCATCGATGAGGAGCGCAAGAATGCACTTTCGTCCATGGGGTACGGAATCATCACCGTCAGCCGTTATTCCTTTATGCATGCCAGCTCTTTCGTTAGGGTCATGGAAGCAATCCAGCGGAAAGAGGGCGTACGCCCCTCGCGTCTGCCAAAAGACTTTCAAATCATGCAAGAGGACCTGAGACAGTTTGTGCTCAGAAGGTTTATAGAAGAGAAAAGGCGAATTCAGAAGCAGCTTCGCCAGGATTCCGAAGAGCGCCAACGAATCGACCTCGAAAAAGCAACACTCGAAGGCATCACGCTGGATGACCCGACAATTAATGAAGTTCCGGCAATCGATGACATGCAGACAGTCGAATCCGACAGCCCATCATTTGCCCAAACAAGCAGCCTCGCGCCCGAGGGCAGGATCTTCGGGGCCGGAAACTAGGCCGGCTAACAAGGTGGGTACCCTAGCGATGTGCAAAATTGCGAGTATTCAGCAGGGTCGGGTGTCTATCACCCTCGAGTGGATCCAAATGTGAAGCGAAATCACTCTTGCGTGAGAGCGTTAGGCAACATTTGAGGAAGAACTCATCGGATTAACACCCTAAGATAACTCTTGAACTGCATTATATGACCTGCAATAAATTAGCGGACCCCCTATAGTTGCAGAATACTCCAATTTTTGCACGGCTCAGGGGCACCCACCCCGGCATCGGCTATCAAAACCGCTCACTCCGGGATCTCGTCCACTATTCCCCATCATTTTGTGCAACGAATTACCTGAACGTCATTGACATATGAACATACACTCATATAATTGGAAGCAAGTTATATGAGCGCATGTTCATATGAAAGGATATTGCAATGAGCATCCGCGTTGATGAAACGAAACCCGACATCGAGGCCACCGAACCCGCGATCCCCACCACCTGCTCGCCCGAGGACCTTCCCGACGAGGAGCTTCTCTACGACCTCGCCGACCTGTTCAAGGTCTTCAGCGACACCACGCGCATCAAGATCCTCTATGCCCTCATGGGCCGCGAGCTCTGCGTGGCAGACATCGCCGAAGCGACCGAAACCTCGCAGTCCGCGGTGTCGCACCAGCTGCGCACACTCAAGCAGTCGCACCTGGTTAAATTCCGGCGCGACGGGCGCAATATCCTCTACTCGCTCGCCGACGACCACGTCTACACCATGCTCAACCAGGGCATGAGCCACATCTGCGAATAGCGACCAACCACGGTACCAGCGCGGCCTGCACCCAAGCCGCAAATACAGAGAAAGGAACCCACCATGAAAAAGCAGTTTAAACTCGACGAGATCGACTGCGCCAACTGCGCGCGTGAGCTTCAGGACGAGCTGGCCAAGCTCGATGGCGTCAAGTCCGTTTCGGTCAACTTTATGACCCAGAAGTTGACGCTCGAGGCCGATGACGCCGAGTTCGACGAGGTCCTCGACCGCGTTGTGGAGTTCACCGCCGACGCCGAGCCGGACTGCGAGATCATTCTCTAGCCCAGGTTTACGCCAACCCGCAAGGCCGCGCTTGCCGCGGCCTTTGCTCGCGAAATTATATGAGTGAGTGTTCATACATTCAAATGGGAGGATTCGAGTCATGGCCACCGCCGACCCCAAGAAGAAAAAGAAGAAGCGCAAGAAAAAAGAGTCACTCGAGCATAAGCGCAACCGCATCCTGGTAGCGCTGGGCATTTTTGCCGTGGTGTACGCCCTCGATGAGCTCGGCACCCTCACTGCCGCATTCGGCACCCCGGGCGACATCTACGCCAGCTTCGCACTGTTCCTCGTGCCGTTTTTGATTGCCGGCTACGACGTACTGCAAAAGGCATTCAGTAACATCCGCCGCGGCAAGGCCTTCGACGAGAGTTTCCTTATGGCAGTCGCAACCATCGGCGCGTTTGCCATGGTGTTCTTCCCCGATACCGACCCGCACATGGCCGAAGGCGCCGCCGTCATGCTGTTCTACCAGGTCGGCGAGCTGTTCCAGGCGTACGCCGTGGGCAAGAGCCGCAAGTCGATCAGTGCCATGATGGACATCGCGCCCGACTACGCTAACGTCGAGCAGCCCGACGGCACACTCGAGCAGGTCTTCCCCGATGACATCGCCGTCGGCACCGTGATCGTGGTCAAGCCCGGTGAGCGCGTGCCCATCGACGGCGTCATCGTCGAGGGCGAGACGCAACTCGACACCGCCGCGCTCACGGGCGAGTCAGTCCCCCGCCCCGCCAAGTCCGGCGACGATATCATCAGCGGCTGCATCAACATGACGGGGCTCATCCACGTGCGCACCACCAAGCCATTTGGCGAGTCCACTGTCGCGCGCGTCCTGGAGCTCGTAGAAAACGCCAGCGAAAAGAAGGCGCGTACCGAGAACTTCATCACGCGCTTTGCCCGCGTCTACACGCCCGCCGTCACCGGCGCGGCCGTGGTGCTCGCGCTCGGCGGCGGCCTAATCAACGGCGCCTGGTCCGACTGGATCCTGCGCGGCCTGACTTTCCTGGTCGTCAGCTGCCCGTGCGCGTTGGTGATCAGCGTCCCGCTCAGCTTCTTTGGCGGCATCGGCGGCGCGTCCAAGCTGGGCGTTCTCATCAAGGGTTCTAACTACCTCGAGACGCTCGCCGACGTGGACACCGTCGTCTTTGACAAGACGGGCACCCTCACCAACGGCACGTTCTCGGTGGTCGCGGTACACCCCGAGGCCGGCTATACCGAGCAGTCGTTGCTCGAAGTCGCAGCCCTTGCTGAGTCGTTCTCCGATCACCCCATCGCGCAGTCCGTACGTGTCGCCTACCAGGGCGAGGTCGACCCCAAGCGCGTAAGCGACTCCACCAACGACGCGGGCCATGGCGTGACGGCAACCATCGACGGCAAGCACGTCGTCGTTGGCAACGCAAAGATGCTCGCCGCGGCCGGAGTCGAAGCGCCCGATTGCGAGGTCGTCGGAACGATTCTGCATGTGCTCGTTGACGGCGTGTACGCCGGCCACATCGTGATTGCAGACACCGTCAAGGCCGATGCTGAGCAAACGATTCGCGACCTGCACGCCGCCGGTGTCAAGCGCACCGTCATGCTCACGGGCGACCGCGAGGAGGTTGCGGCGTCTGTGGCCAAGCAACTCAGTCTCGACGAGTTCCACGCGCAGCTGCTGCCGGGCGATAAGGTCGAGCGCGTCGAGGCGCTGCTTGCAACCGAGAGTGGCAAGGGCAAGCTCGCCTTTGTGGGCGACGGCATCAACGATGCGCCCGTGCTTACGCGCGCCGATGTGGGCATTGCCATGGGCGCTATGGGTTCTGACGCTGCGATCGAGGCCGCCGATGTCGTGCTCATGGACGACAAGCCGTCCAACATTTCCCGCGCGATCCGCGTGGCACGCAAGACCATGGCGATTGTCAGGCAGAACATCATCTTTGCGCTGGGCGTTAAGTTGCTGATTCTAGTGCTGGCAGCACTCGGCATCGCCAACATGTGGCTTGCCGTGTTCGGCGACGTAGGCGTGGCGATCATCGCCATCCTGAACGCCATGCGCGCGATGGGTGTCAAGAACCTGTAGCGTTCGTGGGCTGTCCGGCCCCGGCCTGCATTGACACAGCTGGCGGTTCTTGGGCATCGCTTGCTGGCGGGGTTCCTTAGCTGAAATGGACTTGGCCGAAAGGGCCGCTGGTCCCGGTCGCTGGTTCGCGCTTTGCGTGAACTCCGCGCCACTGTGGGTCAGTTAGGCTTCCGTTGTTGGACCCGCCACATCTTCCCGTCCCAGCATCGATCTTAGCTTCTCAAAGCTCTCCTCGCTCAGACAATGCTCCATGTGGCAGCCCTCTTGCGACGCGACCTCAGCCGAAACACCCGCATCCTCCAGCAGCCCCACGAAAAAGCAGTGACGTTCCCACATTTGACGAGCGACCTCCAGCCCTCGCTCTGTCAGATGAACGTCGCGCTTGCCCATTTCGACATAGCCGTTGCTTTCCAGCGTCGCCATGGCCTTGGAAACGCTCGCCTTGGTTACGCCGAGGTACTCCGCAACGTCGATCGAGCGCACGATACCCTGACGTTCCGACAGAACGTAGATCGATTCGAGATAGTCTTCTCCGGATTCACGTAGGGCCATGGGCCGCCTTTCGCGATGATTGCTAGTTAGCCTTTGGATACTTTTGCTTGATTTACTTTACCGCAAAAGTTGCCCATGTCTTACTACTTTGCCTAAAAGTTAGCCGTGTTTCACAAAACGTGCGGGACGAAAACAAAATGGGGACGCCCCGCAAGGAGTGTCCCCAGGTGCCGGGTGCCGGCCCGCAGTTACATCAGCCCAAAGTGCTTCGCAGCGTTGTAGATGCCGTCGTCGTCCACGGCGGTCGTCACGTAGGTCGCCGCGGCCTTCACGGTATCCTGCGCATTACCCATGGCCACGCTTGTGCCCACGGCAGAAAACATTGACAGGTCGTTCTCGCCGTCGCCAAAGGCAATCGCCTCGCTCGCGTCGATACCAAGCCGCTCGAGCGTCGCCGCCACGCCCAGGTCCTTGCCGCCGTTAGCGGGAATAATGTCGCAGAACAGGTCGCACCAGCGCGTGGTGAGCGAATGCGACACGGCGTCGGTCACGATATGTTCGTCGGCCGGGTCCACAAAGGCGCAGAACTGGTAGACCGGTGCGTCAAAGGCGTGCTCAAACGGCTCCTCGTGGTAGACGATTCCCGCGTTGCTGCCAGCCGTCACCACGCGCTCGGACAGGCGGTTCACAAACGAGTTCTCGCCCTGCATGCACAGCGAGTCGTAGCGCCCCTGCGCCACCTGGTCCACAATCACCGCGACGTCGTCCGAATCGATCGGGCAGCTGCGGTAAACCCCCTCGGCATCAAAGCAGTGCTGGCCCGAAAGCGTAATGTACGCATCCCAGCCCAGGTCGAACAACCAGTCCGGCATCTGGTAGGTCGGACGGCCCGTGGCGATCACGCATGCGATCCCCTGCTCGTGAAAGCTGTCGAGCACCTGCTGCGCCGACGCCGGAATCCGGTGGGTCTTAAAGCTCAGCAGCGTACCGTCGATATCGAAAAACGCGGCTTTGATCATCCTCGTCTACTCCTCGCCCTCGAGCTTTTCGCTCGCCTCGAGCCACGCCATCTCCAGCTCGTCCATGGCAGCGTGACCCTCGTCGATCTTTGCCTGCTGCTCGCCGAGCGCCGTGTAGTTGGTGGGATCGACCTGGGCCATGGCGGCCTCGGCCTCCTCCACGCGGGCGCGCTGTGTCTCCATCTTGCGCTCGAGCGAGCTCACCTCGCGGCGGAGCTTCTGACGCTCGGCGTTGGACAGGCCGTTGGGCTGACCGCTCGACTTGGGCTTTTCGGCCGCAGCTGCCGCGGCACCAGTGTCAAACGTGCCGGTCTTAGCGCTCGGCGCGCCCACGGGCTCGCCCTCGGCGGTAGCGTTGCACAGGCGCAGGTACTGGTCCACGCCGCCGGGCATATGCGTCAGATGGCCGTCGAGCAGCGCCCACTGCTGGTCGGTCACGCGCTCCATCAAAAAGCGGTCGTGCGTCACCAGAATCAGCGTGCCGGGCCAGCCGTCGAGCAGGTCCTCGACAATCGCGAGCATGTCGGTATCCAGGTCGTTGCCAGGCTCGTCCAGGATGAGCACGTTGGGCTCGTCCAGAATCGTCAGCAGCAGCGACAGGCGACGGCGCTGGCCGCCCGAAAGATCGCCGATGCGGCTCCAGAGCTGCTGCGTCGTAAATCCCAGGCGCTCGCAGAGCTTCTCGGGCGAAGTTTCCTTGCCGTCGATGACGTAGTACTTCTTATAGTTGCTGAGCACCTCGCGAATCGTGTCGCCCATGTAGGGCTCGAGCTCCTCGAGCTGCTGCGACAGCACGCCAAAGCGCACTGTCTGGCCGATCTTTACACGGCCGCGCGTGGGTTCAATCTTGCCCTGGATCACGTCGAGCAAGGTCGACTTGCCGGCGCCGTTCTCGCCCAAAAGTCCATAGCGGTCGCCCGCTCCGATGAGCCAGGTCACGTCGGAAAGTACCTGCTTGGGCGCGCCATCGGTATCCGCATAGCCGGCGTCCACGTCGACCACATCGATAACCTGCTTGCCCAGGCGGCTCACCGCCAGGCGCTTGAGCTCCAGCTCGTCGCGTACGGGCGGTACGTCGGCGATGAGCTCGCGAGCGGCATCCACACGAAACTTGGGCTTGGTGGAGCGCGCTTGGGCACCGCGGCTCAGCCACGCGAGCTCCTTACGTGCCATATTGCGACGGCGCTCCTCGGTAACCGCGGCCATGCGGTCGCGTTCCACGCGCTGCAGGATGTAGGCCGAGTAACCGCCCTCGAAGGGGTCGACCTGGCCGTCGTGGACCTCCCACATGCTGGTGCAGACCTCGTCCAAGAACCAACGGTCATGCGTGACCACGAGCATGGCGCCCTGGCCACGCTGCCAGCGGGCCTTTAAGTGACGCGCGAGCCAGTTGATGGTGCGCATGTCCAGGTGGTTGGTGGGCTCGTCGAGCATGAGCACGTCGTAGTCGCCGATCAGCAGGCGCGCGAGGTCCACGCGACGGCGCTGGCCGCCCGAAAGCTCGCCCACCGCGCCCTCCCAGGGCACATCGCTAATAAGGCCGGCCAGAATCTGGCGCGTGCGGGGGCTCGACGCCCACTCGTACTCGGGGACGTCACCCACAACGGCATGATGCACGATGTCGGTATCGACCAGCTGGTCCTTTTGGCCGAGTAGACCGATCGTGGTGCCGCGACGGTGCGTCACGCGGCCGTCGTCGGGCTCCAACGTGCCGGCGAGCACGCTCAGCAGCGTCGACTTACCGTCGCCGTTTTTACCGACAATACCAATACGGTCGCCCTCGCCCACGCCGAGCGTAACGCTATCGAAAATATGCTTGGTGGGAAACTCTAGGCTGACGGAATCGCATCCCAAAAGAATCGCCATATGCCCTGCTCCTTCGTAGAAATTCAACGTTGTCCATGATAGCAGCGAAAAGGCGGGTCGCACACGACACAAAAAGGCGGGCCATCTCCCGCAAGAGATGACCCGCCTCTCCAATCAGTCCTGCGGCAACCGTGGCCGCTGCAGGCCTCAAGCATGTCCCGGACTAGGAGAACATGCCGGTGAGGTAATCATTCAGCCGCTTATCCTTGGGCCGTTGGAAAATCTCGTCAGTCTCGTCGTACTCGACCATATCGCCCATGTAGAAGAACGCCGTGCGGTTGGACACGCGCGACGCCTGCTCCATGTTGTGCGTCACGATAACGATGGCGCGGTCGGCCACGATCGATGACATGAGGTCCTCGATCGCCAGCGTCGAGATGGGGTCGAGCGCCGAGCAGGGCTCGTCGAACAGAATCACGTCGGGGTTGAGCGCCAGCGTGCGCGCGATGCACAGACGCTGCTGCTGACCGCCCGAAAGCGCATAGGCGCTCTTATCGAGCTTGTCTTTGACCTCGTCCCACAGCGCCGCGCCGCGTAAGCTTTCCTCGACCATGCGGTCGAGCTCGTCACGGTCGGTGATGCCGTGGCGCTTGGGCGCAAACGTGATGTTGTCGCGAATGGACTTGCGGAACGGGTTGGGCTGCTGGAACACCATGCCAATGGAACGGCGCAGCTCGTAGGTGTTTTCGGTCTTGGTGTTCACGTTGCGCCCGCGATAGTTGATCTCGCCCTCCACGCGGCAGCCGCGAATCTCGCGATTCATCAGGTTGAGGCTGCGTAAGAAGGTCGACTTACCGCAGCCCGAAGGCCCGATGAGCGCCGTGATCTCGCCCTTGTGGAAGTCGAGCGACGTATTGTGCAATGCATGGTGGTCGCCATAGTACACGTTGACGTCCTTGGTGGAGAGCACAACCTCGTTGCTCACGGCCTTACCGCTCACGCGCACGCGCTTCTCGCTCTCCCCCACGCTCGACAGGAAGTCCCGGGTGTCGGACGATTCCGCTTCGGTTGCGGGCGTTACATTCATCTCGCTCATTCGGCCGTCATCTTCCTTGCCAGTTGCTTGCCCACAATGCGGGCGATTACGTTAAACAGCAGCACGCAAATCATCAGCAGTGCAGCGGTGCCCCAGACGATCTGCTGGGCCTCGGGGCTGCCCTCGCCATAGATCTTGTAGATGTGCACGGCGAGCGACTCGCCGGGACGGAACACGTTCCAAGCGCAGGTGGGGCTCGACAGGTTAAAGCTCAAGAAGTTCAGGCGAACCGGCGAGCTCATACCCGAGGTAAAAAGCAGTGCTGCGGCCTCGCCAAACACGCGACCGGCCGAAAGCACGATGCCCGTCACGATGGCAGGCATGGCCTCGGGGATCAGGATGTGCAGCGTGGCCTCCCAGCGAGTGAGGCCCATGGCCAGGCACGCATCGCGCTGGACCTGCGGCACGTCCTCGAGCGCCTGCTGGATCACGCGCACCAGGATGGGGATGTTGAACATGGTGAGCGCGACGGCGCCGGAGATGATGGAGTACTTCCAGCCCAGCTGCACCGAGAACACCAGAAAGCCGAACATGCCGACGACGATGGAAGGCAGCGAGGACAGCGTCTCGATGGCGGTCGAGGCGATGTCGCGGATAGGGCCGTTCGGCGCGTACTCAACCAGGAAGACTGCCCCGCCCAGGCTGATGGGCACCGAGATGACCAGGGTGATCGACAGCAGGTAGAACGAGTCGAACAGCTGGTAGAGCACGCCGCCCTGCGTTCCGTTGGCGCGCGACGGCTCCGTGAGAAAGCCCGGCTGGAACAGCGTCGAGATGCCCTCGAACAGGATGTAGGCCACCATGGAGACGACGATGAGCATGACTATGGCGACGATCGCCGTCAACACGCCCGTGGCGAAGCGGTCCTGCTTTTGGACACGCCCGAGCCTCGCCTCGTCGATGTGGATACGCGTGCTAGCCACGAGCCTTCGCCCCCCTTGCGGCCGATAAGGTGGATGATCAGGATGAAGATGAGGCTCATGCCCATCAGCAGCAGACCGAGCGCCCACAGAACATCGTCCTGGGCCGAGCCCTCGGCATAGACCGCCATAGACGTGGTGAGCGTGGTGGTGATGGTGGATGCCGGCGACAGCAGTGACGTCGGCATGGCCTCGATACCGCCGATAACCATGCGCACGGCAAGCGTTTCGCCAAAGGCGCGGGTCATACCAAGGATGACCGCAGTCATGAGCGACGGCATGGCGGACTTGAGTACCACGTGCCAGATGGTCTGCCAGCGGGTGTAGCCCAGCGCGAGCGAGCCCTGGCGGTAGCTGTCGGGCACGGCGCGCAGGCCATCGACCGAAAGCGTGGTCATCGTCGGCAGGATCATGACGGCCAGCACGATGGCGCCGGGCAAGATGCCCAAGCCCGTGCTTGCGTGGAAAACGCTCTTCATGAGGCCGACGACCACGTGAAAACCGATCAGGCCAAAGACGACCGAGGGAATACCGGTCAAAAGCTCAATGAGCGGCTGAAAGATCTTGGAACCAAACTTAGGCTGGATCTCGACCGCAAAGATGGCAGAGCCGATAGCGATGGGCAGCGCGATAAGCGTGGAGAGCACCATGACCGCAAACGAGGTGACGATCAGGGGCAGGGCGCCGGTATAGGGCAGGCCGTTTTTGGCCGTGTTGGCCAGGTCCCACTTGGTGCCGGTGAAGAACTCGACGACCGAAACGCCGTCCTTGAGAAAAGCCGAGAGGCCCTTTTGGGCGACCATAAAGATGAGCGCGGCAACGACAAGCGTCACGAGCGCAACGCACGCGCCCGTGACGCCCAGGCCCACGTTCTCAAGGTCGCGCTTTGGCAGCTGTTTTGCCATTGCAAACCTTTCCGGGGCGATTACTTATTTAGCGGAGACCTTGCCGCTGGCGTCCTTGACGACCTTCATGGCAGAGACGGGGATGAAGCCCTGCTCCTCGACGAGCTTGCCCTGGACGTCGTCGGAGAGCATAAACTCCAGGAAGGCCTTGGTGGCCTCGTCGGCGTCCTTGGAGCAGTACATGTGCTCGGTCGCCCAGATCTTGAAGGAGTCGTCGGTGACGTTCTTGCTCTTGGGCTCGACGCCCTCGACCTTGATGGCGTTGAACTTGGAGTCATCGAAGTGCGAGAAGTCGAGGTAGGAGATGGCGTTGTCGGTACTGCCCATCTGAGTCTGGACATCGCCGGACTTGTCGAGCTCGGCGTCGCCCTTAAAGTCAACGGCCTCGTCGCCAAAAACGGCGGCCTCGAAGGTGGCACGGGTGCCGGAGCCAGCCTTGCGGTTGAGAACGACGATCTTGACGTCGTCGCCGCCGACCTCCTTCCAGTTGGTGATCTGGCCGGAGAAAATACCCTTGAGCTGCTCGAGGGACAGGTCGTCGACCGTCACGTTCTTGGAGACGACAGGGCCCATGCCCACAACGGCGACCTCGTGGTCGACGAGGTTCTTGACCTGGTCGGCCTCGAGCTTGGTCTCGGCGAAGACGTCGGAGTTACCGATGGTAACGGTGCCGGCGGCGACAGCGGTCAGACCCTTGCCCGAACCGTTACCCGAACCGGAGACGGAGACGTCCGGGTTGGCGTCCATGAACTTCTCTGCAGCGGCCTCGACGAGAGCCTGGAACGAGGAGGCGCCGTCGTAGGTCACCTCGCCGGAGACAGACTCGGCAGCGGCAGTGGCGCTGCCCTTGTCGGCGGCGTTGGAAGCACCCGCGCCACCGCAGCCAACGAGGCCGAGGCCCACGAAGCTGGCAAGACCACCAGCGAGGCCGAGGAACTGACGACGAGAATAAGCCTGATCGAGCATGATCTTCCTTTCATACATGCGACTCGCGGGCACCCTGCCCGCTTTGCTGTTTGGAAAGATACGACCCCGATCGGGCAGCACCAGCGCCAACTGCGGTTTCTTACGGTCATTTGATAGACCCTTACCGCAAGCGCAGCACGGCCTTTACAAACGAATAACAAACCCGCCACCAAGCATGACCCGCCTTTTACACCAATAAAAACAAAGTTGCGGTGAAATAGTTCCTGCTTGGCCATCAAATGGCCCATTCTAGGAACTATTCCACCGCAACTTAGATTGGGAAACCGCGAAACCTTAAAGCTCTAATTCATTCAAACGGAGGATCGCAACAATGTAGATCTTGAGCGCCTGCTTGAGCTGTTCCTCGTTGGCGCACTCGTTGGGGCCGTGCATCTGGCCGCCCCACGAGGGCAGCTCCAGGCCGGTCTCCTCGGGGCCAAACGAGACGGCGCGGGCAAAGTTGCGCGCGTACGTGCCGCCGCCCATGGCAAAGGGTTCAGCATGCTTGCCCGTAAACTCGTTATAGGTATCAATAAGCGCCTTCACGGCCTGTCTCTTAT
>CABSNR010000011.1:0-59441 GCA_902479145.1 uncultured Collinsella sp.
CTTGCGTTTGGCGGTCAGCCGTCGGCGCGCTTACACCAACATTTCCGACGCGATCCCGCCACAGCAACAGATTCCAAAGAAGACGAAACCCCATGGAAACTGTTAAAACCCAAATTGTCGAATTCAAACGTCATGCTCCAGGCAGTGAACGCTAAATAAATACTACTCTTTGATTCGCTTAACGAGAGTGCTGGCCACCTATTTTTCGCCAAACGGTTGCGTGATAATTCAAAACAGAACACGAGTTGTAACTAATTGATTCATAATACCAATCACACCAGCCTCAAGCATGTCCAAATCAAGCGTGGAACAGCGGTTTCATGCGTAGGAGGAAAACCGGGGTGCATGATAACGCGCTCACTCGAACCTTGCTATCCCACAAGAGGTCTGCGTGCGCCGACACGGTGTCGCCGCTGCCGGGAAACAAAAGCGCAGAGGCCACTTCCTCGGACACTCCCCCGGTAAACTGTCAACCAAGTTGAAAGGCCGACGAACGGATAATACCGTCGTACGCCAGGTAGTAAACACCAGAAGAAATAGCACTCCCTGGCGCTTTTAAGGAAAGAAACTGAATCATTAATTGTCGTTAAACGATAGTCTGCAGCCCACCGGAAAACGAGAGCTCCTTTGTGTTTTACAGATTCTTCCGTCCGACCTAACACCAGCCGACAATCATCTAGCTCAATCGATGAGAAACGGCATTCGGGGATATGTCTAAAAAGAGAAAAATAGCTCTGACAAAACTGACAAAAGTATGCGCAACCCAAAGAAGGGACCGAATTGGCTTGTGCCAACCCAGTCCATTACAAAACAATTGGGTTAACTTGAAAGAAAAGGGTATTTCACAAGTTTGCGTTCTCTAATTCTTCAGAATCAAATTATTAGTCGAAAGACTAATCGCCATATCCACGATATTATCGTCATAGAAGGAGCCAAATGCATTAAAGAAGGTCAGAACCGTCGCTTACCGATTTGAACTGTTGTCTGCCAATTTAGAGGCTTCCGACATAGGACAAGCTCTAAGGCAAACTCCGCAATTAATGCACTGCCCCGAAATCCGAGGGATTACAAAACCATACGAATCTTGCACCATTTTAATCGCATTTTTAGGACAAACTGTCATACAAAGAGAGCAACCACAGCAATTATTACCGGCAAGAACCTCAGCGATCGTAGTATCAGAAACCAAAGCTCAATCCCCCCTTAATCCTCTTAAGAAAAGTAATAAACGAAAGCGGCACAACACTTTTGATAAGTGACTTAATGCTTTTTTTAGGATGCAAATCGTGTTCAAATAAAGCATCCATGTCATTGTCTCTCATTCGATTATTTAGACTAGCAAGAAAATGATCCCTCGATGAGGGCCGAACGGTAGGTTTTTTTAGATTATGATTGCTGCTAGCGGCGCTTTCAAAATCGGAAACGAGGTACTTACAGCCGCAAGCAGCTTTACTATAGAAATACTGTCGCCCTTTCTCAGAGTTTAATAAAACGACGGAAACGCCTGCGACGTCGAAAAAGCCAGGGTGAGCCGATTCGATTCCCCAATAATCGCCAATCGTAAAATCAGTCAAACGCTCAGGCCTAGAAAACGGACATCTATAGCAACATTCTCGATAAGACTCCCCGCGCAAAAAAGATGAATAATATGGATCACATTCACCAGGTTCGCATACTTCTATCTTCTTTCCATCTTTGTAGTAGTAGTAGTAGTAGTAGAGACCCCATCCTTTATTTTTAGACCGAAATCTAAAGGAATGAATTCCGTCATCTGCGCCTACTTTTCGAGACAACCATTCCTGATGAGCCTTAAATAATGCATTGTTAGGAGCCCCATGGCAGATTAGGTCACACAGAAATAAGTTTTCGCAATCCTCTAGTCGACGAATCGCCTTTTTTAGCTTTAGATATGAAACCACAGAAGCACATTGACAAGGTGTTCCAACAAACAGAGTGGGAATGTCGGCTCCAACAGATGCAGCTATTTGATTAAAAACGCCGTTAAGATCGCTTTGAACATATGCACTTCCTTGAAAAGAGGGCAGATCACCTAATGTTCGCGCAGCAGAATGTCTAACGGTGCCTTCCTCATCCATCCTGGCAGCAAAAACAATTCCCCCAGCGGCAATTATAGGTCGCGCCAACACGGAAAAAGCTCCACCCGAAGCAGCCCTTCTTAATGCGGCAGCATCTTTATCTTTTACCGCTAAAACCTCAACAGGAAACCTGAATTCCATCCAAACACCCCAAACTATTTAATAAAGACCGGTACAGCGACGCGGGCCATTTCAAATTAATTAATCCATTACTTCAAGCTCTATTCTCAAAAATACGTTCGCCCCCTTCCGACCGCATAATCTGTCGGCATATCCCCAAACATCGCGCAACCGCTAGGGTCGGCATCGAAACTCATCGTCTATCCAGGAGTATCAGACGACACGTGCCCGTAACATCCGCAGAGGTTCGTGTAGCTAAGATGATGAAGGCAGCGCTGTCGGATGTCCTCCTACAAGCCGAGCCCCTCAAGCTTCTGCTCCATGCTTCGGCGTAGGTCTCTTGCGCCGGCCTCGAAGGAAAGGACCTTGGCGATACCCGCCACGCTGGAAATACGAACGGCCCTGCGGTCGAGGCCGAATTACGGGAGCCGCCGCGGCTCGACAAGTGTGACGAAAATCATCTACTCGAACTCACAATTCCACGGAACTTCGAAATCTAGGAGCCGTTCCCAAAAGGCGTTTAATAACGCCTTCCTTCTGGTGTTACCAAAAATGGCCCATACGCTCAATGTCCTCTTTAACAAGCGTCTCGCCGTGCTGGACCTCGATCACGTGAAGGTCGCCGCCGACCGCCCGCGCCGAATGCGGCATTCCTGAAGGGATCTGCACGACGGAGCCAGCGCGAACCTGCTGGACCAACCCGTCCAGCACGACCTCGCCGGTACCTGAGATGACCGTCCAGACCTCGCCTCGGTGCATATGGCGCTGATAGTCGAGCTGGCCGCCCTCGCGGATGATCAGCTCCTTGGTGAGTGCCTTCGCCCCGTCGGGGAAGACGCTGCTGTCGATGACGCGGTACTCGCCCCAGGAGCGCTGCTCGTACATGGGGCGGCTCTCCGCGACGGCGTTGACCTCGGACTTGATGTTGGCCGACGCCTCCTTGCCGGAGACGAGGATACCGTCGGGCGTCGCCACGACAACCGAATCGGAGATGCCTGCGACGACCATCGGAAAACCGGTCTCGTTGATCACGTGGACGTTATCGCATGTCTTGGTATCGACCACGACGCGCCCGGAGGTGTACTCGGCCATCTCGTCGGTCAGCGTGTTCCAGGTGCCCAGGTCCTTCCACTCGCCCGCGTAGGAGACCGCGCCGATGGACGACGCCCTCTCCACGACCTCGTAGTCGAAGGAGTTCTTGGGCAGCTCGGCGTAGCGAGAGCGGAACTCCTCGAAAGTGCCGCAGGACAGGTACCTGGCGGTGAGGCCGGTGAGCCAGCCGAGCCTGAACGCGAAGACGCCGCAGTTCCAGAGGGCCCCTTGTGAGATGAGTTCCCGCGCGGTCCCTTCGTCGGGCTTCTCGGTGAAGCGCTCGACGCGTCGGGGCCAGCCCTCCCCCGCCGCGGGCACGATGTATCCGTACTTGCCGCTGGGGTAGGTGGGCTCCACGCCCATGAGGACGAGCTCGGCGAAATCCGACCGGACGGCGTCGTCGAGCTTGACGACGCTGTCGTAGTAGGCCTGGTCGGCGTAGCTGTCGATGGGCATTACGATGACGGTGTCGCCCTCGCCCGCGCCCTGCTCGAGCGCGAGGTTCGCGCACGCGAGCATGATGGCCGGGGCGGTGTCGCGGCGCTCCGGCTCGAGCACAAGAGTGTAGTTGCCCTCCACCTGGCGGCGGATGGACTCCTCCTGGCTGGCGCAGGTGGCGATGGTGATGTCGATGTCGGCGTCGACGGCGCCGATCTGGCCGAAGACGCGCTGGACCATGGAGACGTGGTTGCCGTCCGCGTCGCGCAGGACCTTGAGGAACTGCTTGGAGCGGGTGCTGTTGGAGAGCGGCCACAGGCGCGTGCCCGAGCCGCCGGAGAGCAATACGAGGTGGATCATTAGCGGGTCCCTCCCAGGATCGACTTGGCGTCCGCGGCCAGCGCGGCGAGCTTTGACTCGGACTCGGTGCGGTCGGAGCCCTTGGCGAACACGTAGGCCTTGGCCTTGGGCTCGGTGCCGCTGGGCCGGAACAGGACGCGCGAGCCGTCGGCGAGCCTGAACTCGAGGACGTCCGCCTCGGGCAGCCGCTGGGGCTCGTCGGTCGGATTGACGACGGGCATCGGCGCGCCCTGGGCGTAGTCGATGCACTGTGCGACGGCGGTGCCGCCGATCTGCTCCGGAGCGTGATCTCGGAGGCCGGACATCATCGCGGACATGTCGGACGCACCCTCGGGGCCCTCGTATGCCTGGCCGAGAAGGGCACTCGACCAATAGCCGTATTCCTTGTAGAGGCGCTCCATGGCCCCGTAGAGGTCCAGCCCCAGCTTCTTCCAGTGGGCGGCGAGCTCGCAGATGAGCATGGAGGCGACCACGGCGTCCTTGTCGCGCACGGAGGTTCCGGCGAGGTAGCCGTAGGACTCCTCGAAGCCCATGAGGAAATCGCCCTCGCGGCCCTCCGACTCCAGCACGCCGATCTGCTCGCCGATGAACTTGAAGCCGGTGAGCGTGCGGCGCAGCTCGAGGCCGCGGGCGCGCGCGACGTCGTCGGCCATGGGCGCGGACACGATTGTGGTGCAGGCGACTTTGCGGGCCATGTCGGCGCCGGACCCGTCCGCCCTGGAGGCGAGGAAGTCGAGCAGGAGCAGCCCCACCTCGTTACCGGTGAGCAGCCTGTATTCCCCGGCATGCGGGACGGCGATGCCGACGCGGTCGGTGTCCGGGTCGGTAGCCAGGAGCAGGTCGGGCTTCACCCTGTCGCAGTACTCGAGCCCGAGTTCCAGTGCCTCGCGAACCTCGGGGTTTGGGTACGGGCAGGTCGGGAAGTCGCCGTCCTGGACGCACTGCTCGTCGACGGTAACGACCTCCGCAACGCCGATGCCCTCGAGCACTCGGGACACGCACTCCAGGCCGACGCCGTGGAGCGGGGTATAGACGATGCGGAGCGCCGAGCAGTCCTCGCCCGTGGATACCTTGAGCGTCTCCTCGAGGTAACGGTCAAGAACCCTCTCGGGAACCCATTGAACGAAACCCTCCTCCAGGGCCCGGTCGAACGGCACCGCCTTGACACCATCGAAGCAGTCGACGGGGTCGATGGCCGCCTGGATGGCCTCCGCCGCCTCGACGGTGATCTGGCAGCCGTCGGCGCCGTAGACCTTGTAGCCGTTGTACGCCGCGGGGTTGTGCGACGCGGTGATGTTGACGCCGGCCGAACAATTCAGCTCGCGGACGGCGAAACTCAACGCGGGCGTGGGCTCGACGCGATCGAACAGATAGGATCTGATGCCGTTGCCGGCGAGCACCTCGGCGACGCGGCGCACAAACTCCTCGGACCCATGACGCGTATCGCGGCAAAGTGCGACCGTCGGGTTCTCAAAGGCGCTATTCAGGTAATCCGCCAAGCCCTGCGTAGCCTTGCCGACGGTATAGACGTTCAGACGGTTGGGGCCGAGCCCGAGCTTGCCGCGTAGGCCGCCGGTGCCGAAAGACAACTCGCGGAAGAAAGAATCGATAATCTGAACTTCGCTAAGTTGTTGAAGAGTATAGCGCTCGCTATCGTCACAATGTGAAATCCATTTGTCATAAACACTGACAATTCCATCGTTAATCAAAATATAATCCTTGCCGATTGTATCCGTGAATATATCTTTAAATGTCAGGACGAAAAATTAATCCGGACAGTGGGCCTTAAACGCAATGCAGAAAATGGAATGAGGGATAAACGAGCATTAATCCAACATTGAAGGACGCAAACCTTATTAATATCGCAAAAAAGGAGTTCACACGATCATTGACAAACAAGGGCAAATTGACATACTCGTCCAAGAACGACATGCGGAAAGACACACGATTAGTAATCATGGGTTACTCCGATTTATTTAAACCTAAAGAATCCATTGCTTCGGTAATTGTTTTTTTAACTGAACTATCTGAATAATATTTTTCATATAACTCTCTTGAGGTTTCACAATATGCGTCGCTATCGGATAGCGATAATTTTGTAATCCAGTCAATATAATCTTGCGCGGTATTACACAGCCAATCGGAAGGATATCGATACCCACAAAAAGCCTCATCACTGCCTAGAAATAATTTTCCGTACATGAACGCTTCGGCAGTTTTGGTTTTCATACCTTCACCGGAGAAAATAGGACCCACAACTACATCTGAATTTTGATACCAAATGCTAAGATCATCGACCCCACCAACAACAGTGACATTTTCATGGCAGGCGAGTCGATCACGCATAATTTCCATGCCCAGGCCAACTATATAAAAATGAGCTACATTACCTAAAGAGGGCATGACGTTATCGGCAAACCATTCAGCCCCCTCAATATTCGGCCAATGAGTACCACCTACGAACAAAATGCGTACGCAGTCACCAGCCTTTCGGTGTCTACTGTTCTTTAGCTCTGCAGCATCCGCTGAATCGTAAAAAAATACTGGAAGGCGTAAATTAGTTGTATGAGCAGTAACCTTCTCAAAGCTAGACGCATCCCGATCGTTAAGCACAAAAAAGGAATCCGCCCACTCCGCCATCAATCTTTCATTTTTATTGACCGACAAATAATGCGGAAGTCTAAACACCCTTGTGGGATTTTGGCGTAAACAGTCCCATGAAGAAACACCCTTTATCCCATGCGCAAAACAAAGAATTTTAATGTTTGGATTAATCTTCTTTGCCAACCGTGCAAGTTCACCATAAGAATCGTTATCAAAAAAGATCGCATCAACAATCAGTGCATTTTCTTTAATATAAGAAACGACAGCGGTTGAAACATATCTTGCATGCCCCGCCAAACAATTCTTTAACATCGAAAGAGAATGGGCACCGGAATTTATGGTCGTAGAATTCGAATGCTCAAATGTGCTAGAACCATTTGTAACCGCAAGCACTTTAATGTTGGAATAACCGTAGAGTTCCTCAATAATTTGTAAATGAGCTAAGGACAATGCCTTGGCTCCGCATGCCGGACCACAGAGGTACTCGCTCACAAACAAAATCTTTGCCATTCTAATTTCTCCCTTTAATAAAATGTGTAAACCCTGATACAAGAGCAGCGATACTGCCATGAATAAATGTTCCTAAAACACAGCAGAAGACAGCACAAAGTAAAAAAGAGCCCCAAGATGAAGGAGACATCGCACCCACGAGCATGTGAAAGACAAACACTTGTATCAAACAAGAAAAAACATTTAAGGCGATTGTTGAATAAAAAGTAGACCAATGTCGTTGCAGGCAAAAAGCGGAATAAATCGGATTGCTAATGAGGCAAATAGCAGTCATAACAATCGCCGTCATCAAAGATATTGAGTAAACGCCCAGATTTGCAAATGCTATTAATAAAACTTCACAAATAACATTTAAAAAACCACCAAAGACCGTCAACATGCATGGAAAACGATTCTTTGTTGTAAGCGTATATATATAGTAAAGAGGATATACAGACCCTTCAAAAACTAGACTAATTGAACTTATTACTGCAAGCCGATATATCAACAAAGTATCCTGTCCGGGCACCCAAAGCTCAAAGTAGACATAGCCCAGACCCATGACCCCCGCTACGGCAAGATTAGTAATCCATCCACTAATTACCATTGCATTTCGAAGATAGCGTATTAAACCATCAATATCATGCTTCGAGTACACTTTTAAGAGTTTTGGCTGAAACGCTTGAGAAACCATTTGCATAATTCCGTTAATTATTGAAATTACGGTTTTCACAATAGCCAGCTGACCCATAGGCAAAGCGCCGAGCATCAAATTGCAAACCATAAGATCAAGTCCGGAATTTAACTGATTACCAAGTGAATTAATCGTGCTCCAGACACCATTGCCCAGCAAATCGCGACAATATACCCATTTGGCTTTTTGAGGATCAACTTGAACTTCAGGCATATAACGCTTGGCAATAGATACATTACCCAACGCAATAATTAGCGAAGATACGACCAATCCAATCCCAACATAAAACAAGTGTGAAGGAAGTACTAAATAGAGGGCAAGAAGAAGAACCCCCTCAGCAATATATGAGATCCCTTTGATGCTTTGCGCCAATGTTAGCTTGTTTACGACATATGGAGCCGACCCTGGGGCTGTTTGGATTGCAAGAATAAAGAAATTTAAAAATGTTAAAACAAATAACATATTAATATCCCCTTTAAATTGAACGGGGACATTAAAGAAACTCTCAATATTAAGTGAAAAAATAATTCCAATTATAAGAAGCAGGATGCCAATTACCGCATCGACAACAAATACTGTCGAATAATAACCCTTAGCTTTTACGAATTCGCCCCTGTGATAACAAATGGCAATAAATCGGGCAGCAAAAGAGTTGATCGACAACATTCCTATCGTAGCAAAGCTAACTATATTATTAGCCAAAGTTATAAAGCCATAAGCATCGGCACCCATAGTGTTAGTTATGAATGGCGTCAGCAGTAAGTTAATTAAATAATTAACTGCATAAGCCAAAACTGTTATGAGCACAGTCTCTAATATTTGCATAGCATCACGTCTGCTATTTTTCATTCGCTATCCTATCCCGATTTATCGCTACGCGATCCGATAAAGATTGCCCATATCCACCTAACAAAATGAAAGGAACATAAAACTGGGAAGCGCCTTCATACGATTCGACAATCATGGTTAACATAAGAGCAAAACAGCAAGCAGACAGCATCTTGATCACTTTGTTTCCAAGGTATGGCTTGCAAATGCGCCAAATGGAAATAAAAAATGCGAACCAGCAAACAGCCAATAACGCCCCACCTGAAAATAAAACTTCAAGTATGTGATTATGGGTATAGGGCATTGTGCCAACCGTGAGAAGCTTCGCGGAACTTGACATAACTCCATAACCAAATACAGGAGCTTTTGCAATTGCCGTCAAATAAGAATCCCAAATCAAAGTCCTGCCGGTAAACGTAAGGTTTTTCCCAAGACCCTCAATGAAGACACCGAACACTTCTTGGAACCGGAAAACAACAATCACAAAGAATAAAATGTAATAAATGCAGGCATAGCATCTGAAATTGACCACTTTACCAGTGTTCTTATTTATAAATAAAAAAGAACACGCCAGAACGACCAATGCAACAATAGCAGCGGCGCTCTGCGTCAGTAAAATTGTTGCTATCGCAATTATGGAGTACAGAATTGCGATAGCTTTGCGTTCAAAAAAACCTGCATAACAAACTGCAATGCAAAAACCGGGAAGAATTGTTTGGAGATGATTATTGTCATATCCAAGAAACCAATTTCTAGTTTGATAAAGCGTTTGATACATTCCGTTAGGAAACAAGAGGACTGTTATCAGGTTGACAGTCACTAATAATAGATAGCAAGCAATTCCCCCTTTTAAAAAATGAGAAAAATCCCTGCAGCCTAGATCGACCAGTAGAACCAGAGCAACCGCCGATGCAGCCGAGTTAAACCAAGGTCCAATATCAAGATTGTTATAAAGAGTCGAAAAAATCAAAGCGCCTTGTATTAATAGAAAAACTAATACCGGAGCATTCATTTTCCCAAACCGCATATACAGCAGAATTACGACAAGAGCAGAGGCTAAACGAAGATACGTTACAAAAGCTTCAATAGATGGAATCTGGGCTATAATTGCGGGTCTAATCAACGGCAAAAGCAGGACAAAATAAATAAAGGGATTAAGTTGAAATGGGTGAACAACAATTCCCCTTAAAGCCTGACTACGGGTAGCTTCTTTCCCCGGAAATGCTTTGTAAATTAGTTGATTCTCATACATTTTTCTACCAGTAAATGATTAACGGATAAAACAAAAGTGATCAATACAGACCGTCCGATTATCGACTAATCGCATTGCTTAAAAAGGAAATAGCCCTCTTCCTTTCCTGGTCAAGAGAATACTGCGCTGAATCAAAGTTCCAATACTCTTCTGCAATTCCAAAATCACTAAAACTGGTGAGCATGTGATTTTCAAGCCCCGTCATATCCAGCAAATTCGCGATTCGCCCACTAAAACGTCCAGGACTGATGGAAACAAACTTCTTACCTAGGTTTACAGAGTATGCTGTCCCATGAAACGAGTCCGTGATAACGATTTCAGCACCCAAGAACAACGAAAGAAACCTTCCTACGGAAGGGCAGACGACAGCATTCTCACCAGACCGCTTCTCATGCACGCCATATGCAATTCGCATAACCTTAAGTCCGGTTTTCTTTGAAACCTTTTGGACATAAGAATCGAATTCAGCGTTACGGTTAAGCTGATAGACCAGAATATAAGGTTCCGAAGAAACCCAACTATCTGCAATTTCTTCCCAATCGTCACGTATAAGCATAAGCGTAGGATCGATGACGGGCACTGCGCCATGAACACCAATATGCTCGAGAAGATCAGCGGCCTCTTGCTCGCGAACGGAAATATAAGAATATGAGGACAATGCCTTTTGCATGGGCTCAGCTTCCCAATCCTCAAGCGTGGCCTTACCGATACTCGCAGCATAGGCAATCTTCCTTTTCCCCTCAGGAGCAAAGGAAAGATAGAAAGCACGGTCAAAACCATTATTCCAAATGCTATTCCAAACCTGATCGCTACCAGTGCAGTAGATATCCGCCGCCGGAGGATTCGCGTCCAACTCATCTGCGGAATAGTACGAACGCTCAGTCAACGCAAGCTTGGAGTGCCTAAACTCATCAAGGGGGGCGCGTCTCCTTGCGACCATGCGAGAAACGGGTATTTTAGCAATCTGCTTAACACCAGGGACCTTAAAAATAGGCATCTTCTTTACGAGCTGACCGTTAAGGGCGCGATTGACTTCGTTTTCGGGAATTGCATCCTTGCGGTAGTAATCAATTATTTCGGCATCTGCTCCCACACGAGCCAAAACAACCTGAGTTGCATAGGTCTGCAGGCAGGAGCCATAGTTCGGCGAGTTATGGAGTGTTATAACTCCGACTTTTCGAGACATAGACATACCTACTTTCTGAGCAATTTCTTATAAACAAATGAACGAAGTCCGTTAGGCATCACGCAAACAACGGCATGCGGAACAAATGAGGCAACAAAATCAACAGGGCTAAACCAGCCAGCACGCAATTGAGCAAACTTGAATTTCCAGATATGCGGCAGATACGAAGGGCCGCCTCTGCGAGCGTAGAAATCAGAACTAACACGCATCGCTACAAGTGGTTCGGGCAAGTTATCTGCACGGCAGCCACTAGCGAGCATCCTGTTGAATAGATCCCAGTCCTCAAAATATAAATAGTCAGAGCTGTAGTTCCCCGCCGCTAGTACCTTAGATTTTTTGAAGGTCATAGGTGGGTGGCGGAAAGGATTTCGCCGCTTGGAACAAGCGAGAATATTGTCCAGTCCCTTGGGCAAATTCGTTGAAGCGATTGGCGTCTCAGGAGAGTCAATAAACTCGACGACATCGCTACCGACCATATCGAGCCCACTTTCAATAGCGGCAAGCTGCTTCTCCATACGGTCAGGACGCGCCACATCATCGGTGTCCATACGCGCAATGATTTCTTTAGAACAGGAGAGCACGCCCTTATGAAGAGCATATCCGAGTCCATGGTTCTCACTGTAGGAGACAAATTTGAACAGATCAGGCCACTGCGAGTTATATTCGGAAAGTACCGACTCGAGTTCAGTGGTCAAGGGACCGTCCTTAACCATCACGATCTCGCTCGGAGGCACGGTCTGGGCGAGCATGCTTTCAAGCGCCTGACGCAGGAACGATGGGTTTTCTTTTTTATAAATGCTCATTAGCACGCTATAAGAAGTCGCGGCGTCAGAAGTGCCCATCTATCGTCCCGTCCTCTTCTTGCCGAACATGGCACCAAAGGTGCCGGTAAAACATTTCCAGTCCATGCGGAAGCATCGGTTGCGCACGTAATGAAGTTCAATTTTTTGACGCAGGCCGCTCTCGAAGGTCGCAGCGTTGCGGTCAGTCGCCTGCCACAGGCCCGTAATGCCGGGCTGGACAGAAAGCAGTTCAGCCTTTTCCTCATCGGAAAAGTGCTGTTCAAGTTCGTCTCTTGTAATGGGGCGCGGTCCGATGACGGAAAGGTCGCCGTTCAGAACGTTCAGGAACTGCGGCATCTCGTCAATCGAGCACTTACGGATAAACTGGCCGACTTTGGTAATGCGAGGATCGTCATCGACCTTGCGCTCGACTTCCCACTGATGTAGCTGCTCAGGACTCAGATACTTCTGTACATCGCCAGCGTCGGCGACCATGCTGCGAAGCTTAAGGATCTTGATAGTCTTACCGCCCTTGCCGACGCGCTCCTGTGCGTACAGCGGGTTTCCGGGAGATTCAAGACAAATGAACGCACAGACAATGGCCACTGGAATTACCAGCACAACGCTCACGCAAAGGCTAAAAACAAAATCAAACAGCCTCTTCAAAAAACGGTAAGCCAGCGTACCGCTCGGTTGTATCTTCTGAACGGCTAGCGACTCCTCCACAGAAGCACTGCATTCAGTCATCTCTTTAGTAGTCAAGTTCAAATCCACGTCCCTGATTACAGGGATCCCCCCCTCGATGAATTCAAAATACGAACGAATCACCGGTGCAACGCCCCTTACGTTTTAATCGGCACGTCGAGCGGAAGCACTTCCCTAAAGCGGGAATCGCCCTCGCCCACGTCTACCAAGCACCAGCGTTTGCGACGATCAATCTTGTGCACGCGGGCCTCTTGACCCACCAACGGGCCTTGCTCTATGTGCAGCACACCGTCTTCTATGCGGGCTACGCTATTGCGCACCACGCCGTCGTCGTCGAGCACGCTGCGGTACCAGTCCTGCGCATCGTCCGGCATGGACGCATAGGCCCGCTCCCTGCTGCCGGCAATGCGGCAGCCAAAGCTCAACTGGGCCAAAGCCTTGTCGAGCAGGGCAGCATCGCGCGTGGCGACGAAGAAGTATTCCTTGTACATAGGTTTGGTTTGGAGCGACCAGGCACCGTCCCGCTTAAACCAGAACTCCTTTTGCATCACAAAAGCGTCCTGCATCAGCTCGTGCGGGATAATGCGGCGGACCTTTTCGCAGGTCTCGCGCTCTTTACCGTTGGGGGTGTGGACCAGATACCAGCGGACGCGACCGTGCTGGCCATTGGTGATGGCGCCACTAAAGGCGCCGGGCAGCTGCTCTTGGCGCCGCTTTGTCTGTTCCATCTCTCGCCCCCTTTTCTTGCTCCGCGACGCACGCGGATGCAGGGGCGTTAAGAACAGGCTTCTCGCTCGCAGCTAGGCGCAGTCGCAAAAGTACAGGTTTTTGTATCTTTCGACGGAGTTCATTATAAAAGCAAACTGCCCGCGTTTTCCCAGATTTTACAAAATGCGCCGCGAATGGGTGCATCTCCATACGCCTCTACAAAAACCTGTACCTTTTTGCACAACAAAAAAGCCGCTCTAACCAGCGGCTTTTCTTCTATAGACAACAAAAAAGGCGACCGCCCGCGAGGACGATCGCCTTTATTAATTCTTGTGATGTTTGTGCTAGGCGCGAGTCTTGATCTCCTCGAGCACCTTGGCCACAAACTCGTCAACGCTCATCTGAACGGTCTCGTTGGAGCGATCGCGGACGGAGATGTTGCCGGCCTCGACCTCCTTCTCGCCCAGGATGAGCATATAGGGCACGCGGTCGATGCTGCGGGCCTCGCGGATCTTGTAGCCGATCTTCTCGTCGCGGTCGTCGCAGACCACGCGAATGCCGGCCTCCTCCAGCTTGGCGCACACATCGTGGGCGTAGTCGCGGCTCTTCTCGGAGACGGGAAGTGCCTTGACCTGCACGGGAGCCAGCCAGGTGGGGAACTTGCCCGCAAAGTGCTCAATCAGAATACCGATGAAGCGCTCGATGGAGCCAAAGCATACGCGGTGCAGCATGATGGGGCGCTTCTTAGTGCCGTCGGCGTCCACGTACTCCAGGTCAAAGTTGAGCGGCATCTGGAAGTCAAGCTGCACGGTACCGCACTGCCAGGTACGGCCGAGCGAGTCCTCCAGGTGGAAGTCGATCTTGGGGCCGTAGAAGGCGCCATCGCCCTCGTTGACTTCGTAGTCCATGCCCAGCTTCTCCAGAGCGGTGCGCAGGCCCTCCTCGGCGCGCGCCCAATCCTCGTCGGAGCCCATGGAGTCCTTGGGGCGGGTGGAAAGCTCAACGTGGTACTTAAAGCCAAACTTCTGGTACACGGAGTCGATGAGGTTGACCACACCCACGATCTCGTCGGTCAGCTGGTCGGGACGCACAAACAGGTGGGCGTCGTCCTGGTTAAAGCAGCGCACGCGGAACAGGCCGTGCAGGGCGCCGCGCAGCTCGTGACGGTGCACCAGGCCAATCTCGCCGGCGCGGATGGGCAGCTCGCGGTAAGAATGCGGCTTGGAGGCGTACACCAGCACGCCGCCCGGGCAGTTCATGGGCTTAATGCAGTACTCTTCGTCGTCAATGACGGTAGAGTACATGTTGTCCTTGTAGTGGTCCCAGTGGCCCGAGGTCTTCCACAGCTGCTTGTTCATGATGAGCGGCGTGGAGATCTCCACGTAGCCGGCCTTGTGGTGGATCTCGCGCCAGTAGTCCAGCAGCGTGTTCTTAAGGATCATGCCGTTGGGCAGGAAGAACGGGAAGCCGGGGGCCTCGTCGCGCATCATAAAGAGGTCCATCTCGCGGCCGATCTTGCGGTGGTCGCGCTTCTTGGCCTCCTCCAGCATGTGCATGTGCTCGTCGAGCTCTTCTTTGGTGGCAAAGGCGACGCCGTTGATTCGGGTGAGCATCTTGTTGTCCTTGTCGCCCTTCCAGTAAGCGCCCGAGACGCCGGTGAGCTTAAAGGCCTTGAGGGCCTTGGTGTAGCAGATGTGGGGGCCAACGCACATGTCGATGTAGTCGCCCTGCTGGTAGAAGGTGATGCGGGCGTCGTCGTCCAGGTCGCCGATGTGCTCGACCTTGTACTTCTCGCCGCGCTCCTCCATAAGGGCGATAGCCTCGGCGCGGGGCTTCTCGTACACGGAAAACTTGAGGTTCTCCTTGACGATCTTCTTCATCTCGGCCTCGATCGCGGGGAAGTCGTCCTCGCTGATCTTGACGCCCTCGGGCAGGTCGACGTCGTAGTAAAAGCCGTTGTCGGTCGCGGGGCCGTAGGCAAAGTCGGCCTCGGGATAGAGACGCTTGATGGCCTGCGCCATGATGTGCGCGGCGGAGTGGCGGATGACGTGCGTGACCTCGTCCTGCGGGAGCTCGGCCACCGAACCGTCATTGTAGAGTGCCTTCATGGGTATGTTTTCTCCTCTCGGATGCCTGATGCAAGTGCGTGCGATGCGCTCGGCGTTTTTGACTTGCATCATTATAGGCAGGTTGCCTTGGTATACAAGCGCCCGCCGCACCTTAATGGCACGGCGGGCGATTTTCTACGCATGCTTCATCGTGTGGGCGCGGGGCTACGGGGCGCGCATGCGGCTAGCGCGTAGTGCGCGGTGCCCGTGGCTTGCGGCCGGCCCGGCGATGGATGCGTTACTGGATGCGAGTTCGGCAGTAGGGGCAGACCTTCCAGTGCGCATCGAGCGGGCGATGGCAGCTGGGGCAGACATTGCGAACCTGGGTGTCGCACACCGGGCAGACGACGAAGTCCTTCTCGATGGGCGCGCCGCACTGCGGGCAGGTGCCGTACTGGGCAAGCTGGCGCTCGCGCAGGGCCATGTCCAGCTCCTGCTCCTCGCGGTCGGACGCGTAGGAGTGCGGGCGCAGGACCAGGTAGGCAATGAGGCCCACAAACGGGATGAGGGCGATGATGCCCCATGCCACGTAGGCGCTGGCGCCGCGGCGGCGAGCGTCGATGAACACATAGACGACCGACAGCACATACAAGGCGATGATAAAGCCAACAAAGGCATAGACGACGCCCATAAGCTGCGGCGACATGAGCTCGGAGATGTACTTGGACATTACGGGTACCTTTCGGAATATTAACAGTCCGGTCAAGTTTACCACGGGGTTTGTTTATATGGGACCACGGCTGCAAGCAGGGCTAGTGCGGACACAAACATCTCAATCTGTTACAGTTGCTCGGCAAATTCAGGTCTAGGTGTTACAGATCGAGACGCAGGGGTCCCTCCCTGACTTTAAATCTCAATCTGTAACACATAGGACCGATTATTCCCTCTTACTGTTACAGATCAAGACAAACGGAGGGCCCGCCTGGCAGACGTCTCGATCTGTAACATCTGGAGCCCAGTTCTTCTGCTTACTGTTACGGAACGAGACAAACCTCTGACACCAGGAGCGGCAGACAAGGTCACCGATGGTCCTGAGTCTCCCCAAGCCTGCCGTTGGCGGGTGTTGCGGGGCTGTTCGCCGCATTGCCGCCGCACTGGGGGGTGTGTGGACCTTAGGATAGTCCTATTGACATCCTGTCAACTTGTCTGGGAGGCACCGTGGCAGAAACGTTTGATATCGCGATTGTGGGCGCGGGCATCACGGGATGCGCCATCGCGCGGCAACTCGCGCGCTACGACTTATCCATTTGCGTGGTCGAGGCTGCCAACGATATCGCGCTGGGCGCCTCGAAGGCCAACGGCGGCTTGGTGCACGCCGGCTACGATCCAGCGCCGGGCACGGTCAAGGCGCAGGTCAACGCCCGTGGTTGCGAGCTATATGGCACGTGGGCCCAGGAGCTAGGCTTTTTGTTCCGCCGCACCGGGTCGATGGTACTGGGCTTCAACGATGAAGACCGCGCTCACCTGGAGAAGCTGCGCCAGAATGGCCTTGCCAACGGCGTGCCCGAGCTGTCGATTATCGGCCCCGAGCGCATCCACGAGCTGGAGCCGCGCGCGAGTGCTAAGGCGACGTGCGCGTTGTGGTGCCCCTCGACTGGGTTTGTCGACCCGTTTGAGGTTGCCATCGCCGCGCTGGAGAACGCCGTGGACAACGGGGTGACGTTCATGCGGTCCGCGCCGGTGGAGGCGATTGAAGTTGCCGGCGGCGCTGACGGGGGCGCCGCCGCCGACGGCAAGGGCCGCGCGCGATTTACGCTGGTGACGCCCGCCGGAGACGTGCGCTGCCGTTACCTGATTAACGCCGCGGGCAACGGTGCCGCAGACATCTCGCATATGGCGGGCGCCGAGGAGTTTCAGATGGTCTGGCGCCAGGGCAACATTGTGGTGCTGGACAAGGAGCCGCGAGTGCTCATGCCGCTCTATCCCGTTCCCACGCCGGTTTCCAAGGGCGTTATCGTCACGGGCACCGTACATGGCAATACCGTGATTACCGCGACCGCCGCCGTGCGCGAGCCAGGCGACACGCAGACCTATGCGAGCGATGTCAACGCGTTGCTGGACGGCGCACGCAAGTTAGTACCCGATTTGGGCACGCATCGCGTGGTGCGGGCGTTTGCCGGCGGGCGTCCGGTCATTAAGGGAACGAACGACTTCTTTATTGGGCAGTCGACTGTGGTGTCAGGACTGTTCCAGGCCGCGGGCATTCAGTCGCCGGGCGTGGCGAGCGCGCCGGCCATTGCCGAGCGCATGGAGCAGGTACTGCGCGATGCCGGCGTGGCCCTGCGCGAACGGGACGATTGGGACCCGATTCGCCATGCGCCGGACGATTTTGACCGCGCACCGCTTGCACGCAAGCAAGAGCTCATTGAGTCCGACCCCGCGTGGGGGCAGATTGTCTGCCGCTGCGAAACGGTGCCCGAGGCCGAGATCGTGGCCGCGATCCGACGCCGCCCGGGCGCGGTTTCGGTCGAGGGCGTCAAGCGCCGCTGTCGTGCCGGCATGGGTCGGTGCCAGAGCGGCTTTTGCCAGAGCCGCGTGGTAGCGATCCTGGCGCACGAGCTGGGCTGCGACCCCAGCGAGGTGCTGTTGGAGGATGCCGGTTCTTGGCTGGTCGAGGGACCGCTGAAGGGGGTGCGCTAGGATGGCGACGTTTAATATGCGCGACGGACGCGCGGAGGCCGGAGCTACCGAGGCGGTGCAGACGCAGGCGTTCGACGTGGTCGTTATCGGCGGCGGACCTGCTGGCATGGCGGCTGCGCTTGCCGCACATAAGGCCGGCGCCCACGTGGCCATCGTGGAGCGCGAGCAGCATCTGGGCGGCATCCTGCGCCAGTGCATCCACCCGGGTTTTGGCCTTTCGCACTTTAAGCAGGAGCTCACCGGTCCCGAGTACGCGCAACGCTTTATCGACCAGGTGCGGGCGACCGACATTGCGCTGTTCCTGGACAGCATGGTGCTTGGGATCGATTCGGACGAGGGCGCGTGTGTGGGCGACCCGGGCACGGACGAGGGGACGGGAGATGCCGCAGTCCATACCGTCACGCTCATGAGCCGTACCGGCATGCTTCAGCTCACCGGGCGTGCGGTCGTCCTTGCCATGGGATGCCGCGAGCGCACACGCAGCGAGATAAAGATCCCCGGCAGCCGTCCCGCCGGCGTGTTTACGGCGGGCCTGGCGCAGCGATACATCAATATCGAAAATCTCAAGCCCGGCTCGCGTGCCGTCATTTTGGGCTCGGGCGACATCGGACTTATCATGGCGCGCCGCTGCACGCTCGAGGGGATTTCGGTCGAGGGCGTATACGAGCTCATGCCGTACGCCAACGGTCTGCGCCGCAACGTCAAGAACTGCCTGGACGACTTTGGCATTCCGCTGCACCTGTCCACCACCGTCACGCGCGTGATCGGTCACGACCGCGTGGAGGCCGTCGAGGTAAGCCAGGTAGACGAGCACCTGGCGCCCATTGCCGGGACGGAGCGCATCGTTCCGTGCGACACGTTGCTGTTATCGGTGGGATTGATTCCCGAGAACGAGCTTTCGGTTGCCGCAGGCGTGGAGCTTGACCCGCGCACGCGCGGTGCCGTGGTGGATCAGAGCCTGCAAACGGGTGTGCCGGGTATCTTTGCCTGCGGCAACGTACTGCACGTGCACGACCTGGCCGACAACGTGACGACCGAGTCCGATCGCGCCGGTGCGGCCGCGGCGACGTACGCGCTGGGCGGCAGCGCTGGGGCCGATGCGGGCGCTGCGGGCGCGAGTTGCCAACTCACGGTCTCCCCTGCCGGTATTGCAGGCTACGCGCTTCCGGGACGCATTACGGCTGTGGCGCTCACCAAACTCAACTTCCGCGTACGCCGACCGGTCGATGCCGCCCGCGTGCGCATTCTGGCAGGCGACGAGGAACTGTTTGCAGGCAAGGTCCGCCCGTTTAAACCGAGCGTCATGGAAAGCTTTCCGCTGCCGGCAAAGGCAATTCAGCGCGCACTCGACCTGGGTGTTAGCGAAATTTTCCTGTCCGTCGATCCCATTGAGGAGGCGTAGAGCCATGAGCACAAACGCGATTGAAACGCTGCGGTTCAACTGCACCACCTGCCCATCCGAGTGCCTCCTGACCGTAGAGGTGGAGCGTAACGCAAACGGCGCCGTGGTGGAAGTTCACTCCGTGACCGGCAACAGCTGCCCGCGCGGTGATAAATTCGCGCATCAGGAACTCACCTGCCCCATGCGCGTGCTCACCACCACCGTTGCCGTATCCGGCGGCGACGAGGCGCTGCTGCCCGTTCGCACGGCCGAAGCCATCCCGCTGGCGCTCCACGCCCAGGCCATGGACCTCATCCGAGGCCTGGTCGTCGAAGCCCCCATCCGCATGGGCGGCGTCGTGCTGGAGAACCTCCTCGGCACGGGCATCGACCTCATCGCCAGCATGGACATCGGCCCAGCCTAGATGGTTCATTTAGGACGGGGCTTCATCCCCCCTACAGTTGCGGTGGAATAGTTCCTGTTTTAGGCCATTACCCCGGCATCCAGGAACTATTCCACCGCAACTATCCTTGAAATCGGTATTTAGCTTGTGCCTACTTTAGTGCCATTTCAAAACTATGCCGGATTACGGGACTGATTCGGAGACCCCCATCCATACCGGCAATTTTTGATTTTTGATAAGCCGTCTACCTGCGGTTTTAATTTCGCGATTTTTCCCATGGTCAAGCAATACAGGTCCAGCCCCGTAATCCGCCATAGTTTTGAAAGCAGCCCATTTGGGACGGGACTGTATTGACTACTTTTACCTATCAGCCCGCCGCAAAAAAATCATTCCGCATGTTTGACGCAGCTAAAATAGACCCGTAGCAAATTGACTACCCTGGCATTGGGGATACCATGGTGGCACCCTAGCGAAAGGATGTTTCATGGCACATGTCGATGACCAGCGTGTGGCGCGCGTGCTCGATGCGCTCGAGGCTCAGCACCCCGGCGCGCAGCTGCTCGTAAACGACCCGTGGTCGATTTACTACCTGACCGGCTTTTATGCCGATATGTTCGAGCGTTTTTGCGGTGTACTGCTCGCACGCGATTGCGAGCCCGTGATCTTGGTCAACGCCCTGCATCAGCTGCCCGAGTATGACAATGCCCGCGTCGCCTATCACACCGACACCGACGTCGTGGCCGACGCCATCGCGAGTGAGATCGATCCGACCAAGCCGCTCGGCATCGATACCGTCATGCGCTCCGGCTTTTTGATGCCGCTCATGAATCGTCACGCCGCGAGCGAGTTCTTCCTGGGCGACTTTGCCGTCACTGCCGCACGCACCCACAAGGATGCCATCGAGCAGAAGCTCATGCGCGTGTCCTCGGCCGCCAACGACGCCGTGATGGCCGACGCCATCAAGCTCGTTCACGAGGGCTTGACGGAGCGCGAAATTGCCGACCAGATGCTCGGCCTGTACCGCAAGCACGGCTGCGAGGGCTTTAGCTTTCCTCCCATCGTGAGCTTTGGCGCCAACGCCGGAGACCCGCATCACGAGCCCGACGACACCGTACTCAAGCGCGGTGACGTGGTGCTGTTCGACATTGGCGGACGTCATCGCAACTACTGCTCGGACATGACGCGCACGTTCTTTTGGGGCGAGCCGGACGAGGAGACGGAGCGCATCTACGACATCGTGCGCCGCGCCAATGAGGCCGCCGAGGCGCTCATCGCACCGGGCGTGCGAATGTGCGACCTGGATCGCGCCGCGCGCGACGTAATTGAGCAAGCGGGCTATGGGCAGTACTTTACGCATCGCCTGGGACACTCGATCGGCCTGCAGGACCACGAGCCGGGCGACGTCTCGCTTGTCAACGAGCAGGTCGTAGAGCCGGGCATGACATTCTCTATCGAGCCGGGCATCTATCTCCCCGGCCACACCGGCGTCCGCATCGAGGACCTGGCCCTGGTCACCGAGTCCGGCGTCGAGATTCTCAACGCCTACCCCCACGACCCAGTCCGCCTAGACTAGCCTGGTCCCCAAGCCCCCAAACTAAGTTGCGGTGGAATAGTTCCTGGATGGGCTGCTAGAGCCCAAAAACAGGAACTATTTCACCGCAACTGATGAGGGGGTATGGGTTAACGGAGCAAGCCGGCTACTTCGCCGGCTAGGGTGATGGTGCCGGCTGCTACGAAGGGCTCGCCGGCGGCATCGAGGGCTGCGAGGGCCTCGGATACGCTGGGGTACACGCCCGCGAGCTTATCGGCGTCCACCAGGGCGGCGAGTTCCTCTGCCGGCAGGGCGCGGTCGGAATCGGTCTGCGTCACAACCACGCGCGGGAAGGCTGGAATCAGCACGTCGACGATGCCCGCCACGTCCTTGTCTGCCAGTGCAGCGCACAGCAGCGTGGGGCGATTTTCTACGCACGGATCGATCTCATCCAGCGCGCTCACAAAGTTCTCGCAGCTCTGGGGGTTATGGCAGGCGTCGATCAGCTTGAGCGGATTGGTTCCCAGCACATCAAAGCGACCCGGCGTGGGGCAGCCCATAAGCGAAGCGTCGAGTGCATCGTGGTCGAGCTCGCGACCCAAATAGCCCTCGCACAGCATAATCGCACACGCGGCATTCTGCGGCTGATAGGCCGGCTTGACCATGCTCGACGTATAGATCGCACGCGGCGTGGTGCAGCTAAACTCAACCGTGTCGCCCACGTGTGCCGGAAGTTTTGTCGTCGTGTGGCTCACCACGAGCGGCACTACGCCGCACTCACGGCAACGGGCATCCATCACACACTGAACACTCGCCTCATGCGTGCCCTCGCCAAGCACAACCAGGCGCCCGGGTTTGATAACCGCAGCCTTCTCCCCCGCAATGGCCTCGAGGGTATCGCCGAGGACCTTCGTATGGTCGAGTCCAATGCCCGTAATGGCGACAGCCACGGGATCGGTCGCACTCGTAGCATCCCATCGTCCGCCCATGCCAACCTCAAGCACGGCCACGTCCACCGCGGCCTCGGCAAACATAGTCAAACCGGCCACGGACAAAAGATCGAAGGGCGTAATAGAACGGAGCTCCTCGCCCGCCGCCTCACGACGTGCGTTGAGACGACGACCCGCCTCATACGCCGCAGAGACACCATGGGCAAAGACCTCGTCCGAGATGACCTTTCCATCAATCTCCATACGCTCGGGATAGCGCACCAGATGAGGCGACGTAAAGAGCGCCGTCTTAAGGCCCTCACCACGAAGAATGGCAGCCGAGAATCGCGTCGTCGAGGTCTTTCCATTGGTACCGGCTATCTGGACGCAATCATAGAACTCATCAGGACGACCAAGCTCATCGAGCATCTCGACGACGGTCTCAAGCAGTGGCGTGGAATAACGCGCAATCTTGCCCGTATCGGCCGCAAGTGCAACAGCCTCATCAAAAGAAAGCTCCGGAACCTCAAACGGCACCGAATACAACCCAGAACGCTTTGCCATAGCCAAAGTCCCCTCAACATAAAAAGAGGCCCGTAAGCAACAACGAGCCCCTCCCATTCAAAATATCAGCCAACACCGCTTTGCAGCGAGATCAAGGCCACAACCCTGTGGCCCTAACGCGCCAGATGCAAACAACCACGTAAACGAACTAGGAGCGGCCCGACGCTTTGCTCGATACAAGTTCCGCACGCAAAGGACAGCACTTAATGTGCTGTCCGTCTTGCGCAGGACTGTCCGCAGTAGCGAGCAAAGCGTCGGGACGCGCCCCTCAGTAAAATCTACGAGAAGTCAGCAACCTGAGCAGTCAGCGCCGCCAGGATCTCCTTGAGCTCAGCTGCACGGTCCCTCTTCTTCTGGACCACGGCGGGCGCAGCCTTGGCCACAAAGCCCTCGTTGGCAAGGGTCTTCTCGCAGCCGGCGAGCTCCTTCTGGGCCGCGGCAATCTCCTTCTCCAGGCGTGCCTTCTCGGCCGAAAGGTCAACCTTGCCCTCGAGCACCACAAAGACCTCGACGCCGCTGTCGACCACGGCGATGCTCGCAGCCGGCTTCTCAACGTCGGTACCCATGACCAGCGAGGCAGTGTTTGCCAGAGGCTCAATGGTCGAGCGCAGGCTCTCGAGCTTCTCGATGTCCTCGGCACCTGCACGCACGACCACGTCGAGCTCGGCCTTGGGGCTCAAGCGATAACGCGAACGGGTGGCGCGGGCGGCGGAAACGACAGCGCGACAAAGCTCAAACGCACGCTCGGCGTCCTCGTCAACATACTTGGCGTAATCGGCGGGCTCGGGCCACTTGGCAATCATGAGCGCCTCGGCGCGGTCCACGTTGCCCTCGGCATCCAGGTCGAGCACGCTCGCCGGCATGTTGTCCCAGATCTCCTCGGTGACAAACGGCATGAGCGGGTGCATCAGGCGAATGGAGGTATCGAGCACAAAGATCAGGTTGCGCTGCGCCTGCAGACGGCCCTCGCCCTTCAGGCGGGCCTTGGTGACCTCGACGTACCAGTCGCAGACCTCGTTCCAGAAGAACTGCTGCACGCCGCGGGCCATATCGCCAAAGGTGTAGTTCTCGATGCCCTCGGTGACCATCTTCACGGCCTTGGCCAGGCGGCTGAACATCCAGGCGTCGGCCGGCGTCTCCACGACAGGCTCGCCGGGCGTGTAGCCCTCCATGTTCATAAGCAGGAAGCGGCTGGCGTTCCAGATCTTGGTCACAAACGACTTGGCCTGCTCGGTGCGCGGGCTGTCGATGAGCTTCTTGGTCTTCTTGTCGATGTTCGCGTCAAACTTGACGTCCTGGTTGTTGGTGCACAGCGTCAGCAGGTTGAAGCGCATGGCGTCGGCGCCGTACATGCCAATAAGGTCCATGGGGTCAACGCCATTGCCCTTGGACTTGGACATGCGGCTGCCGTCCTTGGCAAGAATCGTCGGGTAGATGACGACGTCCTTAAACGGCACCTCGTCCAGGAAGTACAGCGAGCTCATGACCATGCGGGCGACCCACAGCGCGATGATGTCGCGCGCGGTGACGAGCGCCGTCGTGGGGTGATGGCCCTCGAGCAGCTCCGGCTTTTGCGGCCAGCCCTGCGTGGCGAAGGTCCACAGCTGCGAACTGAACCAGGTGTCCAGCACGTTCTCGTCCTGATGCACGTGATGGCCGCCGCACTTGGGGCACACGTCGGTGTCCTCGGTCAGGGCGTCCTCCCAGCCACAGTCCTCGCAGTAGAACACGGGGATGCGGTGGCCCCACCACAGCTGGCGGCTGATGCACCAGTCCTTAAGGTTCTCCATCCAGGTGGTGTAGGTCTGCGTCCAGCGCGCGGGGTGGAAGGTGACCTTGCCGGAGTTGACGGCGTCGAGCGCCGGTCCCTTGAGCTTGTCGACGGCCACGAACCACTGCTCGGAAAGCCACGGCTCAAGCGCGGCGTCGCAACGGTAGCAGTGCATGACGGAGTGATCGAGGTCCTCGACATGATCGAGCAGGTCGTGCTCCTCAAACCACTTGATGACGGCCTCGCGGCACTCGTCGCGGTTCATGCCGGTAAACTCGCCGTAACCCTCGACGACCACCGCGTGCTCGTCGAAGATATTGATCTGCGGCAGGTCGTGGGCCTGACCCATAGCGTAATCGTTGGGGTCGTGGGCCGGGGTGACCTTGACAAAACCGGAGCCAAAGTTGGCATCGACGTGCCAATCCTCAAAGATAGGGATCTCGCGGTCGACGATGGGGAGCTTGACGGTCTTACCCACAAAGGCGGCCTTCTCGGGGTCCTTCGGGGAGACGGCGACGCCCGTGTCGCCGAGCATGGTCTCGGGGCGCGTGGTGGCGACGACGATGTAGTCCTGGCCGTTGACCGGCTCGGTCAGCGGGTAACGCAGGTGCCACAGGTGACCCTTCTCGTCCTTGTACTCAGCCTCGTCGTCCGAGATGGCGGTGGTGCAGTTGGGGCACCAGTTGACGATGCGCTTGCCGCGGTAGATCAAACCGTCGTGGTACCAGTCGCAGAAGACTTTACGCACAGCCTGGGCGTAATCCTCGTCCATGGTGAAACGCTCGTTATCGAAGTCGACGGAGCAGCCCATACGCTTGATCTGCTCGACGATGATGCCGCCGTACTCGTGGGTCCAATCCCAGCAGGCGTCGACAAACTTATCGCGACCGATTTCCAGGCGGCTAATGCCCTCGCTCTTAAGCTTCTTGTCGACCTTGGTCTGCGTGGCGATACCGGCGTGGTCGGTACCGAGCACCCAGCGCGTGGACTTGCCGCGCATGCGGGCCATACGGATGATGGCGTCCTGGATGGAGTCGTCGGTGGCGTGACCCATGTGGAGCTTGCCGGTCACGTTGGGAGGCGGAATGGTGACGGTGCAGTCGCCCACGCCCTCACGGCGCTTGTAGTAGCCGCCGTCGAGCCACTTCTGCAGAATCGCCGGCTCGTTGGTCGACGGATCGTAGTTCTTGGGCATCTCTTCCATATATCTCTCCCTGTCCCGCCGGGGAGGAATGTAGGCCCGATTTTCGCTCGGTCAGGTCCTGGGCTCGCACGAAGACCACATTAAGTGGTCTTCGGCTCGTGCGGAATCTACGAAAATCGGGCCTACATTCCTCCCCTTAGGTATCGATTACTTCAGTCTGATATGACTTCGCCGAGGCTTAAACAAACACACAGAATAACACAGGTAGTTGGGGTTATTGCGTATATATAAAATAGCCTCCGACCGCAGGTGGCCGGAGGCTATTTGCAAACACGTTTTAGGCTGGCTTAGCCGTAGATGCGCTGGGGCTGTTCTTCGCCCTTTACGGAGGCTTCGGTCACGATGACCTTGGTGACGCCTTCCTCGCTGGGGAGGTCGAACATCGTCTGTTGCAGCACGTCCTCACAGATGGAACGCAGGCCGCGGGCGCCGGTCTTACGGGCAAGCGCCATACGGGCGATCTCATGCAGGGCGGCGTCCTCAAACTCAAGCTCAACGTCCTCGAGCTGGAACATCTTGCGGTACTGACGCACCACGGCGTTCTTGGGCTCGGTCAGAATCGAAACCAGGTCGTCCTCGTCGAGCGCCTGTGTCTGGGTGACGACGGGCGTACGTCCCACAAACTCGGGGATCATGCCAAAGGCGTTGAGGTCCTGCGGGAGCACCTGGCGCAGCAGGTCGTTCTCGTCAACCGAGGTGGGGCCTGCGATCTCGGAGTTAAAGCCCACGCCCTTGTTGCCCACGCGATCGGCGATGATCTTGTCCAGACCCACAAAGGCACCGCCGCAGATAAACAGGATGTTGGTCGTGTCGATCTGCAGCAGCTCCTGCTGGGGATGCTTGCGGCCGCCGGTGGGCGGAACGCTTGCCACCGTGCCCTCAAGGATCTTAAGCAGCGCCTGCTGAACGCCCTCGCCCGAGACATCGCGGGTGATGGAGAGGTTCTCGGCCTTGCGGGCGATCTTGTCGATCTCGTCCACGTAGATAATGCCGACCTGCGCGCGCTCGATATCGCCATCGGCGGCATTGATGAGCTTGAGCAGGATGTTTTCCACGTCCTCGCCCACGTAACCTGCCTCGGTAAGCGCGGTGGCATCGGCGATGGCAAACGGCACCTCGAGGATGCGCGCGAGCGTCTGGGCGAGCAGGGTCTTACCGGTACCGGTGGGACCGAGCAGCAAAATGTTGGACTTGGCGAGCTCTACCTCGTCCATATCATCGTCGAGCTGCGAATCCAAGCCGTCGTCAAAGGCCGAAAGCGCGGCACCGCCCTCGATCACGCGGCGGTAATGGTTGTACACGGCAACCGACATGGCGCGCTTGGCGTCCTCCTGGCCCATGACATAGGCCGAAAGCTCGTCATAGATCTCGTGCGGCGTCGGCACATGCGTAATGACCTGACGGGCGTCGTCCTCGAGCTCAAAGCCCTCGGCCTCGGGATCCACAGCAGGCTGGGACGCAGCCTGGCCGTGATCGTTGAGGAAGCCCGGCAGCTTACCGTTGCGGGCAGCGTCCATAAAGTCCGAAGCCAGCGACTCCTCCAAAATCTCGGAGCAGGCGGCAACGCACTCGTCGCAGATAAAGATATTGGTCGGACCCTTTACTAGGCGACGAACCTGCCCCTGCTCTTTTCCGCAGAAGGAGCAGCGAATGGGGTTGCCGTTCTCGTCGAAATTGTCCTGCATGTTACCGGCCATCCTAGGCGTCCTTCGCGGCAAGGTCGCGCGAGGTGACGATACGGTCGATCAGGCCGTAGTCGAGGGCCTCGGCAGCGGTCAGGTAGTTGTCGCGCTCGGTATCGGCCTGGACCTTCTCGATGGGCTGGCCCGAGGCGTCGGACAGGATCTGGTTGAGCTCGCGGCGGGTCTTCTTAATCTCCTCGGCCACAATCTCGATCTCGGTCTGCTGGCCCTGGGCACCGCCGCTGGGCTGGTGAATCATGACCTTGGAGTGCGGCAGGCAGAAGCGCTTGCCCTTGGCGCCGGCCGAAAGCAGCACGGCGGCCATAGACGCGGCCATACCGACGCAAATGGTGGAGACCTGCGGCTTGATGAAGTTCATGGTGTCCAGAATCGCCAGGCCGGAGTAGACCTCGCCACCGGGCGAATTGATGTAGAGCGAGATATCCTTCTCAGCATCCTGGCTCTCAAGATGCAGCAGCTGGGCAACGACCAGGTTGGCGCTGACGGAGTTGATCTCCTCGCCCAAGAAGATGATGCGGTCGTTGAGCAGGCGCGAATAGATATCGTAGCTGCGCTCGCCGCGCGGTGTCTGCTCGATAACGTATGGCACGAGGGCGGAATCGAACTTAGCGATCATACGCATCTCCATTTCTCTCTTGCGGACCAATAGTGGTTCTAGATAAACGTACGGTGCCCGCATGCTATGCATTGGCTGGCACCGTACGAAGCAACCGGATGACCGGTGTATAACTTTACCCCATCACGGGCGCACGCATGCGCTCGCGGGCAAGGTGGCGAGAATTACTCGGCGTCCTTGGCGGTCTCGTCGACCTCGGTCACCTTGGCGTTCTCGACCAGGTGGTCGACGGCCTTGGAGCGACGGATGGACTCGCGGACGGCAGGCATGCGGCCATCGGCGATGAACTCGGCCTTGGAAGCCTCGACGTCCTTGACGCCGGCCTTCTCGAACTCGGCGTTGATGTCGTCCTCGGTGACCTCGATCTTGAGCTCACGGGCGAGGGCGTCGAGCGCCAGGGACTCACGGGCAACGTCGTTGGCCTGCTTGTGCAGGTCGCCAATGAACTGCTCCATGGTCAGGCCGGAAGCGGGCAGCCAGGTGTCCAGCGTCATGCCGCGGGCAGCGAGGTTGGACAGGAAGTTCTGGCCAAGCTCCTCAAAGACGGACTGCTCGTAGTCGGCGTCCATCTCGTCGAGCTGCAGGCGCTCGGCGAGAGCGGAGACGCAACGGTTCTCCTTCTCGGCCGGGAGGCGGGAAGCCTTGTCCTGCTCGATCTCGATCTTGATGGCGTCGCGCATAGCGTCGATGCTGTCGAAGCCAAAGTCGGACTTGACGAGCTCGTCAGTGAGCTCGGGGGTGTTGCGGACCTTGATGCCCTTGACGGTGACCTCGACGGTGTGGGTCTCGGCCTCCTCGCCCTCCTCGACCTCGTCGGTCCAGGTGACGGTCTTGACGTCGTCAACGTTGGCGCCGATCAGGGCCTCGTTGAACTCCTTGGGGTTGCTGTCGCTACCGGCGATGAGCATGCGGCCCTCGGCGGCAAAGTTGTCGGCGTTCTCGACGGCCTTGAGGTCGACGGTGACGTAGTCCTCGGCCTCGACGGCGCGACCCTCGACGTCCTCGAAGGTGGCACGGTAGTTGAGGAGCATCTCGACCTGGTTGTTGATCTCGGACTCGGTGACCTCCGCAGGGGGCATCTCGATCTCGACAGCGTCGAAGGAGGAGAGCTCAGCGGCGGGACGCAGGGAGAACTCGACGGTGTAGGTGTAGTCCTCGTGATCCTTGGCGAGGTCGAGCTCCTTGTAGTCACCGTTCTTGGTGGGGACGATGTCCAGCTCGTTGAGGACGGCGGGCTCGTTGGCGGCGATCAGGTCGTTGGTGGCCTGAGCGAGGGTAGCCTCGGCGCCAAGAGCGGAGTCGATGACCGGACGGGGGGCCTTACCGGCGCGGAAGCCCGGGAAGCGGTACTTCTTGGCGGTGTCCTTGTAGGCCTTCTTGATCGCGGCGTCGACGTCGGCGGCCGGGATGGTGACCGTAGCGGTGAGCTTGGCGTCCTTGACGTCAGAAGCGGTGATGTTCAACACGTTCCTCCTCATACTGCCCAGCTTATCTGAGGTGCTGGTAACTTTATGCAACAAGCGTCGCGAGGGCATAAGCCGACGCGGGTGCGTTGGTGCGGGCGAAAGGACTCGAACCTTCACGGGAATCCCACCAGAACCTAAATCTGGCGCGTCTACCAATTCCGCCACGCCCGCATGAGCGCACAGACTAGGAATGATAGCAGATACGAGCGGCAAGCGCACGCACACGTTTTACAGGCTCACGACCTCACCACGAGTGCAAAAGGCGGGGCGAGTTGCCCCGCCCCGCAAATTACGACTTGTTCGCTGCCCCGCTACTCCCCCAGCAGGGCCTTCTCGGGCGTGATCGGCAGCGAGCGAACCTGGTGGCCGGTGGCGTGCGCCACGGCCGAGGCAACGGCGGCGAGCGGCGTGTTGATGACGACCTCGCCGATCGACTTGGCGCCAAACGGGCCCGTCGGCTCGTAGCTCGGCTCAAAGGCCACGCGAATGCTGCCGATATCCAGGCGCGTGGGCAGCTTGTAGCTCATAAAGTTGCCGGTGCGCAGGCGGCCGCGATCGTCGTGCTCGACAATCTCGTAGAGCGCGTGACCGATGCCCTGGGCAATGCCGCCCTCAGCCTGGACGCGCGCGAGCGCCTCGTTGATCACAGTGCCGCAGTCCACAGCCGCCGCGTAGTCCACCACGGTCACCTTGCCGGTGGCCTTGTCGACCTCGACCTCGGCAATGCCGGCCATAAACGGCGGAGGCGAAACGGGCAGGCAGGCAGAAGCATGCGAGGTGAGCGCGTCTCCGCCCGCGATGTTCTTGACGCACAGGTTGGCAAAGTCGCGCAGCGTGAGGTAGCGGTTCTGCTCACGCGCGGCGCGCTCGTCGGACAGGCGCACGTACTGACCATCGAAGACCACGTCGGCGGCGTCCAGGTCCCACATCTGGGCAGCCTTGGCGCAAATCTTCTCGCGCAGCTCGGTCGCGGCGTTCTTGGCGGCAAGGCCCGTCACGTAGGTACCGGAGCTCGCGTACGAGCCGGCGTCGAACGGCGACACGTCGGTGTCCACGCCGCGCACCACAATGAGCGAGCTCTCCACGCCCAGCTCCTCGGCGGCAATCTGCGCCAGGATCGTGTCGACGCCCATGCCGTTATCGGTGGCGCCGGTGCCGATGGTAATGAAGCCGTCCTCTTCCAGGCGCATGTCGATGCCGGCGATATCCACGTTGGAGATACCAGAGCCCTGCATGGTGAGCGCACAGCCCAGAGCACGCACGCGGTCGCCCAGGTCCACGGCCAGCGGCTTGTCGCGCCAGCCGATCATGTCCATCGCACGCAGCAGGCAGCGGTCGAGCGCGCAGGCGTTGAGCTTCTCGTTGTAGTACTGCGGCATGACCTCGCCCTCGCGCACGATGTTCTTAAGGCGCAGGTCGGCGGGGTCCATGTGCAGCATGTCGGCGAGCTCGTTGACGGCGCTCTCCACGGCAAACTGGCCCTGGGTGGCACCGTAGCCACGATACGCGCCGCCACGGTTGGTATTGGTGTAGACGGCGTCCCAGCTAAAGCGGCTTGCCTTCACATGGTTGTAGATGGGCAGGCTCTTGTGGCCCGAAAGGCCGATCGTCGTGGTGGCGTGCTCGCCGTACGCGCCGGCGTTGGACAGCGTATGCAGGTCGATGGCCGTGATGGTGCCGTCGTTCATGGCGCCCAGCTTAACGGTCATCTGCATCTGGTGGCGCGAGTTGCCCGCGGTGATGGTCTCCTCGCGGGTGTAGCAGCAGTAGCTCGGGCGGCCGGTCTGCTGCGTCACGAACGCCACGAAGATCTCGCAGCAGCCCGTCTGCTTGGAGCCAAAGCCGCCACCGATACGCGGCTTGATGACCTGCACCTGCGACTGCGGAATGTCGAGCGACTGCGCGACCATGCGGCGAACGTGGAAGGGCACCTGTGTAGAGGTGGTCACCGAGATGCGCCCGAACGCGTCGGTCGTCGCGAAGGCGCGGAAGGTCTCCATGGGCGCGGTCTGCGTGGCCTGGCTGGTGTAGGTACGCTCAAAGACGATGTCGCTCTGGGCGAATGCCTCGTCAAGGTCGCCAAAATCACTGGTACCGCTGCACACCAGGTTGCGAGCAACGTCGCCGCCCTGCGGGAACATAAAGGTCACGTCGCCCTCGGGGTGGACCACGATGTCGTTATCGAGCGCCTGGGTAAAGTCGAGCAGGGGCTCGAGCGCCTCATAGTCGACCTTGATGAGCTTGAGTGCCTTGTCGGCGGCCTCCTCGGTCTCGGCGGCGACGATCGCCACCTCCTCGTTTTGGTAGCGAACCAGGTTCTCGAGAATCAGGCGGTCGTAGGGACTCGGCTGCGGATAGCTCTGACCGGCGATGGTAAAGCGGCGCTGGGGCACGTCCTCGTAGGTGTAGACGCCCACCACGCCGGGCACCTTCAGGGCGCGCGATGTATCGATGGAGCGGATCTTGGCGCGGGCATACGGGCTGCGCTTGAGTTTGACGATGAGCGCGCCGGCGGGCACCAGGTCGCCCGTGTAGACGGGACGACCCTCGAGAAGGGCCTTCGAGTCCTTCTTGGGCTGCTTGTGAGTAATCTGCTTGTAGGAGACGCCGTCGCAGCTGGTGTCGTTGATCGGCAACTCGGGCATCTCAAAGCCCACTTGCACGCCGGACTCATTGAGGAAGCGCACGATGGCGCGCAGCTGGCTCTCGTAGCCACTGCAGCGGCAGAGGTTGCCGGCCAGCTGGCGCGAAAGCTCCTCGCGCGTGGCGACAAGGCTCGGATCCTCCTTGGCGGCGCGGGCGAGCGCCAGCACGTTCATGATAAGGCCGGGGGCGCAAAAACCGCACTGCTCGGCGCCTTCGGCAGCCATTGCACGGGCGAGCGCCTCGGACTCGGCCTTGAGGCCCTCGAGCGTGGTGATGGCATGGCCCTCAACACGGGCGGCGGGAACCGAGCAGCTCAGCACCGGGTCGCCGTCGAGCCACACCGTGCACAGACCGCAGTTGGTGGTTTCGCAGGCGCAGCGCACCGACGCGCAGCCCTGCTCGCGCAGCAGCGCAAAGAGCATGGTGTCGGGGGCGATCTGAACCTTGACCTTGCGGCCGTTGAGCGTAAAGGAAAGATCGATGAGTTTGGCAGCCATTAGCGCACCTCGCTAGAATCGACGCCGGGCACGCGGCGGCAGGAATACTCGTCCGTGGCAAACTTAGGCACTTGCACGGTCTCGAGCTCGCGGGCAAGCGCGGCCGAAAGCTCGATGCCGGCGGCGCGACGCACGGCCTGGACGGCGAGCGGGGCCGAAATGCGGCGGCGGTAGTCGGCCGAACCCCACAGGTTGGTACCGTAGCTCAGCGCGCGCACGGACGCTGCTAGGGCGCGCAGCTCGTCCTCGGAAGGCTGCTCGTTCGCCAGACCACATGCCTCGCCCTGCAGCAGGATCGCACGCAACGGGCGGGCACCCACAGTGACATGCCAGCTGTTGTCCCACCAGGCGGCGGTGACGTTTAAGGAGGGGAAGTCGGTCGCGGCCTTGCGCACGGCCTCATAGCTTGCGCGGTAATCGTGCTTAACGACCACCACATGCTCGATCACGTCGCGCACATAGCCCATGCCCACGAACTCGGCGAGCGGCACACGGCCGGCCCCCGTCAGCTCAACGTACGAATCGAGCGCCAGGAACGCCGAGAGCACGTCCGAGAAACCAAAGCGACCGTAGATGCTGCCGCCCACCGTGGCGGTGTTGCGCAGCTGCACGCCCACGATATCGTGGACGGCGAACTCAAAGACATGGTTGACAAGCGCGTTGAGCTCGGCATGGCGCTCGAGCTGGCGCAGGGTACACATGGCACCGATGCGAAACTCGGTCTCGGTCTCCTCGATCTGATCGAGTCCACAGGCCGAAAGGTCAATCGCCGTCGCCACGCGACGCGAACCCAGGCGCATCCAGATGCCGCCGCCCACTATCTTGTTGTTACGGTTCTTCTGCAAGAGCTCATAGGCTTCGGCCGCGTTTCCAACACGGACGTAGGTACCGAACTTGAGCACGTTCTCCCCCATCTCTTTACTTGTCCAGTACTTTTAAGTGTACCAAACGAGGGGCCGCACACCGTTTTAGGACAAAATCCACCCACCCATCCATAACTTGCGGTGATATACGGACTGATTAGCCGTTCTGGAACGCAAAACAGTCCGTATATCACCGCAAGTTATGAGGAGTCCTCCGGGATAGAAAAGGCTCCCAGCCGGAATGGCTGGGAGCCTTATCACATGCTATGTCGAGCGAAGACCTAGCAGACGCCCTGGGCGAGCATGGCGTCAGCGACCTTCAGGAAGCCGGCGATGTTGGCGCCCATGACGAAGTTGCCCTCCTGGCCGTACTCCTTGGCGGTGTCGTCCACGTTGTGGAACATGCCGCGCATGAGCTGCTCGAGCTTGCCGTCGACCTCCTCGAAGGTCCAGGACAGATGCTCGGCGTTCTGGCTCATCTCCAGGCCGGACACGAGCACGCCGCCGGCGTTGGCAGCCTTACCGGGCATAAAGGCGACGCCGTTCTCCTGGAAGTAAGTCGTGGCCTCGATGGTCGTGGGCATGTTCGCGCCCTCGCCGACCACCTTGCAGCCGTTGGCGACGAGCGCCTGGGCGTCCTCGAGCAGCAGCGTGTTCTCGCGAGCGCAGGGCAGCGCGATGTCGCAGGGCAGCTGCCAAACGCCACGGCCGTCGCCCTCGTGCCACACGGCGTTGGGCTTCTCGTCAACGTACATAGCGAGCGTAACGCCCTTGTCGTGGCCGGAGCGCTTCTTGTTGTAGACGTGCTCGAGCACAGTGTAGTCGATGCCGTCGGGATCCTCGACCCAGCCGTGAGTATCGGAGCAGGCCAGCACCTTGCCGCCGAGCTGGGAGACCTTCTGGACGGCGTAGATAGCGACGTTGCCGGAACCGTGCACGACGACGTTCTTGCCCTCGAAGGAGTCGCCGCGGCTCTTGAGGTACTCATCCACAAAGTAGACCAGACCGTAGCCGGTGGCCTCGGTACGGGCGAGCGAGCCGCCAAAGGAGAGGCCCTTGCCGGTGAGGACGCCGGTCCACTCGTTGGTCAGGCGCTTGTACTGACCGAACAGGTAGGCAACCTCGCGGCCGCCAACGCCCAGGTCGCCGGCGGGAACGTCGGTGTTGGGGCCAATGTGGCGATAGAGCTCGGTCATGAAGGACTGGCAGAAGTGCATGATCTCGTTGTTGGACTTGCCCTTGGGGTCAAAGTCGGAGCCGCCCTTGCCGCCGCCCATGGGAAGGGTGGTCAGGCTGTTCTTGAGGATCTGCTCCAGGCCCAGGAACTTGAGCATACCCAGGGTGACCGTCGGGTTAAAGCGCAGGCCGCCCTTGTAGGGTCCAATGGCAGAGTTGAACTCGACGCGATAGCCGCGGTTGACCTGAACCTTACCCTGGTCGTCGACCCAGGGAACACGGAACATGACGATGCGCTCGGGCTCGACGAGGCGCTCCAGCAGGGCGGCCTCCTCGTACTCGGGGTGGGCGTCGAGCGCCGGCTGGATGGTGCCGAGGATCTCGGTCGCGGCCTGGATGAACTCAGGCTGCTCGGGATAGCGGGCCTTGAGCTCTTCGAGAACTTTCTGCGTGTAGCTCATGCTTCCTCCAATGATGGGAAACGAAAAATGTTGGTCGCGGCACCCTATGCGCCGCGAGCTTTATCGTGTATGGATAATATCGCACTGTTGCGGCAAAGTTTCACATAAGCCGACGAGCAGATGTTTCATTTTGATTACGATGCAGGTAGAAGCGTTTTTGAATGCCTGACGCGCAAAACCCGTGTTTCAAACCTGTTTCGTCCACGTGTTCCAAACCACCACAAAGGTACCTGTCCCCAATGTGGTGGTTTTGGTGGCTAGAGGACGAGCTGATGGTAGTCGGCGGGGGTTATGCGGCCTTCGGTGGCAGCGCGGAAGGCCGCGAGCGCATCGCCCGAGAACGGCATGGCCCAGCACAGCCCGCAGCCGGCGGTAATGGAGCCGGGCAGCGGCATGATGCGCCCGGGCACACCGGCGGCAAGGCACAGCTGTTCGCATTCCATCACATCGAAGGTGCTGTCGAACGAAACGATGATCTTGCGTTCGTGGTCGAGGGCATCACTGGACGGGCCTTCGCGGTGCGACTCGCGATACGCAGCCGCCGCTGCCTCTTCCTCGGCCGTATGTCCACAGCCGCCACAGCCGCAGGTGCAAGGCTCGGACCCATCGCAAGTGCAAGGTTCCCCGGTATCGGGGCAAATATCGTGAGACATGGCAACTCCAATCGTCTAGGCGAGCAACTCGGCCGCCGCAAACTCCTCGGGCGTATTGACGTTCTCGAAGCAGAGCGTCGAGCCCGCGGCCTTAACGATCTGCGGCTCATCCATATAACCGGCCTGAACGCGATTGATCAGGCAGCGAATGCGCTGGCGGTCGCAGGCGAGCAGCTCTTGGGCAACCGGCGCACACGCGTCACGGCGCCAGACGGCGCAAAGCGGCTCAATCCCCCGCTCCTCGCGCGGCACGCACACGTCGAGCGCCTCGGCCTCAACACGATCGGCAAGCGCGCCGATGAGTTCCGGCGAGACAAACGGCATATCACAGGCGACGATAGCCGCATGAGGAAGCCGGGCCGCGGCCAACGAGCTCGCGATGCCGCGCATGGCGCCCGCCGACCCCTCAAGGTCCGGCACTATTCGCGGCACCAGGCCGCCAAACTTGCGCTCCTCGAGGTAGGCAAGCTCGCTGGGACGCGACGTCGTCACGACCAACTCACCGGCAACTGGCGCCAACCGACCCAGTACGCGCTCGATGAGCGGCTCGCCGCAAAACGCCATGCGCGCCTTATCGCAGCCCATGCGCGAGGACAGCCCGCCCGCCTGGACGACACAAGAAAGATCGGTACGTCTTACGGTAGTCATACGGCAAAACACCTCCATCGGCATGCTCGAAACCCGGTGCACGATGCTAACTACAGCCGCCGAAATAGCGGCGCTACGAAAAACTCGTGCAAAAACAAAACAGCGCCTTTGCGGCACGCAGCAAGACCGCGAGCACAAAAGCGCTGGTAGCGTGTGGCGGGAACGTATGTGAATCGAACACATCCAAGACGTTTTGCACGCCTCGCAACGGTTTTGAGGACCGCGGAGCCCACCGGAGCCCATCCGTTCCCAAGTGCGGCGGTATTTTACCAAACCGAAACGGCTCCATCCCAAAAAGACGAACAAGAAGTTGCGGTGGAATAGTTCCTGTATTTGCTGCGAAAGCCTCCAAATAGGAACTATTTCACCGCAACTGAGGAGGCGGGAGCGAGTGACCGACCTAGCGCAGGGAGCGCAGGCCGCCGGCTTCCTTGTCGAGCACCGTAAAGCGCACGGCATCTAGGTGCTCCAAGATGCTGATGGCGCGCTTGCGCGACACGCCCAGGGCCTCGCGCAGTACGCTCGTGGTGGCAGCTCCGCCGGCTGCCTCAATGGCGGCGGCAACAAGCTCGCGCGCACGGGCCTCGGCGGCTGCAGACAGGGCAACGTCGCGCTCGACCTTCACGATCGAGCGATTGAGCGAAAGCTCGCGCAGGGCACGCGTCATGGCGTCGCGATCGAGCTGCAACTGCTCGCCCACCTCGGGCAATGTCGGTGCATCGAGGCCCGTCTTATCAAGCAGCGCCACAATGCGCTCGCATGCCTCATGCACCACGCGTGCGGCAGCGGCGGCCGAGTGCGGATCGAATACCTCGGCGCCCTCGGCGGCGCACACGCCACGCGAGCAGCCCTCGGCAATCAGAGCCGCGGCAACGCCATCATCAGCGGCAGGCCACGCAGCATGGGCAACGGCGCCGGGCGTAAAGCCCGTCTCCTTGGGAGCTGCCGCGTGCATGGCTGACAGGGTCGCCGCCAGGGCATCCATCGCGGCGTCGAGCACCACGGCGTCCGCCAAGTAGTCCGCATCACCCACAGCAAGCTTGCGAACAGAGCCCTGCGACACCAACCCGCGCAGTGCGGCATCGACCTCGCCTACACCAAGATCCAAAGCGTCGGTAACATCAACCGCCGTAACCGGCAGCATCTGCAGCGCCAGCCAAGCGCCCACACCGCCCGCGGTATCGCCGGACTCAAGCGCCACAAACAGTGCGCGCTCTCCGGCAGAAAGCTCGCGCGAGCGACGGCAGCGCGAAAGCAGCACGCGCCCGCCGCCGATGAGCATAACGGGCGAATACGACAGCACCACGGCATGGTCTCCGGCACACAGCGGCAGCGGCTCCTCCAGGCGCACCTGCACGGTACGGGTCTCGCCCACCGCCATGGGAGCCTCACCCTCCAAAAGCATGATGCGGCCGACGACCTCGGCCGTGCCGGCCATCACATGCACACGCGCGCCCGACTCGAGCACGCGCGGCTTGGCGCCCTCGCGGCCCAGGTAGGTGAACGTCATCATAAAGCGCAACGTCTGACCAAAGCGGTCCGCCACGCCGAGCATCTCGCCACGGTCAAGTGCCGCGACACCGTCACCTACCAGGTTGAGCGCCACGCGTTGCCCAGGCAGCGCGCGCGGCGTATCGCCATGCACCTGAATCCCGCGCACACGACAGACCGTACGCGACGGTAAAGCCATCAGCTCGTCACCCACCGCAACGGGCGCATCGTGCAGCGTTCCCGTCACGACGGTGCCGACGCCCTTGATCGTAAAGCAGCGGTCGATAGGCAGGCGCGGTGCGGCATCGGTGAGCTCGGCACGGGCACGGCAGGCATCCCAGCAGGCATTTACCTGCTCGTCGAGCACCACAAGCAGTCCGTCGATCCCCTCGCCCGTCTTAGACGACACGGGGACGATCGGCGCGCCCGCAAACACGGTACCCGACAAAAAGTCATCGACGTCGAGCTCGGCAAGCTCGGTCATCTCGGCATCGGCCAGGTCGCACATCGTCAGCGCCACCACCATATGCGTGACACCCAGCAACTCTAGCACGTGCACGTGCTCGCGCGTCTGCGGCATTACGCCCTCAACGGCCGATACCACCAGCACGGCAACATCGATGCCCGTGGCGCCCTGCACCATGGCGCGCAGGTAGTGGGCATGGCCGGGCACGTCGACCAGGCCAACGATCTTGCCACTCGGCAGCGCCAGCTCGCCAAAGCCAAGCTCAACGGTCATACCGCGACGACGCTCAACCTCCAGGCGGTCGGGATTCTTGCCGGTCAGTGCCTCGATCAGTGCCGACTTACCGTGGTCAACGTGGCCCGCCGTGCCAACGATAACGGGACACTCCACCAGCGCCTGAACCTCACTCATCGAGCAATCGCCTTCTTAACGCACGCGACGAGCGTCGATGCCGCCGTCTCGACATCGCGGTCTCCCACGAGCGTGCGCACGTCAAACAAAATGCGATCGTGCGAGGTTCGCGTGACGACCGGCGTGTCGAAGTCTTGGACGAGCGAGCGCTTGAGCGCGTCGACGGACAGGCGCCCGTCGACCGGGCAGACGGCCACGCACATGGTGGGCAGCTCCACGGTAGGCAGCGAGCCGCCACCGGGGGTCGACGATTCCTCGACGATCTCCACCTGAACGGCGCACGGGCAACCGGCCTTATCGAGCCCGGCGACCATACGATCGCGCAACTTACGTGCGCGACGCTCCAGATGAGCCTGCGGAAGCGTGAGCATGTTGAGCACCGGTACCTCGCGATGGGCCACATCCGCCCCGTCCATGTAGATACGCAGCGTGGCCTCGAGCGCCGCCAGCGCGAGCTTGCCCGGACGCAGGGCACGCATAAGCGGATGCGACCCGCAGGCCTGGACCAGATCGCGGCGACCCATGATAATGCCCGCCTGCGCGGCGCCGAGCAGCTTATCGCCCGAGCATGACACGATATCGAGCCCCGCCGCGACCGAAGCCGGCGTGGTTTCTTCGCCTCCGCGCACCAAGATGTCGTCGGGCAACAGCGCGCCCGACCCCTGGTCCTCGTAGAACAGCAGACCATGCTTGTGGGCCAGGGCGGCAAGCTCCCGAGAGCTCACTTCCTCGTGAAAACCCTCGATGCGATAGTTAGAAGGATGGACCTTAAGGATCATCGCCGTATCGGGCGTAATGGCTTGCTCATAATCTGTCAGGTGCGTGCGGTTGGTGGCCCCGACCTCAACGAGCTTGGCACCCGAGGCCTCCATAACATCAGGGATACGGAAGCTGCCGCCGATCTCGACAAGCTCGCCGCGGCTGACGATGACCTCCTTGCCTGCGGCATGGGTCGCCAGCACCAACAGCACGGCGGCTGCGTTATTGTTAACGACCAGCGCATCCTCGGCTCCGGTAAGCGAGCGGATGAGCTGCGCGGCATGCTCTTTGCGCGATCCGCGCGAGCAGGTGTCCACGCTGTACTCGAGCGTGCTGTAGCCGCGCGCGACCTCGGCCACGGCCTTGGCGGCCGACTCCGCAAGCGGGGCGCGGCCCAAGTTGGTATGGATGACCACGCCCGTAGCGTTGACGGCAGGGCGCAGGCTCGGCAGTGCGGAGCGATGCGCACGCCACTCGATCGCCGAGGCCAAGTCACGCTTAGAGCGTGGGGCGGCACCGGCGCGAATGGCTGCGCGCTCCTCGTCGAGCTCGGCCGTCACGGCGGCATGCACCACCGCGTCGCAGGTCTCCCCCGCCGCCTTCACTACCGGCCACTCGGCAAGCAGCTCGTTGACGGAGGGAATGGCGCGCAGGCGGGCGCGCACCTCATCGGACATGTTCTGGCTATCGCTCATGTGCGGCCTTTCAAAAGAAACGTGGATCAGTCGAATGCATCAGCTGAGTCAATTACTCGTTATTATCCTCGCGCGCCGCGATCTTTTCCACGCGAACGGTGTTTTCCTGGGTGAGCGCGGCGCCCGTCAACGGGTCCCAACGCAAAGGTGTATGGTCGAGCGGGCCCACGCCCAAGGCCTGAGCGCCACCGGCATCGGCGCCAAACGAACGCCCGCCGGGAGCGGCCGAGGTGAAGATGCACGCCGGATGCAGATAGGGCGTCGTCTCCACGCGGACGCGATCGCGGCCCATGTCGCTCACAAGCTCGACGACCTCGCCATCGGCGATACCCATGCGAGCGGCGACATCGGCGCTCATCTGCACGGCATCCAGGTCCGATCCAGCCTCGGCGGCACCTTGGGCCGCAAGCCTTCGCGAAGTGTGCGACTCAAAGGGACGGTTGCCGCTAATGAGACGAAACATCCCCGGGCCGGGCTCCACCATGGGCGCGATCCAACCGGGAACGCGGCCCAGACCGGCTCGCTCCCATACGTCGCTTGCCAGCGCAATTTTGCCGCCGGCAAGCGGAATCACCGGCTCGCCCGTACGCGACGGCAACGCAATACCCGTGTCGGCCCAGCCGCGCTCCTTGAGCTTGTCAAGATTTATCCCAAAAGGCGCCACCTGGGCAGCCGCCAGATCGTCAGACGTAAACTGGAAGTACTCGCCCACGCCACACGCCTGCGCCAGACCGGCAAAAATCTCCCGGCCGGGACGCGTGTCGCCATGCTGCACGGGCAGCACGGCATTGCGGTAGAACACGCGCGCATCGTTGGCGCTTGTCACCGTTCCCACGCCACGGTCGGCCTCCAGATACGTCACGTCGGGAAGCACGAAGTCAGAAGCACGCGCCGTCTCGGACCAACGAATATCAATCGTCACAAGCAAGTCGAGCTGCTGCAAAATACTCAACCAAGCCTGTGCATTGCCATAGCCCGCGCCGGGATTGCTGGCATAGACGATGAGCCCGCGCAAATCGCCGGCAAGAATCGACTGGCCGATGGTCGTGCACAGGCCGCGCACCGGATCGACCAGTGGATAGCGCTCGGACCCCAGCTTGGGCCCGCGAGGCACCGGCGGCGTCGCAAAGCGTGCGGGATCGAGATCGCCCAACACAAGCGGCGTAGATGGGTTGAGCGCGCCGCCCGCATGTCCAATACAGCCCAGCAGCACATCAACCATGCAGATAGCTCGCGCCGTCTGGGTACTGTTGGCATACGCGATTCCGATGCCGCCATGAAAACCGGCGTCCACCACGGCAGCAGGCGCGGCGGCAGCCAAATCACGCGCAGTCGCTCGGATATCGTCCGCCGGCACATCGCACATCGACTCAGCCCACTCGGGCGTCCAAACAGCGGCCGCCTGCGCCAACTCGTCAAAACCCGTGGTATAGCGGGTCACGAACTCGTAATCGTACAGGTCCTCGGCAATCAACACGTGGACAATACCCAACAGCAGCGCCAAGTCGCAGCCCGGGCGCACGCGCAACCAGCGGTCGGCAAGCGCCGCAGAGCCACTGCGCCGCGGGTCGACCACGATGATCTTCGCCCCACGCCGGCGCGCATCGTTGAGCGCATCAACGGCCCCCGTCGTCGACGAATCGACGATGGAACGCCCCAGGTACATAATGCAATCGGTATGCGCCAGATCGGAGGCGGGACTATAGCCCAGGCTGTGCTCCCAACCGGTAAGTCGGCTTACCTCGCAGGCACCGTCTGCACCGTATACGTTGGGCGAGCCCAGCGCATGCATAAAACGACACGCCCAGTAGCGGTCGAACGAGGGCACGCCGAGCGTCATGCCCAGCGCGCGCGGACCATGCCCGTCAACAATCCCCCCAAGGCGCGCAGCGATCTGCGTAAACGCCTCGTCCCACGAAATCACATCGAACCCCGAGCCATCCTGGCGGCGACGCATAGGGTGCACGATGCGGTCGCGCTCGTCAAACGGCATTGCCAGGCGATGCCGTCCGCGGGCGCACAGGGCACGCGCCGCGCACGGATGCCCCACAACCGGCAACTCGGCCACCACGCGACCGTCCTCAACGCGTGCCGCAAAGGCGCAATCGGCATAGCATCCCCCGCATGTGGTCACCACGGCGCGACCGTCACGCTTCACAGCAGATGCCATCTCGATTACCCCTTTCATCAGCCAAACACAACAGGCCAAAAGCCCGGCAACGAGCCCCAGACCCAAAAAGCCTCCCGCACGGCAACGCCCCGCGGGAGGCCCAACGTCAAACAGACGGTACCTTACGCCTCGGACTTCTTGGCGTAGATAAACCAGTAGCCGAGCGCGACCAGAACCGCGCCGCCCACGATGTTGCCCAGCGTGGCGGCGGACAGGTTAAACGCAATGCCCGCAGCGTTGAGCGCATCGGCGCCGGCGACGTCGGCACCATAGCCGCACGCGTGCATCACGGCACCCATGGGCAAAAAGTACATATTGGCAACGCAGTGCTCAAAACCGCAGGCCACAAAGGCGGCGATGGGCAGCAGAATGCCCACAACCTTATCGACCACGGTCTTGCCGGCGGTACCGATCCACACGGCCAGGCACACAAAGATGTTGCACAGGATGCCGCGGAAGAAGATCGTCACCCAGTCGACCGTCACCTTGCCGGCGGCGACGCTCACCATGGAATTGGCGACCGCCTCGCCGTTGAGCTTGTAAATGCCGGCCATGTACACCAAAAAGACGATGAACAGGGCACCGACAAAGTTACCGACCCATACGACGACCCAAGCCTTGAGCATCTGAGCCAGGGTGATCTTTTTGCTCTTGAGCGCGCAGACCATAAGAGAATTGCCGGTAAACAACTCGGCGCCGCACACCAGCACCAGCACCAGGCCCAAGCAAAAGCACAGGCCGCCCACGACGCGCTGGGCGCCCCAGCCCAGCGTGCTATCGCTCAAGAACACGGTAAAGAACAGGCCGCCGAAGGCAATGAACGCGCCGGCGAACATTGCCAACAGAAAGGCCTTTGCGACCGGCAGGTTGGCCTTGGTCACGCCGGCGGCCTCGGTCTTGGCCTCGATCGCGGCGGGCGCCAGGCAATCGGGAGCGGGATATTCTGCCTTGGAATCTGCCATGTCAATCACTTCTTTCCTAATCAGCAGGGACAAGCGCTCCTATTGCTCTTGCCCCAAGCGGACAAAGTGGGAATAGTCGTTGGCTGCCACGGCGTCGTACACGGCGTCGACGGCGTCAAAGACTTCCGGGGACATGGGGTTGTAGAACTCCGTGTCGCCCGGCTGAATCCCAACGAAGACGATATCATCACACGATTGTTCGATTTCCTCGATCAGAATCGACAAGGGAAGCGAATGCGTGGTGAACATCGACTTGCGGGCCACATCGTGCTTGTCGAGCAAGCGGATGGACCCGACGGGCAGCGCCATGTCGGCGGCATCGACCAAGACCAGGAGAGGCGGACGCTCGCGCTTGACCTCGATGATGTCATCCTCGGGCGTTTGCCCGCCGTCGATGGTGTACCAACCGGCGATGGGCGCGTCCTCCATCTTTTTGGAGAGCACGGGGCCGGCGGCATCGTCGGCACGCAGCACGCTTCCCGCCGTGAGCACGATACCCGCAAACGGGGCGCCGTTCACACGACCATCCACAACGCGACCCATTACTGCAACCTCCCCGTCAGATACACGCCCGACACATCGCGCACGCGCTCCACCAGATCGCGGAACTTCATTAAGAACGCGACCTGCTGGGCATGCAGGCCAAAGTCGTCGTCGAACACCGAGATGCCGGCCTTGGCCGACCCGCGAAAACCGCGCTCGTCGAGCAGCGTGTCGCAGGCCTCGAGCAGCGACGGCACCGCTGCCTTGTCAAGCTGGCACTCGCCAAAGGAGCGGATGGCCTCGAACTTGGTTTTGGCCTCCCCCTCCGGCAACGCGTCGACGAGCGAATAGAACACATCCACCGGCACCGACAGGCGCGGCTCAAAGCAGTCGAGCACGCCGGTGTGGTGGCCCACGGCGAGCGTATAGTACAGCACGTCGCAGGCCTCCTGGGGAACGTCTTCCTCGGTCTCCACAAACTTACGCGTGAGCTCATAGAAGACCACCTGGTCGGGCGCATGGCCCAGGCAGGGGTCGGCGACGCCCTCGGCGGCCTCGTCGCTTGCGCGCGAGGCATCGCCAAAGGAGCCGCCGAGCATGCCGGGGCCCGCAAAGTAACCAGAGCGGTCCGTGAGCTCCATCTAGCGACCTCCGGCCAGCACCAGATCCTGCAGCGCCGAGTACACCTCGACGCGGCGCGGATCGTCCTGCTTGTCGATGAGCAGTGCCATGGCACCGCGGATATCGCCCTTGGGCGCGCCCTCGAGCGTATCCATAAACTCATTGGCCAGGTCGCGGCCGTAACGATAGCCGCTCATGGCGCGAGCCTCGCGCTCAATGGCAACGCGCAGCTTGTACGGCACGCCGGGGTGCAGGATATCGGCCTGCTCGCCGGCGGCCTCCACCGTGGTCTCGGCATGGAGCTTTTGGTCCAGCAGACCGAGCGCCATGGCAAAGCCGTAGATGGTCTGCGCGGGGCTGGGAGGGCAGCCGGGGATGTAGACATCGACCGGCAGAATCTTGTCCGTGCCGCCCCAGACGCAATAGTTGTCGTAGAAGATGCCACCGGTGCAGCCGCACGCGCCATAGGACACCACGATCTTGGGATCAGGTGCGGCATCAAAGGCGCGCAGGGCCGGCATGCGCATGGCACGCGTCACGGCACCGGTGTACAGCAGCACATCGGCGTGACGGGGCGAGGGCACGACCTTGATGCCAAAGCGCTCGACGTCAAAGACGGGCGTGATGGAACCGAAGATCTCGATCTCGCAGCCGTTGCAGCCGCCGCAGTCAACACGGTAGACATACACCGAGCGCTTGATCTTCTTAAGAAGGGTCGCCTTGGCCTTCTCGATGCTCTCGTCGAGCTCGATCTTGGTCGGGCGGTACTGAAGCCGCTCGGGCAAAAGCGTGGGTTCGGCCATGGTTACTCCTCCTTCGTATCAAAATCCATGATGATGCCCTCGACCGGCGCCGGACCGGCGGGAATCTCGCGCGCATCGGGGTTGAGCTCGCGGTCGATATACTCCGGGTTCACGCCGTGGCCGCCCAGATACTCCATGCCGGGGCCCTGGGGCTCGCCGGACGCAAGCGTCTCGTTGGCAGCCATGCCGCGCGCGTTGCCGGTCTTTACGGCCGAGGCGGCGCGCAGGGCGTCGAGCTCGCGCTTGCACTCCTGGCACATACCGACGGTACGGGCAGCCTGGATGGCCTCCATGCCGCCGGCCTTTTGCAGCAGACGCTTGGCGTAGTCGATCTCCTTGTGCGGGGCAAACGGCTTGCCGCAGCGCGAGCAGTGCTCGAGCGTATAGACGCTCTTACTGGTGAGGTCGTCCTTGCTCATGACGGCCAGCTCAAACTCCTCGGTGAGCTTGATGGCCTCCATGGGGCAGGCTTCCTCGCAACGGCCGCAGAAGATGCAGCGACCGTAGTCGATCGACCAGGTGATGGTATCGGCCGCAAGGTCGGTGTCCATGCGAATGGCATCGGCCGGGCATGCCACGCCGCAGGCACCGCAGGCGATGCAGAGCTCGGCATTGTGCTCGGGCTTGCCGCGCATGTCCTTGTTGGTGGGGAACGGCGCAAACGGGTACTTGACCGTCGCGTCGCCGGCCTTGGCGTTAACCTTCCAAAGCTTCAGCATATTAGAGCGCCTCCTCATCGAGCGGAGCGGCCATGGTGCCCTCGCCCGCAAGCGGCGACTTGTCGCGCCAGACGTTCTCGAACTGCTCCTTGTCGAGCACGTGGTCGCGCTTTGCGGCGACATCGGTCACCGTCACGCGGTCGGTGCAGGAGTAGCACGGGTCGAGCGAGCCGACGATCAGCGCCGCGTCGCCCACGGTGTTGCCACGGAACATGTAGCGCAGGACCGGCCAGTTGCTGTACGTGGCCGCCTTGGCGCGCCAGCGGTAGCACTTCTGGTTATTGCCGAGCATGGCCCAGTGCACGTCCTCGCCGCGCGGCGCCTCGGTGGCGCCGATGGCGTACTTGTGCGGGGTGTACTCCCAATCCGTGGTGAGGATGGGGCCCGACGGACAGTTCTCGAGCATGGTCTCGATCATGTCGATCGAATCGTAGACCTCCTGGATGCGAACGGCGGTACGGCCGAAGGCATCGCAGGTGTCGGCCGTGGCGGCGTGCATCTTTTGAACGTCCGGATCGGCGTAGCCGTCGAAGGGATGGTCAAAGCGCACGTCGCGGGCATAGCCCGAGCCACGCATGAGCGGGCCGACCGGCGAGAAGTCGCGTGCGATCTTGCGGTCCAAGATGCCGATGCCACTCGTACGCTCAATAAAGTTGGGCGTGGAGAGTAAGACGTCGACGAGCTCCTGAACCTCGGAGCGCAGCTGGTGGATGGTCGTGAGCGTGGAGAGCTTCTGCTCGGCCAAAATGTCGCGACGCACGCCGCCGATCACGTTGAGGCCGTAGGTCTTGCGGTGACCGGAGAGCTTCTCGGCCAGGTCCATGGACTTCTCGCGGACGCGGAAGAACTGCTGGAAGCCGGAGTCGAAGCCGGTGTAGTGCGAAGCGAGGCCAATGTTGAGCAGGTGCGAGTGCAGACGCTCGACCTCGAGCATGATAGCGCGGATGTACTGGGCGCGCGGCGGGACATGAATGCCCTGGGCGCGCTCGACGGCCTCGGCGTAGGCCACCGAGTGGGCGCAGCCGCAGATGCCGCAGATGCGGTCGGCGAGGAACGTCACGGCGTCATAGTTCAGGCGCGTCTCGGCGACCTTCTCCATACCGCGGTGCACGTAGAACAGGCGGTAGTCGGCGTCGACGATCGTCTCGCCCTCGACGAACAGGCGGAAGTGGCCGGGTTCGTCGGAGGTAATGTGCAGCGGGCCCATGGGGACGAGCGTCGTCTCCTTGCCCTTGGTATCGGCCAAGAACTCGTAGTTTTCCATGTCGCTCGCGGGAGCGGGACGGAAACGGTAGTCCATGGAGTCCTTGCGCAGCGGGTACAGGCCGCTGGGCCAGTCATCGGGCAGCACCAGGCGGCGACGATCGGGCAGACCCTCGGGGATCAGGCCGAACATGTCGCGCAGCTCGCGCTCGCCCCACACGCAGGCGGGGACGAACGGCGTCACGGACGGGAACGTCATCTTGGCGGGATCGACCTCGGTGCGCACGGTCACCCAGCCGGGATCCTCCCCCTCCATGGAGATGACGTAGTACACGGCGTAACGGCCGCACAGGCTGCGCTCATCGTTGCCGATGATCACGGGAATCCAGCCGTAGCGTTCGTAGTACAGGTAGTGGACGGCCTCGGGCAGCTTGTCCTGCTTGACGGTAATCGTCAGCTGGTCCTCGCACTGCCACTCGACCTTCTCGATAGCGCCCGGCACTGCGGCGCGCAGGGCCTCGACGTGGCTTTCGCAACGACGAGCGTAGTCCTTCTTTTCAGGTTCTGCCATGGTGCTAATTCACCTCGCTTGTCTTGGTCTGGGAACTGAACACCATGCGGTAGAGAGGAGCCTCGTGGAGCTCTTCGACGCTCTGGTTCAAAACGACGGACGTTGCATCCTCGACGCCGCTCGTGATGGCGACCGGGGTGGCGATACCGAACCACATGACCACGATCGCGAGGGCGATCTCGGGGATGATCATGAGGGCGGGCACCTCGTGGCGCTTCATGCCCTCGGGCGCCTTGCCGAAGATGGACTTGAGCGCGATGCCGGTAAGGGCAAAGTACACGCCGGTGAGGCCAATGGCCACGAGCACGACCACCCAGATGGGACCGGACTGGACGCCGGCCACGAAGGTGAGGAACTCGGAGATGAACAGGGCGAACGGCGGGAAGGCGGCGAGCGCGAGCAGGGCGATGATGGTGAGCGCTGCCGTGACGGGAGCGATCTCGACGACGCCCTTGATCTTGTTCAGGTCGCGGGTGTGGTAGATGTGCTGGATGTTACCGGCCATGCAGAAGGCGAGCGCCTTCGTGAAACCGTGGAAGATGCAGTGCAGCAGGCAGGCGGCGATACCGAGCGGACCACCGATACCCAGGCACAGCGCGACCACGCCGACGTTGTCGACGGAGGAGTACGCGAAGCGGCGCTTGATATCGTCCTGCTTAAAGATGCACAGGGCGGCCACCAGGATGGACAGCGTGCCCAGGATGAGCAGGAGCGTACGCGGATAGGTGTCGCCCACCGTGATGATGGACAGGGAGTAGAAGCGGATGATCACCAGCATGGCGCACTTGAGCAGCACGCCCGAGAGCAGCGCGGAGACCGGGCTCGGAGCCTGGGAGTGCGCGTCGGGCAGCCAAGTGTGCATGGGGAACAGGCCCGCCTTGGTGCCGAAGCCGATGACGATGAACGCGAACGCGAGGCGCACGAGCATCGGGTCGAACTGGTCGGCGTAGGGCATGATGGAGGTGAGGAAGGCGGCCTCATGCGCGTTGGGCATGATATCGGCGGCGTTCGCGTAGATGAGCAGCGTGCCAAACAGGCCGAAGGCCACGCCGGCGGTGCAGACCATCGCGTACTTCCAAGACGCCTCGAGCGCCTGCTTGTTCTTGTAGATGCCCACGAGGAACACGGTCGACAACGTGGTGGCCTCGACCGCCGCCCAGGTGAGGATGATGTTGTTGGACAGGCAGGCGAGCAGCATCGTGAAAACGAACAGGCTAAACAGCGCGTAGTACTGCTTGGTGCGCTCGGCCGGCATGGTCTTCTCCTCGATATCGATCTTGATATAGGAGATGGAGTACACGCCGGTGATGAACCCGATGATGCCTACCAGAAGAACGAAGATCGACGAGAGCGAATCGAGATGGAGCCACAGGCCCAAAGCGTCGATATTCTGCCCGCTCGAGAGCATGGTTCCCGCGGTGACGACCGAAAGGACGAGGGTCGCCGCGACGGAGATGGTGTTGAGCCCCGCAAAGACGCTGTAGGACGTCGTCTTGGGGAGCGCAGCCATAATCAGGGAGAACACGAGGGGACAAGCGAGCAGGGCGACCGTCAGCATTGAAACATCCATGGCCTACCCCTTCAATTCGGTCAGGTCGTGGGAGTCGAGCGACTTGGTGTCGTTCCAGATCCTCACGACGACGGCGGACATGATGATGACGGCGAAAATGGCGTCGGTGGCGATGCCGATCTCGATGATCTCGGGGGCCGTGGGCGCGAGCAGGGCGAGCGTCACGTGGCTACCGTTCTCCATAAGGCAGTACCCGAAGATTTGCTTGAGGATGTTGCGCTGGGAGATGATGCACGTGAGGCCGACGAAGAAGTGCGCGAAGCTGATGGCGAGGGCCGGAGTAGCCACCTCAGCGGTGGGCAGGCTCAGGCGCGTGACCACCGCGAAGCAGATGGCCACCTCCAGACCGGTGAGGATGATGGTCCAGGCCGGCTTGATGGAGGAGGTCAGCGTGCTATCGGCAGGCGAACCCATCTTTTTGTAGGCACGGTTGAGAATGAACGGAACGAGGATCACCTTGGTGACGAAGGCCGACGCGGCCCACATGAGAAGCTCGGTGGCACCGGTGGTGAGGCCCAGGGTGAGCAGCACGCCCACCAGGACAACCGACTGGATCGCGTACCACTTAATGGCGGACGGGATGGTCTTCGAGACGACCACCATGGTGGAGGTCACGATCAGAAGACCGCCCAGGATATTGACTAACGAATAACCCATGTCCTACCTCCTAACCCATCCAACTAGAGGACAGAGGACCGGCGACGACGACCATGATCATGAGGACGACGAACACGAACGCCATGGCGCGCGGAAGGGGCTGGCCGGCGGCCACGGTCTCGCTCGGCTCACCGGGCAGGACCTTACCCATCCAACGCAGGAACCATGCGAAGGTGGCGACGGTCTCGACGACCATGACGCACACGAGGACGAAGATGACCGTGTTGGAAGCACCAACCGCGAAACCACCGGAAATAATCTGGAACTTGGAGAAGAACGTGCTCATGGGGGGCACGCCGGCGATAGCGGTCGCGGCGACCGCGAAGCCCACGCCCGTGACCGGGTACTTCTTCATGAGGCCCTGGATCTTGGGCAACATACGGGTTCCCAGCGTGAAGCTGAGGGAGCCGGCGATGAGGAAGAACAGGGTCTTGGTGAACGCGTGGTTGAAGATGTGCTCGACGGCGCCGTTGAACGCCATCTGGCTTCCGAACACGGAGAGGCCCAGGCCGAAGAACACGTAGGCGAGCTGCGCGATCGTCGAGAAGGCGAGCAGGCGCTTCATATCCTTCTGGGGCAGGTACATGAGGAAGCCGAAGAGCATGGTCACGACGGCGTCGATGATGGCGACCCAACCGACGATCTCGGGGATATCGCCGGCACTCGCAAGAGCGCGGGCGAACACGCACACGCCGACCTTCACCATGGACGCGCCATGGAGGTAGGCGGAAACGGGCGTGGGGGCCTCCATTGCGGAGGGCAGCCACATGTAGAGCGGGAACTGGGCGGACTTGGCCCAAGCGGCGAACAGGATGAGCAGCAGCACGACGGTCTTCATACCGGAATCGAGCTGGGAGATCGCGCTCAGCGCGAACGTGCCGGTTCCGGCGAACAGGAAGGCCGCGCCGATGTAGAGTCCCAGAGCGCCGATATGGGTGATGATGAGCGCCTTCATACCGGCCTTCTTGGCCGTGGGCGTCATGTAGTAGCTGATGAGGCCCCAGGAGCACACGCCGGTGATCTCGAAGAAAACGAGCTGGCCGACGATGGTGGAGCTGTAGGCGAGACCGGCCATGGCGCCGATGAACGTGGAGAAGTACACGTAGAAGCGGCGACGGGGCGCGTCGGGATGCTCCTTGTTCTTATCGCTCATGTACGGGAACGAATAGATGACGACGAGCAGGCCGATAGCGACGAACGCGGGTGCGAGCAGCGTGCTCATCCGGTCGAATATGAAGCCCATGACCAAGGTCTGGCCCATACTCGCCCAGGTTACATCGACCGCGTTCATGCCGTTTCCGGCAAACGTCGCGGCCAAGCCAACGGAAGCGACCGTGGCGATGCCGCCGGCAAAGGCGCAGATCCATTTAGCGTAGGGACGCGGCAGCATGACGATGAGCAGGGAGCCCAGCATGGGGACGGCGATCGCCACCATGGCAAAGAGGGACAAGCTCGATTCGATTGACATAGTTTCTCCCTTCTCCCTACACGCCTACGACGACGAAGACGAACGCGAGGACCGCGATGCCGACGACGGCCCAGGTCTGGTTACCGAGCACCTTGAAGCGCGAACGGGAAACGGAGTTCTCGAGCACGCCGCAGACAACGAAATCGACCAGGCACTTGACAAGGAAGACGACGGCGCCCACGAGAGCGGTGACGCCGATGGTCGCGGGCTCTCCCCAGGGGATGAAGATGGAGGTGAACCAAGCGACGACCACGACCTGCTTCATGCCCATGGCGAGCTTCATCATGGCCAGGGACGGGCCGGAGAGCTCGGCGAGCGGGCCCTCCTGGAGCTCCTGCTCGGCTTCGGCCTGATCGAACGGAAGCTTGCCGAGCTCCATATAGCAGGCGGCCGCGAAGGCGACGCCGGCGAGGATGACGGCGACGACGCTCGAGACGTTGCCCGTAACGATGTGCTGACCCATGGTCGCAATGTCCGTGGAGCCGCACACGATGGCGACGGTAATCAGCGCGATGAGCATGGACGGCTCGATGAGCACGCTCATGAGGAGCTCGCGGATACCGCCGAAGCCCGCGTAGGCGTTGGAGGAATCCACGCCGGACAGCGCGAAGAAGAAGCGGGACAGCGCGAGCGCGTACATGATGGTGATGGCGTCACCAAAGACGGGCATGGGGCTCTCGAGCGTGAACATGGGCAGGCCCATGGCGAGCATGAACGACACCGCGAGGAACAGCGGCGGCATGATGCGCAGCACGAAGCTCGAGTCGGAACTCACGGACTCGGGACGCGCCATGAGCTTCGCGAGGTCCCGGTAATCCTGAAGGATGGACGGACCGCGGCGATTGTGCATCTTCGCGCGAATCACACGGGCGAGGCCGGAGAAGAAGGGCGCGACCAGCATGACCACGAGGCCCTGCGCTATCGCAAGAACGATGTTCATAATATCCTCTCCCCTCTCTAGACCATGACCACGGCGAGCACGAGGAAGACCACGAGCGCCGCGACGATGTAGCAGATGTATACGGAGTAGTTGCCGCCCTCGATCTTGGAGGCGAGGCCGGCCAGCTTATCGGCACCCTCGCTCGGTGCATCGACCAGGAAGCGGTCGGGCAGGGGCTCAACGCCCTGGGCGACACCGGTGAGCTTCTGGAACACGTGCGCGATGGACCAGCAGATCTTGGTGCATACCTCGCGCAGGGTGTAGAGCGGGCCCATGAAGAGCTCTACGTCTGACGCGAAGCTCGTGGCGACGACGGGCATGTGCTCGTTGGGCTCGTAGCCGCACGCCCAAGGGTCGGTCTTCTTAGCGGGGGCCTTGGTGCCGAGGCAGGACCTCAACACGAACGCGAGGCCGGTGAGGACCACGAGCGCGATGGCGATCGCGGGGGTGGAGGTGGCGGCACCGGAAATCTCGTTCACCAGAGACACGCCCGAGGTGGCTGTGATGGCAGAGCCGGCAAGCACGCTCTGGGCGACGTCGCCCAGAACCGGGGCGATGGCGGGAGAGCCGATTCCCAGCACCACGCAGATGGCCGCGAGGAGCATCTGCGAGAACAACATCGGAGCCGGGGACTCCTTGGCGTTCGCGGCCTCCTGGGAACGAGGGCTGCTCGCGAACGAGACGCCGTAGGCCTTCACGAAGCACGTGACGGCCAGGGCACCGGTGATGGCGAGGGCGGCCGCGGAGGCGACGGCGAACACCATGACGACCGGGTCGGAGAGCGTCGAGATGTTGAACAGGGACTGGTAGGTGAACCACTCGGAAACGAAGCCGTTGAGCGGCGGGATAGCCGAGATGGCAAGGGCACCGATGAGGAAGCAGACGGCCGTGACCGGCATACAGCGGAACAGGCCGCCCATCTTCTCCATGTTGCGCGTACCCGTGGCATAGAGCAGGGAGCCCGCGCCGAGGAACAGCTCGCCCTTGAACATGGCGTGGTTGAGCGTGTGGTAGAGGGCGGCCATGAGCGCGATCGTCGCGATGACGTCGTTGCCCAGGGCGTGCGCCGTCATGGACGCGCCGACACCGAGCAAGATGATGCCGATGTTCTCGACGGAGTGGTAGGCCAGCAGGCGCTTAATGTCGTGCTCGTGGAGGGCGTAGACGACGCCCAGGACCGACGAGATGGATCCGAAGACCAGGACCATGAGGCCCCACCAGAGCTGGACGCCCGAACCCGCGAGCAGGTCGAGACCGACCTTGAGGATTCCCAGGATGCCGATCTTGATCATGCCGCCGGACATGAGGGCGGACACGTTGGACGGCGCCTCGGGGTGCGCCTGGGGCAGCCAGGAGTGCAGCGGGATGATACCGGCCTTTGCGCCGAATCCGAAGAACGCGAGGACGAAGCACGCGGAGGAGACGGCGGGTCCAAAGTCATGCGTACGGAAATCACTGAAGCTGAAGGAACCGCCCACGCCGTTGGTCATGAGCAGGAAGCTCGCCATGATAAGGACAAAGCCCACGTGCGCGATGACGAAGTAGAGCCAACCGCCCCTAATGGAGTTCTTGTTCTCCTCGATAACGACAAGGAAGTAGCTCGTAAGGGACATGAGCTCAAAGGCGACCAGGAACCAGAACACGTTGTCGGCGGTGATGACGAGCATCATCGAGGCGACGAAGGTGTTCATGAAGAAACCGGCGCGCCCGACCTTGCCCGGGTACTCATCGAAGTAGGACAGACCGTAGATGAAGCCCGCAAAGGCGAGGATTGAGATGAGGACCACGATCAGGCCCGCAAGGCCGTTGAGCAAGAGCTCGAGACGGGCGAACGGGAAAAAGAAGACCGTGTTGAGGGACGAAACGTCGCCAAGCACGGCCTCGAGGCCCGCGATGAACGACAGCACGGCCGCGACGGCGCCGATAAGGCAACCGGCGGTCTTGGCGGCGTTATCGGCCTTGATCAGCAGAACCGAGGCGAGCGCACCGATGCACGAGACGGCAAGCGATGCGATAAACAGCGTCATGCTATCCATTGTTTACGCTCCCTTCTGCTTTCTCGGACAGGCCCTGGGCCACAGCGGTAACGTCGACGACCGGACCGTTTTCGATCGAGCGTAGGCGCTTGGCCTCGTCGAGCTCGCGATCGGCCGCGCCGCCCATGACGGTCAGCGCCTTGGTGGGGCACGCCGCCACACAATGCGGGCCGTCCGGATCGAAGGCACACAGATCGCACTTGACAGCGCAGGTGTACTGACCAGGAGCCCACGTAAGCAGGCTGCTCAGGGACTTAGGATACGAAGGCGTCGGGTCGCACATGCCTGCGACACCGGCGATAGACGTGCCATCGGGATGGATGGCTCCGAAGGGGCACGCGATGGCGCACAGCCTGCACCCGATGCACTCCTGCTCCTTGACGTGGATGCGATCGCCATCGTGCTCGATGGCGTTCACCGGGCAGACCTCGGCGCAGGGGGCACCCTCGCAATGGTGGCAGGCAAGGGCGGCCGAAATACCGCCGGTCTTCACGAGCGCCAGGCGCGGCGTATCCTGAAGACCCTGCATCCGGTGGGCGTCGGCACAGGCGGACTGGCATGTTCCGCAGCCGATGCACCTCTCCGGGTTGATGTCGATGAAGCGGTTCATCCCCACTTCCTTTCAAAATAACGGGCCGGGCTCCCGAACGTACGGGACGCCCGGCCCAAAAAGCCAACGAGAACGGGACTACACGATTTGATTCACGTGCGTCTCGTCGTCGAACTTGGCGGCGCCAGGCTCAACGTCCTGGGGAGCGGCGGCGTCCACCAGAGCCTGCTTGAGCTCGGTGTACTGACGCTCGACCTCGCCCTCGGCCCACACCTGGTCGGCGATAGCGTCGACCTGGCAGGCGGAGAACTTGTCCTCGGGCGTATGCGAGACCGGGTCGACCTTGTGCATGGTCAGCTCGTTGCACTTGCCGATCCACCACTGGTAGGTCATATAGACCGTGCCCTTGTTGATGCGGTCGCTCACGTCGGCGCGGCTATAAACCTGGCCGCGGCGGCTGTGAACCGAGACGATGTCGCCGTTCTTGATGCCGCGGGCCTTCGCGTCCGCGGGATTCATGCGAACGAAGCCGGGCTCGTCGGCAAGCAGTGCCAGCGTCTTGCAGTTACCGGTCATCGAACGGCAGCTGTAGTGGCCGACCTCGCGGACGGTGCAAAGGATGAGCGGGTACTCATCGTCGGGAAGCTCGGAGGGCGCCTCCCAGTCGTGCGCCATCAGGTTGGCACGGCCGTCCTTGGTAGTGAACTTGCCACCCGCGAACATGTCGGGGGTGCCATGGTCGTTCACATCGGTGCTCTTGACAGGCCACTGTGCGTAGCCGCCCTCGGGAGCCATCTTCTCGTAGGTCGCGCCCACAAAGTTGGGGCACAGGCTAATGCACTCGTTCCAGATCTGCTCGGTGTTGTCGTAGTGCATGGGGTAGCCCATGCGCGTGGACAGGTCGGCAAAGATCTCCCAGTCGTGACGGCACTCGCCCTTGGGCGGAACAGCCGCGTCAAAGTGCTGGAAGCTACGGTCGGATGCGGTAAAGACACCCTCGTGCTCGCCCCAAGAGGTAGCGGGCAGGATGACGTCGGCGAGCATGGTCGTCTGCGTCATAAAGATGTCCTGGCAAATGAACAGATCCAGCTCGGAGAGCGTCTTGCGCATACCGGCCGAATCGGGCTCGGTCTGCACCGGGTCCTCGCCGTAGTTGTAGAAGCAGTGCACCTTGCCCTCGTCGACCAGGTGACCCAGGTCGGTGAGCTTGTAGCCCTCCTCGAGCGGGAGCTTTTCCTCGGGCACGCCCCAAGCCTTGGCAAACTTGGCACGCACTGCCGGGTCGGTGACCTTCTGGTAACCAGGGTACAGGTTAGGCAGCATGCCCATATCGCAGGAGCCCTGGACGTTGTTCTGACCACGCACGGGCGCGAGGCCGGAATTGGGTTTGCCGATCTGGCCGGCAACGCAGGCGATGGAGGCGATGGTGTGCACCGTCTTCAGGTTCTGCTTCTGCTGGCATACGCCCATGCCCCAGCCAATGATGGCAGAGGGCTTCGCCGTGGCGTACATCTCGGCAGCTTGGTGGATCAACGCGGGCTCGACACCCGTGATGTCCTGTACGGATTCGGGAGTGTAGTTCTTGATGGTCTCCCACCATTCGTCAAAGCCGTTCGTGTGCTCGGCGACGAATTCCTTGTCGTAGAGGCCATCGTTGACCAAGCAGTTGGCAAAGGCGTTGAGGAACGCAACGTTGCAACCGTTCTTGATCGGAAGGTAGAGATCGGCGATACGCGCGGTTTCGATATGGCGCGGGTCGGCGACGATGATCTTGCAACCCTTTTCTTTGGCTCGCACGATACGCCTTGCGACGATGGGGTGCGAATCGGCAGGGTTATAGCCGAAGAGGAAAATGCAGCCCGCATCCTCCATACCGGGGATGGAGCATGACATGCAACCTGAACCAACCGTGTCCATCAGACCGAGGACAGTAGGGCCGTGTCAAGTACGGGCGCAGTTGTCTACGCTGTGGGTGCCGATGCACGCACGCGTAAACTTCTGCATGACGTAGTTCGCCTCATTGCCGCCGCCTCGCGAGGAGCCGGTGGTCATGACAGCGTTAGGACCATATTCGTCAATTATGGCCTGCATCTTAGATGCGGTGAAATCCAGTGCCTCGTCCCAGCTTACGCGCTCAAGATCCGCGCCCTTGGTGCGGCGGATCATCGGGTGCAGTACGCGAGGAGTCAAGATCTTGGTGTCGTTGATGAAGTCGTAGCCGCTCATGCCCTTAAGGCACAGCTCGCCCTGATTGGTGATGCCGTTGAGCGGTTCGGTACCCACAACCTGGCCGTTTTGGACCAAGAGGTTAAACTGGCAACCGGCGCCGCAGTACGGGCAGATCACTTTATGCTTCTCCATGACACCCTCCTTCCTTTCTCTGCTACCGAATACTCGGTACTTATTTGACAATCATTGGGCCTGTCGCCCGACGCTTACGCCTCGTTTTCGATGGTGGCGCGGGCACGCTCGGCAGTCAGTTCTGCCAGACGCTCCTCGTCTACCAGGGTGAGACCCTTGGTCGGACACGCCTCGGCACACGCCGGACCACCAGGACGGTCCACGCACAGGTCGCACTTGAGCACGAAGCTCTTAGTCTGCGAACCCACGCGCACGTCGCCCATCAAGACGGGGACCTGCGTGGTCGCCACGCTCACGGCGCCAAAGGGGCATGCCATGACGCAGCTCTTGCAACCGATGCAGTTGTCCTCGTTGACGCCGATGCGATGGTTCTTTGGATCAAAGAACAAGGCGCCCGTAGGGCAGGCCTTGGCGCACGGAGCGTCCTCGCAGTGGTGACATGCCACCGGCGCGGAAATCTCGTAGGTGCGCGTTACGCGCAAGCGAGGTGCGGCGATGTTGCCGGGAATATCGTGTGCCTCGATGCACGCCGCCATACAGGTTTGGCACCCAATGCAGCGTGAAGAATCAGCCACGACTCGTTTATTGCCCATGTTGTTCACTCCCTCCTGAATCCCATGCCGGAGAGACCCTGTCGACGTTGCCCCGGACCGCCCGTGGTCCAGCATCGGCGTATCGAAGCGCATACGGCGAAACAGGCGCTTCGATAGAGTTCCTCCAACGATATACAGGTTAAATATACGCAGTTGCCTGGGGCAAACTTGAGCATAGGCCCTGCAATACGGGTGTATTGCAGGGGTTTTGGCAGGTTGGAATTATTCTCTAGAAGCTATAAAGGTGAGTGTATTACATGCGTACGCCTCAGAGATTTTTACGCGCTCTCATTTTGGATGTACTACGCTTGTATTCGTGTTAATGGTTATTTACTTGAGTAAAATAAAGTAAAGGTTATAAAATTCTAAGATGTCGGTATATGCCGCATTTGACCGACTATATTGCACGTTAGCTAAGGGAGGGCAGTGATGTCATCGACTCAAAAACGAGCCATCCTACAGGTGCGCATTCGCGAGGAAGACAAGCAGCATGCCGAGCATCTCTACGACGCCATGGGCACATCGCTTGCCGAGGCCGTCCGTCTATTTGTCGCGCAGAGCATTTTGATGCGCAAGCTCCCCTTTCAGCCGGTCGCCGTGCGCTCAAAGGACGGCACCGCCGCCTATGGATCGCTCAAAGCATATGGTGACCCCAATCTCCGCGCCGAGGAGCGCAATGCCTGGATTGAGTACCTTGCCACGGAAAGCGACGATTCGATTTTGGGTCCCGAGGAAGTAGATATCCATGAGTAGCACCATAATCGACGAGACCGTTATCCTACGCTACCTGCTTGACGACGACGAAGTTCTGTCACCGCGCGCCGCCAAGGTCATCGCCACGCGCACCGCTCGCGTCTACCCCGAGATCATCACGCGCGTCGTGGTCACGCTGCGCGACGTCTATAAGGTTCCCCGCGTTGAGATTGCTACGGCCATGAGAAGGCTGCTCGATGACGTCATGGTCGACGAGCCCACCGTTGTCGCCCTTGCCGTCAAACTCTTTGGCAAGACCCATATGGACTTTACCGACTGCCTCCTCGCAGCCCGAACCGCCATCTACAACGATGATGTCGTGAGCTTTGGCAAACCCATCATCCAAGGCATGATCGACTACCGCCGCCAGCGCCAAACCGCTGCCGACGCCCGCGACCGCGCCGCCGAAGCCCGCAGCCGAAGCACCGACTCCACCATCGACAAGCTCCGCCACCACGGTCGCCACTAACCGACAGGCAACGGCATCGCCCGCCCCTCAGCCCCATCCCCTCCTAAGTTGCGGTGAAATAGTTCCTGATTAAGGC
>CABSNR010000012.1:0-57659 GCA_902479145.1 uncultured Collinsella sp.
TATGCGGGTTCAACGGTATCACATTGGCCACATAGATTTTTAACTTGCATTTCTAACAGTTAAGGAGACGGGTGCTTTCCAGCACACTCCTTCGATGATGCCTTCCGCTAGTTGCTATGCCGGTTTCAGCCAACAAAGAATGTGCCCGGGCGCTCAGGTTCACCGTTAGCGTTGGCAACATATGAGATGATGCACACGCGCAACAAAAACGTGTACATCACCCTCCAAAACCGACATTTTTCGACATGTTTGGAGGCTGATGTACATAAATGTGAGTTCCCGCCCCGCCAACAACACCCTCCACATGTCTGGACTCTCTATGGCTGCGCTGGATAGACATCGCCGGAACGGGTATAGTATCGAAAGTTTTGTCGTTAACCAGCGGGGGAGTCCTGTGGGCATCAAAAAGAAGATCAAAAAGGAGCTTATCGGCACTTCCGATTACCCGTCGAATAAGATCTTTACGATCTCCAATTTCATCACCTTTACGCGCCTGATCCTCACCCTGGTATTTCTGTACCTGTTTGTGACGGATAACAACCGCGTCATCGCCATTGTTATCTACGCCGTTGCTGCCTCCACCGACTGGATGGACGGCCAGATCGCCCGCATGACTAAGACGGTCTCATGGCTCGGCAAGGTCATGGATCCCATCTGCGACCGTGCGCTGCTGTTCACCGGCGTCTTGGGGCTGGTGGTCCGCGGAGAGCTTCCCATCTGGGTCTGCGTGCTCATTATTGGCCGCGACATCTATCTGGGCATCGGCACGCTTATCGTGCGTCATTATCATCGTCGCCCCATCGATGTCGTCTTCCCCGGAAAGATTGCCACAGCGCTGCTCATGACCGGATTCTCGCTCATGCTGCTCGGTTTCCCCGTTATTGACGGCCTGCATCTTTTACCTTCAACCCTTAAGGCCTTCCCGGGCCTCAACGGAAGCTCGGTGCCCCTCGGCATCTTCTTTGTGTACGGCGGCGTGATCTTCTCCATGCTCACGGCTGTCATCTACTCCATTAAGGGCGGAGTGGCCATTAAACAGGCTCTCGCGCATCCCGAGGACGAGGACATCGACTTTCTGAACCCTGAAATCGAAGACTGATTCGTTGGGGTATGATTACGTACGGTTCATTATTTGCGGCACGTCCGCGATAAGTTAGGGGTTGTCATGGACAACATGGTTAACAATATGCCTCAGAATGATAAGGCTGCTGACGCTACCTGCGTATTCCGCGTGCCTTCAAGCGACGTCACCGTTCCCGACCTCATGGCCAACGTGCGCATCACCGCCCCCGTTCTGTCCATCGTCAAGGGTCCGCAGACTGGTGCCGCCTTTGAGCTCGAGGACGAAGTGACCACCATCGGCCGCGATCCTGCGAACGGCATCTTCCTCAATGACATGACCGTTTCGCGCAGCCACGCGCGCATTATCCGCGAGGGCCTCGGCGCTCGCATCGAGGACCTGGGCTCGCTCAATGGCACCTGGGTCGACGGTGCCATAGTCAACGCGGCCCCGCTGCACGACGGTTCTTCCGTCCAGATCGGTACGTTTACGCTCATCTACCACGAGAGCACGCCGGAGCGCATCGAAACCGGTGAGTAGGGCATGGCCGAACGCAACTATCTGAGTATCGGCCAAGTCGTCAACCTACTTCGAGGCGCATACCCCGATCTTTCGAACTCAAAAATTAGATTTCTAGAGGATGAGGGGCTCATTACCCCTCATCGTACGCCTAAGGGATACCGTCAGTACTCCAAGGAGGACGTTGATCGCCTAGAGGTCATTCTGCACTTGCAGAAGACTCGCTACATGCCGCTCAATGTGATTAAGCAGCGCTTGGAAAACGCCACGGACCTGTCAACGCTCGCCTACGAGGTGGGCTTGCTGTCCGATGTTCCGCTCAAGACGGAGCCCAAGGAGACTAAGCAAAAGCTGCATCCCATCGAGACCATTCCCGATATGCTGGGCGTCGAGATTTCGTTTATCCGCTCGCTCGCTGAGAACGACCTCATTCGCATCATCAAGAGTCCGCAGAATCGTGAGCTCGTCGATGGCCGAGATTTCCCGATCATCCGCTACTGCTCCGAGCTGTCACGCTTCCATATCGAGCCGCGCAACCTGCGTCAGTACGTGTCTTCCGCCAACCGCGAGTCCTCCATGTTTGAGCAGGTGCTCGTGAGCATGCTCGGAATGGATACCTCCGATGACGAGCGCGACGCCAAGCTCGAACGTGCGTTTAAGAAGCTTCACGACCTAACGGAAGGTGTGCACACCGCACTGCTCAAGAACCGCGTTTTTGAGTCGCTCAACGCCGTGGTCGAGGACGCCGACATCGATGCACTCGATGAGGAAATCACTCGTTCCGAGTCCACCAAGGCCAAAAACGAAGAGATAGCTGCGCCGGCTCCACACGAGGATTCTCTCGTAAAGCCGCTCAAGGTTGTCGCCCCTTCGCACTCCGGAACCGCCACCGCGGGCAAATAACAGCTGCTGTAATTTCGGCAACCCATTGAAAGGTCATGCAATGTACGACTTCGAATCTCAAATCGTCGATATCCCCGACTATCCCGAGCCCGGAGTCATCTTTAAGGACATCACGCCGCTCTTTGGCAATCCCGAGGCGCTCAAAGCCATGACCGATGCCCTCGCCGAGCACTTTGCCGGCATGGGAATCACCAAGGTCGTGGGTCCCGAGGCTCGCGGCTTTATGGTTGGCGTACCGGTGGCTGTAGCCCTTGGCGCTGGCTTTGTTCCTGCACGTAAACCGGGCAAGCTGCCGCGTGAGACCGTAAGCCAGAGCTACGAGCTCGAGTACGGCACCGATTCAATTGAGATCCATGCCGACGCTATCAGCTCTAAAGATACCGTGTTGATTCTGGACGACTTGGTCGCGACGGGCGGAACCGTCGAGGCAACAGGTAAACTGGTGCGAGATATGGGCGCAAAGCTTGTCGGTTACGGTTGTATCCTTGAGCTTGCGTTTCTCAACCCGCGCGAGAAGCTCACGCCGTCTAATGACGATGTGGAGCTCTTTAGCCTGGTGACGGTGGACTAGCCGTTACCCTTAGTTACTGGAAAGGAAGCTACATGCGCACAGCAAACACGCACAAAAACATGGCACGCTGCGCTGCTACGGCAACCCTCGCTTGTGTTTTGGGCTTGGGCCTCGCGGCTCCTGCCTACGCCGATACCGCATCCGACCTTGCCGCTGCTCGTACTAAGCTCGAGCAGATCGGTACCCAAACTCAGCAGATTTACGATGAGCTCGCCACGCAGACGCAGGCGCTCGATCAGACTGCCGGCGAGATCACGCAAAAGCAGCAGGAGATCGCCGATGGTCAGGCCAAGCTCTCGACCTATGTCGCCGGCGAGTACAAAACCGGCGGTCTGAGCCTGCTTCAGGTTTTGACGGGCGTCGATGACCTGAGCGATATGCTCAACCGTCTGTTCTACTACGGCAAAGTTTCCGATAAGCAAGCTCAGACCATTCAAGAGGTCAAGGAGCTTAAGCAGCAGCTCACCGATAAGCAGGCCGAGCAGGAAAAGAACGTCGCCGCCACGCAAAAGAAGGTCGACGAGCTTAACGCCCAGCAGGCTGAAGCCCAGAACGTCGTAAACTCCCTGGATTCACAGCTGCAGGCCGAGCTTGCCGCCGAGGCCGAGGCCAACGCCGCGCTGCAGGCTGGCATCAACGCCAGCACCGCCGAGAAGGCCACGGTGAGCAACGAGACTGCCGGCACGACCGAGAACACCAACAATGGTGGCCAGACCAGCAATAACAACAACCAGGGCGGCAACACTCCGGCTCCTACGCCGGCACCTGCTCCGACGCCGCAGCCCCCCGCACCTGCTCCGGCTCCGACGCCTTCTGCCCCGAGCCAGTCCGTCGACGGCGGTTCTGTTGTCTCTCGTGCATACAGTAAGCTTGGTTGCGCTTATTCCTGGGGCGGAATTGGCCCGAACAGCTTCGACTGCTCTGGTTTTGTTAGCTATTGCCTCACTGGTCGCTATTGCCGTCTGGGCACCACGGGTACCTTTATGGGCTGGACGCGTGTGTCCGATCCGCAGCCCGGTGACGTTGTGGTCAACTCGAACCACACCGGCATTTACATCGGTGGTGGTCAGATGATTCATGCTTCCGACTACAACACGGGTGTTATCATCAGTTCCGTTGCCGCCGGCATGAACAACAACTATATCTTCGTGCGCTACTAAGTATTCAGATAAAGCAAACGGATATGGACCTCGTGGCTTTGAGTCATGGGGTCCATTCTTTTGCCTTTAGTGCAGTCCGCTATCTAGTTTTGAATACTAGATAGCGGCCCAATCGGTCTGCAAGATGGCTATAATTGAATGGGAACGATTAGAAAGGACCCTCTATGAGCTGGGCACTTATCTCCGATTCAAGCTGCAACCTCCGCGATTGGCAACCGACCGCGCCCCATACCACCTTTGCATTTGCGCCCCTCAAAATTCGAGTGGGGGAGCATGAATTCGTCGATGACCTTTCGCTCGATGTTCATGAGCTCAACTGCGCTGTTCAGGCGGAGACGAACGCTTCTTCGAGCGCTTGTCCCAGCGTAGGGGAGTGGGCCGAGCTCTTCAAATTGGCAGACAAGACCATCTGCATGCCGATCTCTGAGGGCGTGTCGGGCAGCTACAACGCGGCAGCCACGGCTCGCGATATGGTTCTTGCCGAGGAGCCCGACCGACAGATTCATCTAGTCAATTCACGCGCAGCTGGCGGCAAAATGGACCTCATTTTCTTGCTGTTCGACCGCTATCTTGCAAGCAATCCGAATGTCTCATTCGAGGATGCTTGCGCATGCTTCGATAGCCTTGAACAGAACAGCAAAATCCTCTTCAGTTTGTGCAATTACGAAAACCTCGCCAAAGCCGGACGTATCCCTAAGGCAGCCGGCGTCATTGCCAACAAGCTCAATATCCGCATTTTGGGCACGGCGAGTGAGGCCGGTAAAATCGAACTCGTCGGGCACACGCGTGGCGAAAAAAAGATGCTCAACAAGATCATCGACACTATGGAAGCCGAGGGCTTTACGGGCGGTGAGGTCGTCATAGATCACGTTGAGAACGAAGCTGGAGCCCAGGCGCTCACTGACCGCATAGTCGAGCATTGGCCCGGCTCCAAGACCATCATCATGCCCTGCAACGGCCTGGATTCCTATTACGCCGAGATGCACGGCCTCATCATCGGCTACGGCATGGGCGTAGCTTCGGGCAAATAAAGTCCAACCAAGCAAAAATACGGGCGGGACAATACGGGCGGGACAAAGCGACAGATGGCTCTTTGTCCCGCCCGTTTTATACGTCGGCTAGCTATTAAACCCGTTGAACTTGAGATAGCTCATCAAGTACGCCTTCGAAACGAAGGACGATACCGCGCTACGCACAAGCAGCGACTCACGCGTTACCTGATGCGCCGTATCGGGCACGGGAGTCTGCTCGACGGAAAACGCCGCACGAATCGATGCCTCGAGCTGATCGACCACATAATCAAAGGCCGTCGGGGCATCGTAGCTCAAACGCTGAATGTTAAAGAGTGCCTGCACCGCAGCAATAGGTAGCACCTGCTTAAAGATGCAGATAGCGATCAGGCGGGCAATCTGCTCGCGGCCATATTGCTTTTTGACCGGAGCAGGCACTAGGCCGACCTTTACGTAGTTATTGATCATCGATGGCGTAATGATAGGCTGCTCAACGCAAATGGACAGCGGCTCCATCCACAGCGTAACATACTCAATAACCTGGTCGCGGTAGAGCGTCACATTGGGCAACTGGTTATAGCGCGGCAGACTCAACGTATTAAGTTTGCGCACGATATCGGACTGAATAAATGCATCGGGCAGCACAGTGGGCTGAATATCCTCAGGCTTAATGCTGACCGACGAATCGGACATCGGGATAACGCGTTTGGCGTGGTTCATAAGGATCCTCCGTTCATTAGCTATATTGTATTCTAGGTTATCTAGTTTTGCATACTATATAGCAGGAAAGTAAAAGTGGTTGGACAGCACATTGATGCACCGTCCAACCACTTTGTATTAAAGATAGCAACCTTACATAAGATATATTATCGTACTTATCCGCGGAGAAATGCGTATGCGCTCGTTGCTGCTATGGCTCCGTCAGAAACGGCGGTCACAACCTGACGTAAGCGTTTGGAACGGATGTCGCCAGCAGCAAATAGACCTGGCGTGCGGGTCGCCATGGATTCATCAGTCAGAATGCCGCCATCAGGCGCCAGATCGACTAGATGCTCAACAAGCTCGGTATGGGGTTGCGTGCCGGTAAAGACAAAAATGCCAAACGAGCCAGGCTCAAATGACTCGGTATGAATTTCCCCGGATGAATTGTCCTTAAAGGCGATCGTCGTTGGCATGGCTTCGCCCGAGAGCTCCACAATACTAGTTTGGTACCTAACTGTAATATTGTCCTTTTCGAGTACTTTCTGAACAACACCATCAGGCGCACGGAACTGGTCGCGGCGCAGCACGATGGTCACACTGCTGGCAATGTTTGACAGGAACAGTGCCTCTTCGCATGCCGAATTGCCACCACCGATTACAAAGACCTGTTTGCCGCGGAAGAACATGCCGTCACATGTTGCGCAATATGAAACACCACGACCGCGATAGGTATCCTCGCCAGCGAAACCTGCCGGACGCGGCGTAGCACCCATGCAAGCGATAACGCTCGAGGCAAGCGTATCGCCCATATCGTGATGCACCGTAAACAGCGCTGCATCGGCATCGTAATCGATACCCGTAACCATGCTCCATGTAACCTGCGCTCCCAGCCCCTCTGCATGTTGCTGAAAACGCTCGCCGAGTTCGGCGCCACTCAAGAGCGGAATGCCCGGATAGTTCTCGACTTCATTGGTCGTGGCGATCTGTCCACCCGACATGCCCTGCTCAATCACGGTCGTCGTCAGGTTGGCACGCGCAGCGTAAATGGCGGCAGCATAGCCCGCGGGGCCTCCACCGATAATCGCAACATCAATCGGCTGATCGGTAGTCATGAAGAATCCTCTCGTCGAAACGTTGTCGTTCTTTGCGCTCATACCCAAATTTAGACGAACGTGACACTCATGCACTACAATGATAAAACGCGTAACAAAGCTGAAGGGGAGTTATCGATGGATCAAACGCAGACGAGCAATAGCGCTCCCCTGCCCATGCAAGCCACTCCCCAACCGGAGCAAATGACCGTTATACCTGCACAAAAACCCCTAGTAACCATTGTGCACGCATCGGTCGGCTCGGGCCACAAGGCCGCCGCCAACGCGATTGCGCAGGCATTCGACCTCATCCGCGGCACCAACGGCATCCCCGAGGATGTTGAAATTGAAGTGCTCGATATCCTTGATTTTGGACGTATTAAATTCGACGGCAATAAGACCGCGGCTTCTTTTACGGGAGCCACGCGCCCAATTTACGACCTGACCTGGCGATATACGCTTACGGGGCATCTGCTCTGGGGCGGCGGCACAGCATGGTCACGAATTATGTTCCCCGCCTTCAACGAATACGTCCGGACCCGCAGGCCCATAGCCGTGGTCGCAACACACATTACGGCGGCCAACGTCGCTGTGGGCGCCCGCGTCATCACGGGTATCGATTACCCGGTCATCTGCGTACCAACAGACTATGAAGTCGAAGGCTTTTGGCCCCACAAGGACACCGACCTGTTCTGCGTGGCCAACGAGTTTATGGCCGAAACGCTGCGCCCGCGCAAGGTTCCCGAGTCAAAGATCCGCATAACGGGCATCCCCATCCGAGCCGGTTTCGATACCGATTACAAACGCGAAGATGAGCTGAGCAAGTTCAATCTCCCCATAGACAAAACCGTCGTATTGGTGATGGCCGGCGCCAGTTTGCCCCAACCATACGTGCGTTTCCGCGCCGCGATGGACCACACGCTCCCCTTCTTACGCAGCTTTGAGGACATGCACTTTGTCTTTTTACCGGGCAAGGATAAGGAATACGCCGCCCGACTCAAGACGCTCTTCGACGCCATGAAGCTCGACAACGTCACGGTTCTGGACTACGTGGACGACATGGCGGCCCTCATGCACGGCTGCGACCTGGCAATCCTCAAATCGGGCGGGCTCACCGTCACCGAGTGCCTGTGCGCACATCTGCCGATGATCCTGCTGGGCAAATCATACGGTCAGGAAAAGGCCAACACCACGATGCTCACCGGCATGGGCGCCAGCATGCATGTCACCACCGCACGCGAGCTCATCGTGACGTTGCGCCATCTCCACGATCATCCGGAGTCGCTCAAGGCACTGCTCATCAATGGCGAAGTCCTGCGCCGTCCACGCGCAGCGGAGGACATCGCCATCGCAACCATGGAGCTCGTAGGCAAACCCCAAAAGCGCAAACGAGCCTTCTGCCGCTTCTACTGGGGCGGAAAACCCGCGCACATCCGCTAGTCGAATGTCCGCCGCTCTGTCGGAGCCGCGCTTATATCATCCCATGCTCAAACATTCTCGCTGCGCTGCGAAACTGCGCGTGGGACGATATATAGGGGCCTCCCACAGGTAAGCTGCGTTAACGTACTAGCGGCTATGCCAGATTCCCCATCAGTAGAATCTGCAAAGGGGAACCAGATAATATAAATACAGTAAGTCGATGCGACAAAGGAAGCTTCCCTTTATCGCATCGACTTACTAGAAAAGTAAATATTGTTTCAAGCGAGTAACCGCCCGCCCGGGGCTTACCTGTATCGTTCCACGCGCAGTTTCGCAGCGAGCGAAGCGACGCGAGAATGTTTGAGCATGGAATGATATAGGTAAGCCCCGGGCGGGAGGGATACGAGCGCCCCTAGGCGACGCCGCTGGAGCCGAAGCCTCCGTTGCCTCGGTCGGTTTCGTCTAGTTCTTCTACTTCTATGAGGTTGACCGTGGGGACTTCTTGGATGACGAGTTGGGCTATGCGGTCGCCTTTGTTGATTTGGATGTTGTTGGAGGGATCCAGGTTGATGAGGATAACCTTGAGTTCTCCTCGGTAGTGGGCGTCGATGAGGCCCGGCGTATTGACTATAGACAGGCCCTGCTTGATGGCCAAGCCGCTGCGGGGCTGGACGAAGCCGGCGTAGCCATCGGGCAGGGCGATGGCCAGCCCGGTAGAGACCAGACGACGTTCGAAGGGCTTCAGGACGCAGTCCTCGTTGGAGCGCAGATCCAAGCCGGCATCGGTGGGATGGGCGTATTTGGGAAGCTCGACGGTGGGGTCGAGACGCTTTATGTTAACGGTAATATTGGACATGGAATCACCTTAGCTTGTCGAGCTCTTGCAGAAACTCATCGACGTCTTTGAAATCGCGGTAGACCGAGGCAAAGCGGATGTACGCCACCTTGTCGATCTTGGCCAAGCGCTTGAGCACCATGTCACCCAACTCATGGGACGTGACAGCCGTCAGCGTGCGAGAGCGCAGCTCAACCTCGATGTCGTCGATAATCTCATTGAGCTTCTTAGTGTCGATATCACGCTTGATGGTGGCACGCATCAAGCCGACGAGCAGCTTATTACGATCGAACCGCTGCTTGGTTCCGTCTGACTTAATGACCTCGATTGGGTCTTCGCACCGCTCGAACGTTGTAAAGCGGTAGTTACACGAGCAACATTCGCGACGACGCTTAATGGTGTTATTAGACTCCTGCATACGGGAATCAACGACGCGGGTATGTGCCTTGCCGCATTTGGGACAGCGCATGGTACCTCCTCTTAAACGATAACAAGGGTACCATGCGCAGCGCGATAATGATTACGAACGAGCAGGAACCTTAAGATGCGCACCGGCGGCGAGCGAACCATGCTCCAGATGATTGACGTTACGGATCATGTCGGAAGTCTCTTGCGTGGAAAGGCCTTCGATTGGATATTCCTCGGCAAGCGACCAAAGAGAATCACCAGACTGAACGCGAATGGTCTCGTAGGTAACGTTGGAAACGGACTCGGCATACGCGGCGTGACGAGCGCTAAAGACCGACGTAGCGAGGACAAAGAAGAGCGTAAGCGCAACGGCAACGGCGACAATCGTCGGAACCTTCAGGGCAACGCGGGCCGGCGCGGCTACAGCCTGCTGATTGCGAGCAGGCTTTACGGTCAAAGGCTGAAAGCCGGAGCGGCCACCCTGAACAACCGTAAAAGTGTATTCTGCAGGCGTCTCGAGCTTAAGGGCGAGGTTTCCCTGGACCATATTCGTTGCGTTCATCATGTTCTCCTCTCGCGTGTTTTGCTGAGAACAGTTTTATCAAGCCGCGCGGACAAAAATGTCTGGCGCGAGAACGAATGTTCGGTTATTATTATCTTCGAACAGTTGTTCCTGTCAAGCAAAATTCGAACATTTGTTTGACATGGGTAGAGAGGATGCCCTGATGGCTCGCAAAATTACCAAGCGTCAGCAGCAAATTTACGACTTCATCAAGGAATATCAGCAGGAGAAGGGTTATCCGCCCAGCGTGCGCGAGATGGCATCTGCCGTGGGCCTTTCCTCCCCCAGCACCGTGCACGCCCATCTATCTGCCCTGGAGGCGCGCGGGCTACTCAAGCGCGATGCCACCAAACCGCGCGCCCTGGAACTCTTTAACGAGGACGGTTCCTCTGTCTCAATTTCTAAATCTGACGAGCCCACCGCACCTCGCGGAACGGTCTCGCTACCGCTCGTTGGTCGCGTCGCGGCTGGGATTCCCATTCTGGCCGAGCAGAATATCGAAGACACTTTTACTATCCCGACCGAAATCGCCACCGATCAGGGTTCCTTTATCCTTGAGGTGCATGGGAGCTCAATGATCAATGTCGGCATCTTCAATGGCGATTACATCATCGTCCGTGAACAAAAGAGTGCCATGAACGGCGAAATTGTCGTGGCCATGATTGATGGTTCAGCGACCGTCAAGACGTTCTACAAGGAGCAGGGACGCGTACGCCTGCAACCCGAGAATGACACCATGGAGCCTATCTATGCAACGAATCCCGTTATCTTGGGCAAAGTCGTCGGCTTGATGCGCCGGTTCTCGTAATGCAAAAACGCATCACCATCTTTGATACCGTCCGCGGGTTTACGATGATTTCAATGGCAGGTTTTCACGCTTGCTACGATCTCGCCTACCTGACGGTTGGGATATGCCCTGGTTTACCCAGACTGTCTTTCAAGACATCTGGCGCGCCAGCATCAGCTGGGTATTCTTGTTTATCGCGGGTTTGATGTGCACTCTTTCGCGCAACAATATCAAACGTGCCGCCAAATACGCCTTAGCAGCACTCGTCGTCTGGTTGGCAACAACACTTGTCTCAGTAGACGATTCGGTTAATTTTGGCATCATCTACTGTATGGCCGCATGTACCGGCATCGTCGCGTTGACCGATCCCGTCCTTAAAAAGATTTCGGCGAGATGGGGCATGTCCCTATGCCTTGTGTTGTTCGCCCTCACCTGGAGCATCCCCAAGACGACCTACCCTGTCCCATACCTGGCGTGGCTAGGATTTCCGAGCCCTGGATTTATCTCAGGTGATTACTACCCCATCATCCCGTTTATCTTTATGTATCTTGCAGGATACTTCGCCGCACACATAGCGCAGGGAATCGGTAAGACCGCCCCAAGCTGGGCCTACGCCAACCCCCTGCCGGCGCTCGCCAGCCTTGGACGTCATGCACTCCCCTTTTATCTGCTGCATCAGCCCATCATTCTGGGCATTTTGGAGCTCGCCTACTCGGTGCGGTAACGCTCTAGACGCGGCGCGATTCGGGCCGGCAACTTCGCCACAATGCGAACTCCGTCCTCTAGATATTCCTCATGCAGAAGGGTTCCCTGCTCATGCACCAGCGTGATGAGGGCGCCCTCACGATACGGGATATCAGCGGAGAGCAACACATCGGTGGCAGCCGCCTCACGAGCAATACGGTCGACGAGATCGTCGAGTCCCTCGCCCGTCTGGGCCGAGAACAGCACGGCCTCGGGATAGCGACGACGGAAACTCAATCGATCAACGCTATCGAGAAGATCGATTTTATTGAATACGGTCAGCGTTAAACGCTCTCCAGCGCCGATCTCGTCAAGAACGCGATCGACTGCCTCGAGCTGACGCTCGTAGTCCTCGTCAGAGGCATCCACAACTTTAAGGATCAGATCGGCACCAAGAACCTCAGACAGCGTGGACTTAAAAGCGTCAACGAGACCATGCGGTAGCTTTTGAATAAAGCCAACGGTATCGGTAATCGTCATGCCGCGACCGCCGGGCAGGCGATACGAACGCGTCGTCGGGTCGAGCGTAGCAAACAGCTTGTCCTGCGAAAGTACCGTAGAGCCGGTCAGGCGATTGAGCAACGTCGATTTACCGGCATTGGTATAACCGGCTAACGCGACGCGAAACGCCGGTGACTCAATGCGGCTCTTGGACTGGACATCGCGACGCTGTTCAACCTGCTTAAGCTCACGACGAAGCGCGGCAATCTTATTGCGAATCAAGCGACGGTCAACCTCGAGCTGGCTTTCACCCTGGCCAAAGCGCGAACCGATGCCGCCACGCGTCTGCTCCTTGGCAAGATGGCTCCACATGCCGCGCAGACGAGGCAACAGATATTGAAGCTGCGCCAGCTGTACCTGCAGGCGTCCCTCACGCGTCTTAGCATGCAGGCCAAAGATATCCAGAATCAGTGCTGTACGATCGATAATCTTTACCGGCTCGCCCACGGCTTTCTCCAAATAGGATTGCTGCGAGGGCGTCAGGTCGTCGTCGAAGATAACAACATCGACATCCATGCGATGCACCAGGCCGCACAGCTCTTCAACCTTACCGGAACCGATAAACGATTTTGGATACGGCTTAACCAAACGCTGTGACAAACGCGCCACGCACTGGGCGCCAGCCGTATGGGCCAGGCGCTCAAGCTCGTCAAGCGAACGATCGAGCGGCCATGCATTGTCGCGCCACTCAACACCAACTAATATGGCACGCTCGGGCTCGGGTGCCGTGGGAACAAGGGGGAAACGGGCCATTAGGCAGCCTCAATACGATGCAGGATGTCCTCAACGACATCATCGATCGTAAACTCGTCCATATCAAACCACACGATACGGTCATCGCGCTTAAACCACGAAAGCTGACGTTTGGCATAGCGACGCGAACGCATCTTGATGAGTTCGCGAGCCTCATCCATAGAAATCACGCCATTGAAAGCATCAATGATCTCTTTATAGCCAATTGCCTGCATCGAAGTCAGGGCATCTCCCAGCCCCTGGTCCATAAGACCGCGAACCTCATCGACAAGACCCTGCTCAAACATCATATCGACACGCAGGTTAATGCGCTCGTAGAGCACCTCGCGATTACGCGTCAGACCAAACCATAGAGCATGATAATGCTCGCGCGGAACACTAAACTGACTTTTTTGCTGTGCATAGGAAATACCATCATCATGCATCTCGAGCGCACGAATCACACGGCGCACATTATGGGGATGAATAACAGCAGCCGATTCTGGGTCGCGCTCGGCAAGCAGGGCATGCAGCTCTTCCTCGCCAATACGCTCGGCAAGCTCCTGATAGCCCATACGACGATCGTCCTCAAGTTCACCCGAAGGAAAGTCCATTTCATCGAGGGCGGCCTTGAGATACAGCCCCGTACCTCCGCAAAAAACCGGCAGGCGACCCGAACCAAGGAGACGTTCAACATGCGCGCGAGCGTCAGCCTGATAAAGCGCAGCAGAATATGCCACACCCGGCTCTACAATGTCGACGAGACGCAGCGGCGCCGTACACTCATCGGGCGCCATCTTTGCGGTACCGATGTCCATGCCGCGATAGATTTGCATCGCATCGCACGACAGCACTTCGGACGAAAGACGAGCGGCCAAACAGTCGGCAACATCACTCTTACCAACCGCCGTCGGACCGACGATCGCAACGGCGGAAAGACCTGCCCCGGGAGAAACCATTAGCGCGGCTCGCCCACAACGGAGCCGGACAAATACCAAGTCTTGGCAACGTCAACGTCAACATCAACGATCTTGCCAACAAGCTGATCGATACTGTAACCCTCGGGAATAGGCGCATGCACGGTCTGATTCTTAGGACTCTTGCCCAGCAGGACCGCATCGTTCTTCTTGCTCGTGCCCTCAATGAGCGCCGGCACCACAGTATGAAGCTCACCCTGGTTATACTCATGTGCCGTGGTCTCGATAACCTTAACCAGGCGGTTGAAACGCTCGAGAATAACCTCATGCGGCGTAGGATCGTCAATCTCTGCGGCCGGGGTACCGGCACGCTTGGAATAGATGAAGGTATAGGCCTGGGCATAGCGGACCGTCTCGGCAAGCGAGAGCGTCTGCTCAAAGTCCTCTTCAGTCTCGCCTGGGAAGCCGACGATAATGTCGGTCGAGAGCGCGATATCGGGCATACGGTTGCGAATGCGATCGACCAGGCCCAAATAGTCCTCGCGTGTATAACGGCGATTCATCTCTTTGAGGATCCGCGTCGAACCTGACTGGACGGCCAAGTGCAGCTGCGGCATAACGGCAGGCGTCTCGGCCATGGCGTCGATGGTCTCAGGCAACAGGTCCTTGGGATGCGAAGACGTAAAGAAGATGCGTTCCACACCCGTATCGCCCACGGCACGCAGCAGATCGGCAAAACGCGGCTTGCCAAACAGATCGCGACCATATGAGTTAACGTTTTGGCCTAGCAGCGTAATCTCACGCACGCCCTGGCGCACCAAACCAGTCACCTCGTCGACAATCTCCTCGAAGGGGCGGCTCTTTTCGCGACCGCGCACGTACGGCACGATGCAATAGGTGCAGAAATTATTGCAGCCCGTCATGATGGGCACCCAGGCGTGATACTGGGTCTCGCGATGCCACGGCATGCTCATGGCATCCGTATCCTCATGCTCATTGGTGCGGATATGACGCTTGCCGTCAAGGAACGCCTCGGCAATGAGCTCGGCCACATGTGCGATAGAATGCGTGCCAAAGATGACATTGACGTTATCGACGTTGGTGAGCAGGCCCTCGCCATCACGCTGCGCAATGCAGCCGCCCACGGCAACCACACGCTTGCCCGAAGGCGAAGGCGGCAGGCTTTTGCAGGAATTGCACTGACCGTACAGGCGAGTATCGGCGGCCTCACGCACACAGCATGTCATGAAGACAACGATATCGGCATGCTCGGGATCGAGCGCCATGAGGCAACCATACGAATCGAGCAGACCGCTCACGCGCTCGGAATCGTGCTGATTCATCTGGCAGCCAAAGGTGCGGATAAAGTAGGTTTTACCGGCAAGAATATCGCGTACGGAACGCTGATCCATGTGCATAAGTCCTAACGTTGGGGAGCGAAACAAGGCTAGCAGAAGCTATGCCACAGGCTTAACATCATCCATGACGACGTTATCCATAGCAGCTCGATTGATCTGGTGAACGTAGATAGAAAGGCGGATGGCCGTGCGCGACTCCCCGTTAATGAGAATGTCGGAGAACACGGGCGCGCAGGAAATATCAAAACCGGTTGGGATCAAAAAACCGCGCGCGATGGCAACGGCCTTAATGGCCTGGTTGACAGCACCGGCGCCGACACACTGGATGTTGACGGGTACACCATCCTTGACCATGCCGGCGATGGCGCCGGCAACGGACGCGGGCGATGATTTGCTTGATACCTTCAGGCAATCCATGAAGAAACTCCTGCGTTTAAAAGTACGTTTTAACTGCAATAACTGTATCGTACCGAGTGGACTCGGTAAAGGCACTATTCCTCTTTGGCAAGATCGAAAGTCACAGTGATTCGATCACGCGAAACACGAATCTTTGGGTCGCCGCAAAGGTTGAGATAGTACCTGGCGGCAAGGTCATTGAAGTCCCGCTCCACAGCACGCGAAAACTGTGCCATGTCATCCTTGGCAATACGTAGCCCGCGACGATCCTTCGCGAGATCGACAGGAGCCGGCGCATGCGAGGACGAATCACGCTCGCGCAGCAGACGCGCGGTCACACCGCGAACGGGCTTAATCTGCCCTGCCAAAATGCGATGTGCCGTGCGCTCGGACATCTCAAGACCCAAACCCGAGCAGATACGGATAAAGTCCTCGGCATCAGAGGCAAGGCCTAAACGATCGACAACCGGAAGCTCGCTCTCGTCATCAATAAACAGGAGACGAGACGTATCGAGCCTACTTGACGCCTGAGCATAAAGGGTCGCGGCAATCTCAGACGGAGAACCAAGATAGACATCGCAACCACGCAGCTCCTCGAGCGCAAACTCACAGGCAGCGCGAATAATATTATGCGGACCGCGAGCACAGACATAACGTCCGTCCTCATCCTTGACGGCCTGGGGCCAGCTGGACTGATCGGCACGCTCGCTGAGGCGGTCGGCTGCAACGCTCACCTTAAAGGCTGAACCAAGATCGACGCCGGACGTGACCACACGGGCCTCGTCGGTGTTCTGCTTGATCGAAAACAATGCCATGCCACGACCGTGAACGCCCCAACGGTCCATCTTCATGCTCTCGAGCTTGGAGGTAACGCGAGCATCGAAGATTCGCTCTTGCATATCCTGCGGAACGCCCGAACCGTTATCCAGAAAGACAAGCGTGCGGACGCCATCTTCCTTGGTCGTGGCGAGATAGACTTTGTCGGCGCCAGCATCGCGAGCATTACGGAGCATTTCGATGACGATATCCTCGACATGCTGAATGTCGTGCTTTGCCTGGCGCCGCTCGGCCTCCGAAACGCGGAGGCGGACATACCCCTCGCCAAGGTTCTCCTCGACGCGAAGGTTGCCCTCCCCCGACATCGACGCGATAAATGAGATGAGCTCGTTCGCGTCGCTCATGTTATTTAGCGATATCGACAGCGCGGCTCTCGCGAATCACGACAACGCGCACCTGACCGGGATACTCCATCTCTTCCTCGATCTGATGGGCGATATCGTGAGCCAGGACCGTGGACTGGGCATCGGAGATCTTGTCCGGCTGAACCATGACGTGGACCTCGCGACCAGCCTGCATGGCATAGGTACGCTCGACGCCGTCATGGGAGTTGGCGATCTCCTCGAGCTTCTCAAGGCGCTTGATGTAGTTCTCGGCAGACTCGCGACGGGCACCGGGGCGAGAGGCGGAGACGGCATCGGCGGCCTGTACCAGGACATCGAGCACCGTGTTGGGATCGACGTCGGCATGGTGAGCCTCGATAGCGTGGACGATAACGGGCTTCTCGCCATAACGGCGGGCAAGCTCGGCGCCGATGACGGCATGCGGGCCCTCGACGTCATGGTCGATTGCCTTGCCCAGGTCGTGCAGTAGGCCGGCGCGCTTGGCGGTCACAACGTCCAGGCCAAGCTCGGAAGCCATCACGCCGCACAGGTCAGAGACTTCGAGGGAGTGCTGAAGCACGTTCTGACCAAACGAGGTACGGTAGCGCAGGGCACCAAGGGTCTTGACGATCTCGGGGTGCAGGTCGTGAATGCCGGTATCGAAGGCAGCCTGCTCGCCAGCCTCGCGCACGCGCTGCTGAACCAGGTCGGCAGCCTTGTGATACATCTCCTCAATACGAGCGGGATGAATGCGGCCGTCGGCGATGAGGTTCTCGAGGGCGACACGGGCGGTCTCGCGACGGACTGGGTCGAAGCTCGAAAGAACGACGGTCTCGGGCGTGTCGTCGATCACGAGGTTGACGCCGGAAACCTGCTCGAAGGTCCGGATGTTGCGACCCTCACGACCGATGATACGGCCCTTGAGATCATCAGAGGGAATGTGCACGGAGGTAACGGTGACCTCGGCAGTGTGGTCGGCAGCGCAGCGCTGAATCGCCAGGGACAGAATCTCCTGGGCGGTCTTGTGGCACTCGGCGCGAACCTGCTGCTCAGACTCGCGAATGATCGTGGCGGCCTCGTGGGTGACCTCGCCGCGAACCTTATCGAGGAGCTCCTTGTGGGCGTCCTCGCGGGTAAGGTCGGCGATGCGCTCGAGCTCGGAGGTCTGCTTTGCGCAGAGCTCCTCGAGCTCGCGGGAGCGCTTCTCGACCTGACCGGCCTGGCTGGACAGCTGATGCTCGCGCTTGTCGAGAGCGTCGTTGCGGCGATCAAGGGATTCCTCGCGCTGCATCACGCGGTTCTCGAGCGTACGAATCTCGCTCTTACGCTGCTTGTCCTCGGCCTCGGCGGCCTGCTTGTTCTTGATGATCTCCTCTTTAGCCTCAAGCAGAGCCTCTTTTTTGAGGGTCTCGGCCTGACGCTTTGCATCGCCGATCAGGGACTCAGCCTGTGCGTGTGCCGACTGGATCTTTTCGTCGGCCTCGTGAAGACTACCCTGCTTGGCGGTGCGCATGTAGGCAATGGCGGCGATGGCACCCAAAACGATACCAACGAGCGCTGCGATGATAGGCATGCTCACTCCTTTTTATGGATTCGTTACACAACAAAGCGAACCGTCCTTACGAACGGCTCGCGACATTTGAGTAATATGGGCGCAGCTTATGCGGGTCGGATACAGATAAACATATAAACAAACTCATCACAGATGAGCACATATCACAAAGCAAATGACAGTGTTTATCGTACGTTGAACCACAACAACTGTCAAATAAATGGCCCCGGCACGGCGGCTAAAACGCGGTGAACGGCAGGGCCACAAAACGCATACGCCTAAACCGCACATTCCTCGCGTTCGGCATCGAGACGTGCCTTAACGGCATCGGCGGCGATTTGATACGAGAAGCCTTTGCCCATCAAAAACCGAACCAGTTTTTCGAATCCGCGCGTCTCTGGAACACGCCGCTTGGCGAGCAGGGCTGACGCACGCGCCAAATCGTCTTCGACGGCAAAATAATCCTCGGGATAACCGGGAATGTCATCGAGCACGACATGACGGCGCTTGAGCTCGGTCTCGATTTTGCGCTGTCCCCAACCGCGCCGCTTGCGCTCCTCGATAAAGTACGAGCAAAAGCGGTTCTCGTCTAAAAAGTGATACTCGGTGGCGCGCTCGACGGCGAAATCGATCGCGGGCTGGTGAAAGCCGTAGCGAGCCAGCTTGTCACAGACCTCACCCGTCGCATGGTCACGGCGCGATAACATCTCGGTCACCATGGTAAGCGCACATTTACGCTCGATGAGCTGCACCGCCTCACGAAAGTTATCCCAATCGCAGGGCAGATCGTGGCGATTTTTGACATACAGGCGCGCGACCCGCACGGGAATCCAAATGGACCGCTCAAAACCGCCCTCAAGCTCACAATCGATATGTGCGCAAGGCTTTTTGGACGCATACCCGCTCGAGAACGAGGAGGCCGCCTTCTTATCGGGAAAGACGACCGTGGCCTCGGTCACCGTATACGACATGAGCGTAACCGCTACTCGTCGTCATCATCGAGCATGGCGGAACCATCGATGGCGTAAAGCTCGTCAAACTCCTCAGGCGCAGGCTGATCGGTCAGCTCGACCTCGGACGGAGCATCGTCATCAAACTCAAGTCCACAGGCAAGGCGGACCTTATGCTCAATCTCGTCGGCGCAATCGGGGTGTTCGCGCAGGAACGCCTTGGCGGCCTCGCGACCGTTGCCGAGCTTATCCTCGCCATAGGCAAACCAGGAGCCCATCTTCTTGCAAATGCCGCACTCGACAGCCATGTCCAGAATCGAGCCCTCCTTAGAGATGCCCGTACCGTACATGATGTCGAACTCAGCAGAACGGAACGGAGCTGCCACCTTGTTCTTAACGACCTTGGCGCGCACGCGGTTACCGATAACCTCGTCCTTAAGCTTAATGCTGTCGATGCGGCGAATGTCGATACGCACCGAAGAGAAGAACTTAAGGGCGCGGCCGCCCGTCGTGGTCTCGGGGTTGCCGAACATGACGCCGATCTTCTCACGCAGCTGGTTAATGAAGATGCACGTCGTGTTGGACTTGGACAGCGAGCCGGCGAGCTTGCGGAGCGCCTGGCTCATCAGGCGAGCCTGAAGACCGACCGTAGTGTCGCCGATTTCTCCCTCGATCTCGGCACGCGGGGTCAGCGCGGCGACGGAGTCAACGACGATGGCATCGATGGCGCCGGAACGCACGAGCATGTCAACAATCTCGAGCGCCTGCTCGCCCGTATCGGGCTGGGAAATGAGCACCTCGTCGATATCCACGCCGATGCGCGCGGCATACGTGGGATCAAGCGCGTGCTCGGCATCGATAAATGCCACAACGCCACCCATTGCCTGGGCCTCGGCCAGGATCTCGAGCGAAAGCGTCGTCTTACCGGAGGACTCAGGACCGTAAATCTCGACGATACGGCCGCGCGGCACGCCGCCGATACCCAGCGCGGCATCGAGGGCCAGGGCGCCCGTGGGAATGGCCTCGACCTCGAGCTCGGGACCACCGTCGCCGTACCTCATGATGGAACCCTGGCCGAATTTCTTCTCGATCTCGGCCTTGGTGGTGGCGATCATCTCATCGCGCTCTTTACCCGTCGTGCGAGCATGAACGGTACGTACGGGACCTGAATTCTTGGCCATGAATAGCCCTCCTCTTAACAACCTGCATCGATAATAAACGAACGGCTGTTCGTGGTCAACCGTTCAGGCCAATCATATGCAGGCGGTCTTTCCAAAACCCAACCAAACGCCGACCAAACACTGACCAAATGCTTGACCACAAAGGACCAAATATGAACAAGGCAGGCAAAAATACATCTACAACCAGCACAAACGCCAAATGAGCCTAAGGTCCCTATCTCCACAATTAAGGGGCTCGGAGGCCCCTTAAAACACGTCTATTCCATAGAGTTGAGCACAAGGGCAATGCGACCCAATGCCTCCGTGACCGCATGGGCACGAACACACGAACGGTCACCCTCATAGTGGCAGCGCACAGAGTCCACGACCGGCACGCCCCCATCGGCGGAACGATGCGCCCAGCCAATATAGAAAGTGCCCGCCGGATCGTCCTCAGTGCCACCGCCGGGGCCGGCATAACCCGTTGCGCTCACTGCAATATCGCTCTGGTACAGCTCCAGCGAACCCACCGCCATCTCGCGCGCGGTCTGATGCGACACCGCGGTAAAGCGGTCGAGCGTCTCCTGCTCAACACCAAGAACACGATGCTTAATCTCATCGCAATAGGTCACCGCACCGCCACGAAGCACCGCCGAGGCGCCCGGGATATCGGCAATCGTCGAGGCGATCATACCCGCCGTCAGCGACTCAGCCGTCGAAACCGTCACGCCCCGAGCGCTCGCGCGCTCGACAATATCACGCGCCAGCTCCTCGTTATGTGCGGAAATCTGCTCAAAAGAGTCCGTCATACCCACCAGGACCTAGACCGAAAAGACGATCTTGCGGCAGTTCCAGAAGTACTGGGCGCCCGAGATAACGGTCAGGACAACGGCAACGGCGTACAGGAAGCGCGACACCGAGTAGATGCCGAGCATCAGCGCCACCGGGCCAAGGTGCAAGCCGGCCATAGCAAAAACGCACAGGTAACCGCAAATGGAGACCATCGTGGTTGCCGTCTTGTACTTGCCGAGCTTATCGGCCGCAACGACCACACCGGCCGCACTCGCGACCATGCGAAGGGCGCTCACCAGAAGCTCACGGAACAGGATAATGAACACAGACCACACGGTCACCGCGCCAAAATCCAAGAACAGCAGCAGGGCCGAGAACACGAGCAGCTTATCGGCGATGGGGTCCAAGAACTTACCGAAGTCGGTGATCTCGTTGCGCGAACGCGCCAGATAACCGTCGACCTTATCGGTGCACGACAGGATCACATACAGAATGAAGGCAGCAGCGGCGAGCGGGCCGTCGAAGGTGCTCCAATCCGTACCGGCAACACTCGTGTGAGAAAGCGCCGACACAATCATGAACACCGGGATAAAGACGATGCGAACGCACGTCACGATGTTGGCGGGCGTCCAGACACTCGTCAGTTCCTTATTGCTCTCGTTAGCCACGACGCTCTCCTACTCCACAACATGACCGATAAGCTCATAGCAGAAGCTATCGGTAAACTCGACGGTCAGAATATCGCCCACGGACGCCTCGCTGGCGTCCAGATGCACCGCGCCATCGGAATCGGGCGCCTGGAACCAGGCATGGCCGATCAGCTCGGCGCCATCCTCGGTCTCTTCGATACCGTCGACGATTACCTGGGCGCGCTCGCCCACATGTGCGGCGGTGGCGGCAAAACCGAGCGACTCGGCCAGGTCCATGGCCTCCTGGGCGCGCTCGAGCTTGACCTCTTCGTCAACCTGACCCTCCATCTTAGCGGCCAGGCTGCCCTCCTCCTGCGAGTAGGCAAAGACACTCGTGTAGTCAAAGCCGACGGTGTCCATAAAGTCGATAAGGTCGCGGAACTCGTCGTCGGTCTCGGTCGGGAAGCCGACCATGGCCGTGGAACGAATCACGATGCCGGGGATACGCTCGCGAAGGTCGCGGAACAGATCCTCAAGCTCCTGGCGCGAACCGGAGCGACGCATGGCCTTGAGAATGCGCGCGTCGCAGTGCTGCACGGGGATATCGATATAGGGCAGCACCTCGGGCGTATCGCGAATCGTCTCGATGAGTTCGTCAGTCATGCCCTCGGGCTGCAGATAGAGCACGCGGACCCAGACGTTGTGCGGGCGCACGGCCTCGGCGACGGCACGCAGCAGCTGCGCCAGATTGCGCGGCGAGCCATCGGCGACGTCCTCGTCGGCAAAGTCGGTACCCCAGATGCCCGTGTCCTGGCCGATCAGCACGATCTCGCGCACACCGCCGGCAACCAGGTCGCGCACCTCGGAGATGATGCTCTCGGCATTGCGCGAATGATAGCGACCGCGGATATAGGGAATCATGCAGAAGCTGCAGAAGCGGTTGCAGCCATCGGAAATCTTGACGTAGGCGACAGCACCCTCGACGGTACGTTTGACCTGCGGGATATAGGCTGCAATCTCACGCTCGACACCCAGCACGCCATCGATGACCGCCACGATGCCGTCTTCCTCGTCGGCCTTCACAAAGGCAGCGACCTCGGGCAGCTCGTCAGGCAGGTCATCGCCATAGCGCGACGGCACGCAGCCGCACATAACGATGGGGCAAGAACGAACACCGTCCTGAACCTCGTTGGCGAGCTCGAGCGTGGTCTCGATGCTCTCGGACGTTGCGGAGGCGAGGAACGAGCATGTATTGACGATGACGATATCGGCATCCTGCGGGTCGAATGCCTCCTCGTAGCCCGCGGCGGTCAAAAGAGAACGCATGCGGTCGGTGTCAACCTCGTTCTTAGCGCACCCGAGGGTGATGTAGAGCACGGAGCCCAACGGTGTATCCATGTTGGAGAGCGGTCCTTTCGATTGATATTAGCGGTAGTTGGTGAACTGCAGCGGCTGGCCGTAGTCCTGGTCGCGCAGGAACTGGATCACGGTCTGCAACGCGTCCTTCGAAGCAGAGGAAACACGCAGCTTGTCGGCCTCGATGGTCACCTTGACCTTGAGCTTTTGGTCCTTGATGTCCTTGTTGATCTTCTTGGCGGTCGCCTGGTCGATACCCTCGACGATATGGCCGAGCACGCGCACGGTGCCGCCCGATGCCGCCTGCGGAGCATCCCACGAGACAGCCTTGAGGTCGATGCCGCGCTTGATGAGCTTGGAGCTCAGCACGTCGATAATCTGCTTGGAGACAAAATCGGCCGGGGCGTTAATCGTAAAGAGCCCGTCGCCCTTCGAAAGCTCGATCGTGGCGCCGGAATCCTTAAGGTCATAGCGCTGGGAAATCTCGCGCGTGGTCTGCTGGAAGGCGTTGTCGACCTCTTGCATGTTGACCTCGGACACGACGTCGAAGCTGGAATCTTTAGCCATGATGTTTCCTTTCGCGTACGAGCGGCCTAGTAGCTATCGTACGAATTGTCGGTAGAATCGGTGGGTGTCTGACCGTCAGTTGCGGTATCGGCGCCATCCGTGGACTGGGCATCGGTACCGTCGGTGGTATCGGTACCATCGGTGGTGTCGGTACCATCAGAACTTTCACCATTCTCGGAATCAGACGTCTCCTTCTTGGGAACGGTGATCGTCACACGCGCCACGCCCGAGGTCTTAGTATCGTAACGAACCTTTTCACCGTTCTTGGTAACGGTGACATCGGAAGGCTTGGACGTGGTGATCTCGATTGAGGACTCGGGCGTGTACTCCTGCTCAAAGGGGCCAGTCGCCTGGGCGCCATAGACCGACTTGCCGTCAACCTTGACCTCAATCCACGCGGTCTTTCCCTTGGCAACGGAGACTTTGACCTTCGTGACCTCGTTTTCTTCCTTCTTGGCCGTCGTCTTAGTAGCGTCCGAATCAGTCGACTCATCCGTCGCCTCATCGGTGTCTTCGTCCTCGTCGACCGTTTCGGACTTCTTAGAAGACTTCTTGGTCGTCGTCTTGGTAGCAGCGGGCGTCTCGGGCGTGGTCTCGGGCGTCGAAAATGCGCAGCCGCGCAGAAGCACCACGATGAGCACAATCAGCAGCAACACCACGGCACCGATGCCGGCGTAGACGATACGCGGATCGAGCCCGTTGTTTTGAGGAGTACGGGATCCGCCGCGTCCACGACCGGAACTGCTGCGGCCGCCTCCCTGAGGCATACGGCCGCGATTGCTATCGGAACGGCCGCGATAGCCGCCCTGGCCCTGAAGGCTGCGCTGACCCGAGCGGGGCGCAAGCTCACCGCGGCCTTGATAGCCACGCTGGCCCGAACGCGAAGCCGAAGAGCGCTGGCCATACGGCTGTGATTGAGAGCGAAGACGCGGCGTTACCTGCGTGGTATCGGCATCCGCATAGCCACCGCGAGAGCGTCCCGTAGAGGCACCACGGTAACCGCGATCGGAATAGCCGCCGTCGCCGTAGCCGGCACGAGGGTCACGCGCCACGCCGCGGGCAGCGGGAAGCGCACGGTCCTCAGGCATCGGCGTACTGCGGAACCGGTCACGCTGTGAGCGAATCTCCTCGCCCGAACCCGTCTCGGTAATATAACCGGCCTGCTGAGGACGCTGTCCATAGCGGGTCGAACGACCGCCCTGAACCATCAGGAAGCGCCCGTTATCGACCGAGGAGCGCGAATTGACGTAGCCAGCGGCGTCCTGAAAACGACCGCCCTGCTGGGACGTCTCGCGTTCGTATGCCATCAGGTCGTCAAAGTAGGCATTGACGACCTCGCGCGGATTGAGGCCCAAAAAGCGAGCATAGCTCGAAATCATGCCCTGCGCATAGCCGCGCGGCGGCATCGAAGCAAAGTTACCGGTCTCGAAAAACTCGATGATCTGCGGCCTGATTTTGATGGTGTTGGCGACCTGCTGAATGGAAAGGCCCATTCGGCGACGCTGCTCGAGCAGCATGTCACCAAAGCGTGCAGCCATCAGAATCCTCCAAACTCACGATCTTCACGTGCCATCTCGGCGTCGACAGATTCCAGCGCGGCAAGCCCCTCCTCGTCCAACAGGACCTCGCGCGGCTTGGAACCGTCGGGCGGGCCGACGACACCCTTTTCTTCCAGCATGTCCATAATACGCCCGGCACGCGCATAGCCAACCTTCAGGCGGCGTTGCAGGCCAGATGTGGAGCCAAGCTGCGAATCCACCACAATATGGGCGGCTTCCCAGATGAGCGGATCATCGTCTTGCGGCTCGGCGACTCCGGTACGGACAATGCCGCCGCCACCCGCCATGGACATGGAAGCGGGCGCCACGGCAGACAGGATCTCCTCGTGGTAGTCGGGCTCGCTCTGCGACTTGACGAACTCGACAATCTCGTTGATTTCGTCATCCGAGACAAAGCAGCCCTGGATACGGCGGGGCTTGCCCCAGTCGACCTTGGAGAACAGCATGTCGCCCAAACCGGTGAGCTTTTCGGCACCCATCTGGTCGATGATGACGCGCGAGTCGATGCCCGTGGCGACGTTAAAGGCGATGCGGTTGGTGATGTTGGCCTTGATAAGGCCCGTCACCACATTGGAACTGGGGCGCTGCGTGGCCACGATAAGATGAATACCGGCGGCACGGCCCAGCTGGGCGATACGCACGATCGAGGCCTCGACATCCTTACCGGCGACCATCATCAGGTCCGAGAGCTCGTCAATGATGATGACCAAGTAGGGCATCTTTAGCGGCGGGTTGTCGTAATGCTCAAACTCGCCGGCGGCCTGCTTTTCGTTATAGGTCGAAATCTTACGAACGTTAAGGCGCTCGAAGACCTTCAGGCGACGCTCCATCTCGGACACGGCCCATTGCAGAGCGCTCGCGGCCTGCTTGGGCTCGGTCACCACGGGCACATAGAGATGCGGCAGACCGTTATAGCCCGCAAGCTCGACGCGCTTGGGGTCGACCATGATCAGGCGAACGTCCTCGGGAAGCGCGCGCATGAGCAAGGTCGTGATGATGGAGTTAATCATGACCGACTTACCGGAACCAGTGGTACCGGCGATCAGCAGGTGGGGCATCTTGGCAAGGTCGGCGACGACCGGCGTGCCCTCGGCATCGCGCCCGATTGCGAGCTCGAGCGGACCGCCCTTCACATAGGGCAGCACGTCGCCCAGGTTGACGTTTTGGCGCTTGCGGTTAGGAATCTCGATGCCCACGAGCGAGGTGCCGGGGATCGGGGCAAAGATACGCACCGACTGGGCAGCGAGCGAAAGCGCGATATCGTCCTCAAGGCTCGAAATCTTGCTCACGCGCTCGCCCTCGCCAGGTTGCAGCTTAAAGGTCGTCACCGTGGGGCCGGCGATCCAGCCGACCACGCGGGCACTGCGGCCAAACTCAAGCAAGGTGGATTGCAGTGACTCAGCGGTCTGCTCCAGCTCCTTGTCCGAAGACGCGGCGGACGCCGACTGCGGGTTGGCGTGCAGGATCTCGAGCGGCGGAAGCTTGAGGCCGTCCTCTTCTTCGACCTCGTTATCTGCGGCGCCGCCGTCCGCTCCCTCATCGCTAGCCGCAGCCGATTCGACAGCACTCGAGGCAGACGCATCGGCAACCTTGGGATGCTTCAAGAAGTCGGGGATCTGAGGTGCTGCTGAAACAGGATTCACGGCAAACGGCGGCTCGGACTCGTCGATCTTATCGGGGTCGTCTTCCATCGAAAGCTGACCGGTTACCTGGTCGCGCTTTGCATGGCGGCGCGGCAGCAAAGTTGTCTTTGCGGTCTCAATCGGAGCCTCGTCATCCTCGTCATCGCCCTCGGTGAGCTCAATCTCGCTATCGGACCAAGACGGGTCGGGCTCGCTTGTATTGAGCTTAGGCGCAGCCTTGCCCTTCTTGGCATGGCGGCGCGGCAGCAGCGTCGTCTTAGCGCGCTCAGCCTCAACCGACTCGGACACGTCGACAAACGGATTCTCGTCCTCGTCGTCATCGTCCAAAACCGGGTCCACATCGTTGCCCATGACCGTGGTCACGGCAGCATCGGAGCCCTTTTGACGAAGAATGCTCAGGTGCGGACGGGCAACGCCGGGCACCGACAGGGCTTCGTCGTCACCCCACGGGCTGGCGTTGACATCGGCACGACGGCGCTCGGCAAAATCGGCCGCACGGTCGCGAGCAGAGCGCAGCACGCCACCCACCGAAAAGCCGATGATGACCAAGCCCACGACGACAAGGCCCAACAGGACTACCATCGCGATAGGCTTACCCAGGGCATTCTGCAGCGCACTCGCAATAAACGCACCGATGTAGCCACCCGAGGCGGACAAATTTTGCGGCGTGAACATAAGGTCACACGAGTCGCTCGTACCCGGCACCATCAGCGAAAGAATGGAGACGACGGCGATAAAGACCACGGCGCCGCCCGCAACAGAGCGCACGTTGAGCGGCGAGTCCTCGCCTAAAAAGAGCGTGGCGGCAAACAGCAAAATGACGATCGGCAGCACGTAGGCGCCCAGGCCAAAGCCCAGGTGGTAGAAACCGGCAACCGCAGCCGTAACGGGTGCGGTCGCCGGCGAAATCACGGCAATGAAGGACGCAATCGCCAAAACGGCTATGACCACGCCGGCGATATCGCGGTTGGCCGAGGGCTCGACCAAAGGCTCAAAATCGTCAAAGTCCGCCTCGTGGCCCTTATTGGCACGCAGATGGGAACCGGCACCCTTAGCAGATGCCGGTTGGTTATTGGTCTTATTGCCTTTGGCGTTTTGTGCAGATCCGCGCGCCAAACTAAACCTCCATGACGACTGGGATGATCATCGGACGGGTGCGCGTACGGCTCCAAATAAAGTTGGAGAGCGAATCGCGCACGGCCTTGCGAATGGCATCGGAGCCGCTGCTCGTAAAGCTAAACTTGCCCTTCTCGATCGTCTTCATGATGGACGCGGAGGCATCCTCGGAGAACTGGTCGTCGATGGCAAACGAGACGCCGCGACCCGAGAACTCGATGGCCTCGATCTTCTTGTGCTTGAGCGAGACGATGGCAACGGCCGTGACCATACCGTCGTTGGCGAGCTTTTGGCGATCGCGCAAGACGATGGGGTCGGTATCGCCGATACGCAGGCCGTCGACGTAGACGACGCCGGACTCGACGGGCGTACCGCGCTTGACGATACCGCCGCGCATCTCGAGCGTATCGCCGTTATCGAGGATAAAGATGTGATCATCCTTGATGCCCATCTTGCGGGCCAGCTGGGCATGGGCGCGCAGATGCACGGCCTCACCGTGAACCGGCATAAAGTACGTAGGCTTGGCCATGGCCATCAGGAGCTTGAGTTCCTCCTGGCTACCATGACCGGAGACGTGAACGAGAGCGCGGTTCTTATCCCACACGTCGCAGCCGAGCTTGGCCAGACTGTTGACGACCTGCTGGACGGCCTTCTCGTTGCCAGGAACGGGAGTTGCCGAAAGGATGACGGTATCGCCCTCGTGGATGGAGAGCGTCTTGTGCTCACCGTTGGCCATGCGGGACAAGGCCGACAGCGGCTCGCCCTGCGAACCGGTGCACATGACGACGATCTTGTCGTCGGGCAGGTTATCGATATCGAAGGCATCGATGATATCGGTATCGTCGATGTTGAGGTAGCCCAGCTCGCGCGCGACGCGGGTGTTGGTGAGCATGGAACGACCGGTCACAACGACCTTACGGCCGCACTTGCGGGCGGCATCGCAGATCTGCTGCAAACGATGGATATGGCTCGAGAACGAAGCGACGAACACGCGACCCGGGGCGTTCTTGATGGCATGCAGCAGGTTGGGACCAACCTCGGCCTCGGACTTGGTAAAGCCGGGAACCGTGGCATTGGTGGAGTCGGACAGCAACAGGTCGATGCCCTGCTTGGCAAAGCGGCTGATAGCGGCATAGTCGGGCGTGACGCCGTCGATGGGCGTCTGGTCGAGCTTAAAGTCGCCGGTGTGCATAACGGTGCCCTGATTGGTGCGGATGAACACGCCCAGAGCGCCGGGGATGGAGTGCGTCATCGAGAAGAAGTCGAGAGAGATGCCGCCGAGGTTGACATGACTACCGCCCTTGACCTCACGGAACTTAGGTGCGCGGATGCGGAACTCGGAAAGCTTGCCCTCGATAAAGCCAAGCGTCAGCTTGCTCGAGAAGATGGGCACCTTATTGTTGAGGTCCTGTAGCAGATACGGAAGCGAACCAGTGTGGTCCTCGTGGCCGTGGGTGACGACGATACCGCGGAGCTTCTCCTCGTTCTCCAGGACATAGGTGTAGTCAGGAAGCACAAGGTCGATACCGGGCTGGGAGTCATCCGGGAACATGAGACCGGCATCGACGAGCACCATGTCGTCGCCGCACTCGAAGACCGTCATGTTCTTGCCGATGCCGTCAAGGCCGCCAAGCGGAATGATCTTCAAGGGAGATGATTTTTTAGCTGCCATAGGTTAGTGTGGTTTCCTTTCTTCGAAACGGGTCTGGAACAACCGACGGGGCGCTTCTGGCAAACCGACCGCCGGGAACGTACAACAATGCATCGCAGAGTCGATGCAATAACCACAGTATGATACCCATTTGCACAACAACAGACCACCCATGCATCAAAGCCCCATCTGAACTGGTCCATCCCGATGGCCCCAGACCTGACAAATAGGGACAGGTTTATTTTGGTCGGTTGTATCTGGGGTAATGCCGCACATGCGTTTATCTAAAGATCTGAATTCATATAACTGAATAGACTGTCTGACAAAATCGAAACCCGCATCAACCAGCCCTTTTGCTATTCCCGGCGGGGGCCGCGGGTAAAGTTTATCGCGAGTTCCGCACGAACAGGAGGCCACTTAATGTGGCCTCCGTCGTGAGCAGGACTGTAGAGCAGGAAACTTTGCCCGCGGCCCCCGCCGGGAATAGCAAAAGGGCGGCCCCTGTCCGGAGTCGCCCTTGTTGAGCTGATTATGTTTAGCTGTTACTCGGCGTCGTGGTGACGGCGGGGCTTTCGGCCTCCGTTGTCGCCGGGACGACGCGGACGGTCGCCGCGCTCGGAGCGCTCGCGACGCGGACGCTCACGGCGCTGGAAGTGCTCGCCGTCGCCCTCGGAGGCACCCTCGGCGCGAGCCGGGGCCTCGGGCTTGTCAAGACGATCGAGCGAGATCTTGCCGCGATCGTCGACCTCGATGACGACGACCTTGACCTCGTCGCCGACGTTGAGGACGTCCTCGACCTTCTCCACGCGGCCCTTGGCGACGCGGGAGATGTGCAGCAGGCCGTCCTTACCGGGCAGCAGGTTGACGAAGGCGCCGAAGGGCTGGATGGAGACCACGCGACCGGTGTACTCCTCGCCCGGCTCGGGAACCTTGATGATGAGCTTGATGCGCTCGACAGCCTGGTCGACGGACTCGCCGGTGCCGCCGACAAAGACGGTGCCGTCCTCCTGGATGTCGACCGAAGCGCCGGTCTCATCCTGGATACCGCGGATGACCTTACCGCCGGAACCGATGACGTCGCGAATCTTGTCAGTCGGAACCTGGATGGAGACGATACGCGGAGCGGTGCTGCGCGTGGTGTGACGCGGCTCGGGGATCACATCGAGCATCTTCTGCAGAATGAAGGCGCGACCCTCCTTGGCCTGCTGCAGGGCGCGGGCCAGGATGTCGAAGGTGAGGCCGGTGGCCTTGTTGTCCATCTGCAGGGCGGTGATGCCCTCGGTGGTGCCGGTGACCTTAAAGTCCATGTCGCCCAGGAAGTCCTCGAGACCCTGGATGTCGGACAGGACCACGGTCTTGCCCTCCTCCTGGATCAGGCCCATGGCGATACCGGAGACCGGGCGCTTAATGGGCACGCCGCCGTCCATAAGGGCGAGCGTGGAGCCGCAGGTCGAAGCCATCGAAGAGGAGCCGTTGGACTCCATAACCTCGGAGACGACGCGGATGGCGTAGGGGAACTCGTTCTCGTCGGGAAGCACCGGAAGCAGGGCGCGCTCGGCCAGATTACCATGGCCGATCTCGCGGCGCTTGGGGCTACCCATGCGGCCGGTCTCGCCGGTGCAGAACGGCGGGAAGTTGTAGTGGTGCATGTAGCGCTTGCCCTCGGTGGGCTCGATGGTGTCCAAGCGCTGGCCCTCGTTGAGCATGCCGAGCGACAGGACGGAAAGCACCTGGGTCTGGCCACGCTGGAACAGGCCGGAGCCGTGAACGAGCGGCAGGTAGTTGTCCTTCACCATGATGGGACGGATCTCGTCGGCGGCACGGCCGTCGACGCGCTCGCCGGTCTCGACGACCATGGTGCGCATGGCCTTCTTCTCGAGCTTCTTGAGCGCCACGGGGATCTCGCGCTCCCAAGCGGCCTGCTCCTCCTCGGTGAACTCGGCGCGGATGGACTCCTTCAGAGCCTCGACCTTACCGATACGGGAGAGCTTGTCGGCGTCGCGAAGGGCGGCAGCCATCTCGTCGTAGTGGGCGAAGATGCGCTCCTGGACCTCCTCGACGGGCTGGTCGAGCGGGTACTCCTTCTTGACGATGGGGCCGTTGACCTGCTCCCACTCGGCGACGAACTCGTCCTGAGCCTGGCAGAAAGCAGCAAGGGCCTCCTGGCCAAACTTCATGGCGGCGAGCATGTCGTCCTCGGAGATCTCCTCGGCGCCGGCCTCGACCATCGAGATGAAGTCGGCAGAGCCGCCCAGCTCCAGGTCCAGATCGGAGTTCTCGCGCTCCTCGTAGGTGGGGTTGACGATAAACTCGCCGGTCTCCACGTTACGGCCGATGCGCACGCAGGCAAGCGGGCCCTCGAAGGGCACGCCGCCGAGCGTCATGGCCAGAGAGGCACCCATGACGTTGATGACGTCGAAGGGGTTGACCTGGTCGGCGACGAGCGAGGTGGCGACGATGTGCACCTCGTTGCGGAAGCCGTCCGGGAAGCTCGGGCGAATCGGACGGTCGATCATGCGCGCGGTGAGCGTGGCCTTCTCGCTGGGACGGCCCTCACGCTTGAGGTAGCCACCCGGGATGCGGCCGGCGGCGTACATCTTCTCGTTGAAGTCGACGGTCAGCGGGAAGAAGTCGTAGTTCTTGCGCTCCTTGGAAACGACCACGGTATCGAGCATCGTGGTGTCGCCTTGCTTGACCAGACAGGCGCCGGTGGCCTGCTTGGCAAGCTCGCCGGACTCAAAGGTGTAGGTCTTGCCGTACAGCTCAAAGGTCTTGGATACGAGTGTCATTGTTCTCCTTTACCCCGCAGACCCCTTGTCTGCGGGCTTCTCATGTGACGCGAGCCCCCTGCCCCCGCCACGCTTCAGAGCGTGATTGTTCACGCCCTTACACAAAAAGAGCGCCCCGCTGCGCAGGACGCTCTTAGCATGTACAAATCCTTACTGGATGTTGTCGCGGATGCCCAGAGCCTTGATGAGCTCACGGTACTCGACGATGTCGCTCTTCTTGATGTAGGAGAGAAGACGACGACGACGACCGACGATCATGAGCAGGCCACGACGGGTGTGGAAGTCCTTCTGGTGGGACTTCATGTGCTCGGTCAGCTCCTTGATGCGCTCGGTCAGGATGGCGACCTGAACCTTGGGGTTGCCGGTGTCGACCGGGGTGTTACCGAACTGGGCAGTCAGCTCCGCCTTGCGCTCTTTGGAAACAGTCATTGTTTCACCTTTCGTTTTACGTCACCCACGGGCGACTCGATTCGCCTCGGACTGGGAAGCCGCCGGTGGAGCGAGCAACCAAGGTCGAGGTACCAACAGGTCGGTATGTTACCACAAGCAGCCCGCGCCTGCGCATCATCACCGACCCAACATGAATTCCATCGCACAGAGGCGCTGATCGGTGTGCGTCGCAGCCCACACATGCGAAAGCCCGAGCAAGAACGCCGCCGTATGCGGGTCGATTCGCTCGACCATGAGAGCATCGAACGTCATAGACATGAGGGCGCGTAGCCACGCGACCTCACCGGTCGACACCAGCTCGGCACCCGGAACGCTCGACGCGCACGAGCCGCACATGAGCCCGCCGGCCCGTGGTGAAAAATACGACAGCATGGGGTCTCCGCACAGCACGCATGCCGAAAAATCGGGTCGGTAGCCAACGTGCGACAGCAGTTTAAAGACAAAGGCCGCCACGAGCAGGTCCATATGTGCCGAGTCGAGCCCGCTGCCGACAAGCGTGAGCGCCCGCTGCGTGATGGCAAAGGTAAACGGGTCCTCGGCGTCCTCGAATGAGCATACGCGCGCGACCTCGGCGATCGCGCTTGCAGCGCAGGTCGTCTCGTAATCGGGCGCAGCGCCGAGCGGAGCCTCCATAAGCTCGGCCTGGGAAACCACGTCGAGTGACCGTCCATGCGCGAGCAGCATATCGACGGTACAGAACAGCTCGCAGCGCGCAGCCAGGCGTCCACCGGGTTTGCGGGCGCCCTTTGCCACGGCACGAACCTGCCGACCCCGCTCGTCAAGCATCGTCAGGATCAGGTCCGTCTCTTTGAGCTTCGTCTTATCGAGGACGAGCACCTTCGTACGATATGTCCGGGAGCCTGCCATGCGCGCCGCGCGCCCTTAGTCCTCGGCGTTATAGCCAAAGCGGCGAATCTGGGCCTCGTCGTCACGCCAGCCGGCCTTGACCTTCACGTCCAGCTCCAAAAAGACCTGCGTACCAAAGATGCGTTCAAGGTCGCGACGGGCGTCGATGCCGATATGTTTGATCATCTCGCCGCCCTTTCCAATGATGATGCCCTTTTGGCCCTCACGCTCGACGTAAATGGTGGCGTGCACGCGCAGCACCTTCTTGGTCTGCTCGAGCGCATCGCAGATCACGCCCACGGAGTGCGGGATCTCATCACGGGTGCGGCGCAAGACCTTCTCGCGCACAAACTCGGCAACGAGCGTCTCATCGGAAGCGTCGGTACCCATGTCCTCGGGGAACCAACGCGGACCCTCGGGCAAAAAGTGCGCAACGGTCTCGATAAAGGCATCGACGTTGAAGTTCTTGACCGACGACGTCACGATCTCGTCGTCATACTCCATGAGCTCGTGGGCGGCCTTGAGCTGTTCCATAACCTGGGCGGGATCGGCCTCATCGGCCTTGGTGAGCACCAGGACCTTCTTGCAACGGGCGCATCTGACGCGCTCGGCAACCCAAGCGTCTCCCCTGCCGATCGGCTTGGTGGCATCAATCAAAAACGCGACGACATCGACATCGTTCAGCTCGAACAACGCGCTCTTGTTGAGCTCGGATCCCAGACCGTCCTTGGGCTTATGAATACCCGGGGTATCGACAAAGACTAGCTGGTAGCCGGGACGGTTGACGACGGCGCGCATGCGGCGACGGGTCGTCTGAGCCACCGGCGAGGTGATGGCGACCTTTTTGCCATAGCAGGCATTAAGCAGTGTGGACTTGCCGGCGTTGGGGCGTCCGACCAGGGCCACAAAGCCGCTGCGAAAACCAGGCTCAACGTCGCCAAAGCCCGCGAGGCTCTCGCCCTCGTCGCACAGGGCATCGAGTTCCTCGTCGCTCATACCCTCAAACGGGTCGAACTCCTCGACCTCGTCAAACGAATCGGCACCTTCGGCCTCGTCCAGGACCTCGTCATCCAGAACTACATCGGTGGGCTGCATATTGTCGGACATGGGAATCCCTTTCTAAATAAAGCCAAGCGCGTGGGCAAAGACAAGCAAGCCCACGACCGCGGCGGTAATGGAAAGAACGTATACAGAGGCGGCGGCGATATCCTTCGCGCGCTTGGCCAGCGGATGCAGCTCCTGGGTCGCCAGGTCGACGATAGACTCCATGGCGGTATTGCACAGCTCGCCGTGAATCACCAGGCCACAACAGATGATAATCGTGGCCCACTCGGCAATGTCAAGGCCCACGATACAGCCGGCAATGACGGTGCACACGCCCGCCAAGAGCATGACCTTAATGTTGCGCTCGGTCTTGACGGCGGTGACGAAGCCCTCCATGGCGTAGGAAAACGACTTTAAGAAGGACGGATGGTCCTTGTTCGATCCGGGAATCATAGACGGCTCCTAGTCGTGGGCGTGGTTGGTGATGGGGCCGACGTGGACTAGCTTGGGGTCCTCGCCGCGCTCGAGCGCCAGATCGCGCAGGATGGCGTCCTCGCGGGCCTCCATGACCTCGGCCTCGTCGTCCTCGATATGGTCATAGCCCAGCAGGTGCAGCATGCCGTGTACGAGCATCAGACGACACTCGTCAGCGGGGCTATTGCCAAAACCGGGGGCCTGACGGGCAATAACCTGCGGGGCCAAGATGATATCGCCGAGCTCGAGCGTCTCGTCGGCGGGAATATCCTCGTCAAAGGCCGAGTCGCATTCAAACGAGAGCACATCGGTGGTGCGGTCGATACCGCGCCACTCGTGGTTGAGCTCGTGCATCTCGTCCTCGTCGACATACGAAAGGGAAATCTCGACTTCACGCTCAACGCCCTCGGCGGCAAGCACAACCTCGCAGATGTGCTCCACCTCCTGCGCGTCGAGCAGCGTATCGAGCTCGGCATCGTTGCTGATCAATACACTCAACGGGACTCCTTTCGGTCACGTACGCGCTGCTCGCGCACATCATCATAAATATCGTATGCCTCGACGATACGTCCCACCAAGGCATGGCGCACCACGTCGGCACGCTCGAGGTGCGAAAATGCGACATCATCGACACGGCCCAAAATCTTCTCGACATCCGCCAAGCCACCACGACGACCCACCAGGTCACGCTGGCTCAGGTCGCCGGTAATCACGAACTTGGAGTTGAACCCAAGGCGTGTCAGAAACATCTTCATCTGCTCGGGCGTGGTATTTTGCGCCTCGTCGAGCACCACGAAAGCATCGCTCAGCGTGCGGCCGCGCATGTAGGCAAGCGGAGCGATCTCGATCACGCCGCGCTCCATAAGTTCATCGGTGCGCTCGCGATCCATCATGTCAAAAAGGGCGTCGTAGAGCGGACGCATGTAGGGATCGATCTTTTCCTCGAGGGTGCCGGGCAAAAAGCCCAGATTCTCCCCCGCCTCGACAACCGGACGCGTCAAGATCAGACGGCCCACCTCGTGACGTTTGAGCGCGGCAACGGCGAGCGCCATGGCCAGATATGTCTTACCGGTACCGGCAGGACCCAAGCCAAAGGTGATGGTATGCGAGCGGATGGCATCCACATAGCGCTTTTGGCCGAGCGTCTTGGGGCGGATAACGCGACCGCGATACGATAGCAGCACGTCATCGCGCAACGACGAGGCATCATGCTCGCCGTCGCGCAGAACGGCCAGACAGCGCGAGACATCATCGGCAGAAAGCGTGCGCCCGGCAGCGGCCTCACGAAAGGCATGTTCGAAAAAACGCGCGACCAACTCAACCTCGTCCGGATCACCGCTCACGGCAACGCTGTCACCGCGGGCAACCACATGGGCGCGCACCAAGTTCTCGAGTGCACGAAGGACGCCGTCGCCGGCGCCCAAAACGCGCGAGGGGTCGATACCCTCGGGAACGGTAAGTCTAATCTTCGAGGCTTCCATGAACCTCCCTGCGTGCATGGACCAAGCCGGAATCATCGACTCCGATGATAGCAACATCGAGCAGGCACGGGGCTGTGAGTCCACAGGTATCATCGAGACGGGCATGATGGAACGAGCCGAGCGTCAGGTTGTCGCCATACTCGAGCACCGCACGCTCGACCGTGCCCACGCGGCGGCGGGCATCGGCGATCGCAAGCTCCTGTGCGGTGGCACGCATGCGACGGCTGCGTTCGGCCATGACCTCAGGAGGTACCTGGTCGGGCATGTCGGCGGCGAGGGTGCCGGGGCGCTTGCTATAGCGGAACACGTGCATGCGCGAAAAGCCCACGCGACGGCACAGCGCCAGCGACTCCTCGAACTCCTCGTCCGTCTCGCCAGGAAAACCGACGATGACATCGCACGAAAGAGACGCCTGGGGCAAGTTGGTGCGAATCATGCGCACCGTATCCTCAAAGGCCTCGGCACTATAGGGACGACCCATACGATGCAGCGTCGCCGTGCAGCCAGACTGCACGGGCAGGTGCAAAAACGGCGCGATACGCTTCGGATAGCGAGCCATCACCTTGAGCAGGCGCTCGGAAATATCCATGGGTTCCACCGAGGAGATGCGCACATGGGCGATCTCGGTGCGCTCCATGATGGCCTGGAGCAGCTCATCGATCTCGACATGTTCGTCGGTCGCGCTCTTGCCGTCATAGGCACCCAGGTTCACGCCGGTCAGCACGACCTCGGGCACGCCGGCCTCCTGGGCTTCACGCACCTGTTCGAGCACGGACTCGACGGGCACGGAACGCTCGGGGCCGCGGGCCTTCCACACGATGCAATAGGTACAGCGGTGGTTGCAGCCATCCTGGATCTTCACGCCAAGCCGCGAACGACCGAGCGCATCGACCACGTCGCCATCGCTGCAGGCGGGCACGCTATCGGATTCGACGCCCAGCACCTCGCAGACGCGCTCGGCGACGTCAATCTTGGACGGTTCGGCGATCACGCGATCGGAAAGCTCCAGCAGCTCCTCGGGATGCAGGTTGACGACGCAGCCGGTTACGACCACGTAAGGCTCGCCGGGATAGGCCAGGGCGTGACGGACGGCCTTGCGGGTCTTGGCCTCGGCCTCCCCCGTCACGGCACAGGTATTGATAACGATCAGTTCGGCGTCCCGGGGCTCCACCATCGCAAAGCCCAGGCGCATAAGATCGGCAGTGATACGGTCGGACTCAACCCGGTTGACACGACAACCGAGGTTGACGACGGAAATATGGGGTGCGAGCACACGGGCTCCTTAATCGAGGATGTCGTCGAGGGCACTCTTGATACGGTCGGTCACCGACTTCTTACCGGATGCGACGTCATCGCCCATCTCGTCGGCAAAGGCGCGAAGCAGCTCGCGCTGCTTGTTGGAGAGATTGGTGGGAACGACCACGCGCAGCTGCACAATCAGACGACCGCGCGAGCCGCCACCGCCGATACGCGGCATGCCGTAGTTGTTGACGCTCACGGTGTCACCGTACTGTGTGCCGGCGGGAACCGTCACTTTAACGACCTCGTCAGGCATAATGCCCTCGACCTCAATCTCGCAACCGAGCGCAGCCTGCGCAATCGAGATATCGCTCACCAGATATAGGTCATCGCCATTGCGCTTAAAACGCTCGTGGTCGGCGACACGCACGTTGACGATCAGGTCGCCCGACGGCTCGCCACGAAGGCCGGCCTCGCCAAAACCACTCACGCGCAGCTGGCGACCGGTCGAAACGCCGGCGGGAATATCGATGTCAATCTTTTCGTGAGAAGGCGTGCGGCCCTGGCCATCACAGGTCTCGCAGGGATGGTCGATGACCGTGCCTTCGCCGTGGCAGTCGGGACAGGGCGAAGAGGACTGAACCTGGCCCAGGAAAGAACGCTGGACCGTCGTCACATAGCCCGTGCCGTGACAGCGGCTGCACTGCTTTTCGGTCGCGCCCTCGGCCTTGCCGGTACCATTGCAGTCATCGCAAGGGGCAAGACGATCGTAGCTGATCGTCTTTTTGCAGCCGAGCGCCGCCTCCTCGAGCGTCACCGAAAGGGAGATGGCCATATCGCGACCGCGGCGACGCTCGCGACGGCTGCGAGCGCCACCACCGGCGCCGCCGCCAAAGAACGACGAGAACAAGTCGTCCATGCCCATGCCGCCAAAGATATCGTTGATATCGACATAGCCAGAGCCACCGGGGCCGTCCGCGGTGCCGTAACGGTCGTAGTTAGCACGCTTCTGCTCGTCGGAAAGAACGGAATAGGCCTCGTTGAGCTCTTTGAACTTGGCCTCGGCCTCGGGATCGTCCGAAACATCCGGGTGTACCGTACGGGCTTTCTTTAGAAACGCGCGCTTGATCGTCCGCGCGTCGGCATCCTTGTCAACGCCAAGTACCTCGTAGTAATCCCTATTTTCCGACACGACCGAATCCTTCCAACTTTCATTATTGTCACAGTGCGTCCTATACCCAAGCAGGGCCGGGCGCAAACAGAGGGTTTGATGTTATTGCATTCCGTACGGCGAAAGCACGGCCCGCTGCGAGCAGCTCGCGAACCAAACCGACACGAGCGCGAACATAAAACCGTTGGCAAATCCATTGGCAAACTGCATCGCGCCGCGCTTCCACCACAGCAGACTGCGATGAAGCACGCCGTCCGACAGCACCATGAACAAGCCCATGGCAAACGGAATGAAGCACATCATGGCAAAGGCGGAGAACACGCCCGAGATGGCCGACAGTACCAAAAACGGCGCGATGATACCCATGAGGTAGAAGCCGGTGCGAGCCTTACCCTCCAGGCGCTCGGCCTCAACGTGAGCACGACCGACCAGGTCACCGCCCGAGGCGCCGTTCGTGCCGGCGTGACCCATGTTGGGGATGCGCACCTCGTCGCCATCATGCGTGCCGGCGGGAAACTCAATCGTCTGCTCGGAGGTTACGCGGGTACGGCCGCTGCCACCGCAATCGGGGCACGGGTCGGCAACGACCTTGCCGGAACCGCCGCACTCGGGACAAACCGTCTGGAACGTGCCCGCACCAAACAGGAAGGACAGGTCGACATCGATATGGCCGCAACCACCGCAACTCGGACAGGTGTGGGCATGCTCTGACGAAACGGAGCCCGATCCGCCACAATGTCCGCAGGTGTCAAAGCGGGTGTAGCGAACGGTCTTGTGGGCACCGCCCTTGGCCTCCTTGGCGTCGAGCTTGATATCGACGACCACGTTGGCGCCACTCTCGGGGTTGTAGGCCGCCTGGCCGCGACGGGGCTGGCCCCAGGCGCCCCCGAAGGGGAAACCGCCGTCAAAGGGATTGCCGTAACCGGCGCTGCCGGCATAGCCACCGCCATAGGGCGAAGCCGTCGGTGCACCGGCAAAAGGATTGCCCGACCTCATGGCGTCGTAACGCGCACGCTTCTGCTCGTCCGAGAGCACGGCGTAGGCCTCGGAAACCTCTTTAAACTTTTCCTCGGCATCCGGCTCTTTATTGACGTCCGGATGGAGCTTACGGGCCTTTTGCTGGAAAGCCTTTTGAATATCACGCGAGGTGGCGTCCTTGGAGACACCCAAGATCTCGTAGTAATCTTTTTCGTTCATCGTCGCCATGCGCGGCAACCTCCTGCTCACAGCAGCGTATATATTGCGGTAATTCTACCCGAGCGGCCTAAGCTAGACCCCAAAACAGCTCGAACAGAACATTTCCATCGAGCCAACCCAGGTGGGTCGGCGCCAGGCGGGCACAGATGCGGCCGGTGACGACATCGTCAGAGGCAATAGGCCCCGCATGGGTATCACCGTTCTCGGGCACCCAAGTGGCAAGCCCAAGCTCAAGAGCGCGGTCACAGGCCGCTGTCAGTTCATCGGCAGGGATGACACGAACCGCGCGAACCAACAGATCGGACGCGACACCGCGCGTCATGCGACAAGCGAGCATCAGGTCCTCTGCTGCCGCCTCGCGATGCGTCAGGTACTCGGCCTCAAACGACGTCGCGTCATCGTTGCGCTGGACCAGACGCACGCGGTGAAAGTCACCACGGGGGGCCACGCCGGGAAACAGCCCAGCCAGGCGATCGAAGTCCTCGGCATCGAGCATACCCGCGGCAGAACGACCCAAACCCAGATAGCCCTGACCAGTCCAATAGGCGATATTATGAGCGCATTCATGCCCATCGAGCGCGTAGCTCGCCACCTCATACGGATGGTAGCCTGCCGAATTCAACCGCTCGCGCGCAACGTCCATGCATGCGGCTTGGAAATCCTCATCGGGCTCAAGCGACTCGTCACGGCACGCCATGCGGTAAAGCGGCGTGCCCTCCTCGAGCGTGAGCGGATAGACCGAAACATGGTGCGGGGCCGCCGCAAGCACGCCATCGAGCGTGTACTGCCAGCTCGCCATAGTCTGTCCGGGAAGCCCACACATAAGGTCGCACGACACATCGAGCCCGACATCCTTCACCGTCGCGATGGCCTCAAGCGCCCGTTCGGCATTATGGATGCGGCCAATGGCAGCCAACTCGGTATTGTCCAGCGTCTGCACGCCCAGAGAGATGCGCGTGACACCCGCCTCGGCAAGCGTGGTGGCGAGCCCAGCCGTCAGCGACTCAGGATTGGCTTCGCAAGTAAACTCAGCGGGCTTGCACCACATGGAGATACGACGGGCAAGTTTCACCAAGCGCTCCCCTGCCAGCGACGGCGTGCCGCCGCCTACGTAGACCGTGCGGATCTGCCTGAGTGCCCCAGCGTTGCCAAAGGCATCGAGCCGCGTATACAGGTGCTCAAAATAGGCATCGAGCGCAGCATCCAGGTCGCACGGGGCCAAGCTTTGCGAGTCAAAGTCGCAATAGCGGCATTTTTGAGCGCAAAACGGCACGTGCACATACAGCGCGGTAACGGCCACCGTTAGGCCTCCAGCGGATGAGCGGGCACCGATTCGCCGGCGGCAAGGGCGGCCTCGCAGGCCACCACGTCGCGCTCGATATCATCGACCAGCGCCATAAACTCCTCGTACGTGGAGCAACGCACCACCCGAGCGCGCCAGGCGGCGGCATGGGGCATACCCTTTAAGTACCAGCTTGCATACGTACGGGCGCGCGACATAAGCGGCAGAAGCTCGTGCGTCAACGTCAGATGCTCACGCAGGGCCTCCAGGCGCTCGACCGAGGAGCGAGAAGGAACCGGCGTGCCATCGAGTGCAAGGGCGCGTGCATCGCCGAACACCCAGGGATTACCGTAGATACCGCGCGCAATAAACACCGCGCTGGCACCCGAGCCGCGCAGACGCTCCGCCGCGTCCTCGGCCGAGAACACATCGCCCGAACCAATCACGGGAATCTCGACGGCTTCGGCAACCTCATCGACGACAGACCAATCGGCCTGGCCCGTATAGAGCTGCGTGGCACAACGACCATGCACCGCCACCGCAGCGGCACCGGCACCCTCGAGCATCTGGGCAAACGTTGCGGCGTTGCGATCCTCGGCATAAAAACCCTTGCGGATCTTCACGGTCACGGGAACATGCGCCGCGCCCACCGCTGCCTCGACAATCTTCTCGGCCAGGTCGGGCGTGCGCATAAGCGCCGAGCCCTCGCCCTTGGTAACGACCTTGCGAGCCGGACACGCCATGTTGATATCAATCAATGACAGGCGATCGCCCACGCGCTCCTCGACGGCAGCGACGGCACTCGCAAACTGATCGGGCTTGGAACCAAAGAGCTGCACGCAAATCTGCTGTTCCTCGTCGGCCGGCAATACCAGGCGCCACGTCTTGTTGCTGGCATAGGCAAGGCCCGCAACGCTCACCATCTCGCTGTAGGCAAGGTTGGCACCGCGGCGGCGACACATGATGCGATAAGCGGGGTCGGTTACGCCCGCCATGGGAGCCATAAGGAACGGCTGCTCGGCATAGGCGCCCAGCAGCCGCTTGCTGTATTCAGAAAGCGCCATGGAACTACTCGTCCACCTTGAGAATCGCCATAAAAGCCTCCTGCGGGACCTCGACCGAGCCGATGGCCTTCATGCGCTTCTTGCCCTCTTTCTGCTTCTCGAGCAGCTTGCGCTTTCGCGAGATATCGCCGCCGTAACACTTGGCCAGCACATCCTTACGGCGCGCCTTAACGGTGGAGCGGGCGATGATCTTGTTGCCAATGGCGCCCTGGATAGGCACCTCGAACAGCTGCCGCGGGATGATCTCCTTAAGCTTGTCGCACAGGCCGCGGGCCAGGCCATAAGCCTTATCCTTGTGTACGATAAACGACAGAGCGTCCACCTCGTCGCCCGAAAGCAGGATGTCGAGCTTGACGAGCTCGGAGGGGCGATATTCGTTGAACTCGTAGTCGAGCGAGGCGTAACCCTTGGTGCGGCTCTTGAGCTGATCGAAGAAGTCCAAGATGAGCTCGGCGAGCGGCATATCAAAGCGCATCTCGACCGATTTGCTCGTCAGGTGGATCATATCGGTCGTGACGCCACGGTGTTCGATAGCGAGCTGCATGACGGCACCCGTATACTCGGGCGGGCAGATGATCTTTGCCTTGAGGTAGGGCTCTTCGATACGCTCGATGCGCGTGGCCTCGGGCAGATCCTGCGGGCTGCGAACATCGATCATCTCGCCATCAGTCTTGTACACGTGGTAGTCGACCGAGGGGCTCGTGGCGATCAGGTCCAGATTGAACTCGCGCTCCAGGCGCTCCTTGACGACCTCCATGTGTAGCAGGCCCAGGAAGCCCACGCGGAAGCCAAAGCCCAGCGCCACGGACGTCTCGGGCTCCCACACCAACGACGGATCGTTGACGTGCAGCTTATCGAGCGCGTCGCGCAGGTTCTCATAGTCCTTGTTGTCGATGGGGAACAGGCCCGTGTAGACCATGGGCTTGGCCTCACGGTAGCCCGGCAGCGGCTCGGGACAGGGGTTCGAAGCCCACGTAAGGGTATCGCCCACGCGCACGGCCTCGGGGTCCTTCAGGCCCGTTACCACGTAGCCGACCTCGCCGACGGTCAGAGCATCGACCGGCGTCTCGGCGGGGCGCTTGACGCCCACGCCGTCGACCAAGAAGTCGCCCTTGGCCTGCATCATGCGCAGGGTATCGCCCTTTTTGATTGAACCGTCAAAGACGCGCACCGTAGCGACGACGCCGCGGTACTCATCGAAGTACGAATCCAGAATAAGTGCCTTGAGAGGGCCATTTGCATCGCCCTTGGGAGGCGAGATCAAAAAGACGATGGACTCCAGCAGATCGTGGATGCCCTCGCCGGTCTTGCCCGACACGCACACGGCATCGTCGGCGGGAATGGCCAGATCGTCTTCGATCTCGGTCTTAACCTCGTCGGGGTGCGCCGAGGGAAGGTCGATCTTATTGATGGCCGGAACAATGTCCAAGTTGGCGTTCATGGCGAGCGTCGCGTTGGAAACGGTCTGCGCCTCGACGCCCTGAGTGGCGTCCACGACGAGCACGGCGCCCTCGCAGGCGGCCAGCGAACGTGAGACCTCGTAGGTAAAGTCCACGTGGCCCGGCGTATCGATCAGGTTGAACTGATACGTCTCGCCGTCGTCGGCGTCATAAGACACGCGGACGGCATTGGACTTGATCGTGATGCCGCGCTCGCGCTCGATGTCCATCGTGTCAAGCAGCTGCGACTCCATGTCGCGCTCATCGACGGTATGGGTGAGCTCGAGGATGCGGTCACTGATCGTGGACTTGCCATGGTCGATATGCGCAACGATCGAGAAGTTGCGGATGTGGGAAATGTCAATTGAAGTATTCATGCGGACTATCTTACCCGAGCGGCACAAAAAATGGAGCCTGTTCCATAAAACAGGCTCCATTTATGCGCGTAATCTGTGTGGTGTGAAATTTACAACTTAGGCGTTGATGCTGTTCACGAGCTTGGCAAGACCGGACTTGCGGTTGGAAGCCTGGTTCTTGTGGATAACATGCTTGGCGGCAGCCATGTCGAGACGCTTGGTGACGGTCTTGAGGGCGGCCTGGGCCTTCTCGGCGTCGCCCTCGGCGACGGCGGACTGGACGTGCTTGGTCAGCGTCTTGAGCTCGGACTTGACAGCCTTGTTACGCATGCGAGCTGCCTCATTGGTGCGGATACGCTTCTTCTGAGACTTGATGTTTGCCACTTCTGGAGTTCCTTTCGAGTTCCTTGCAAAAAATGTATGACACCTCTGAGACACGGTGAGGTCATGCAAGCGCCTACTATAGCACGCTCCCCCTCAAAGGGATAGAACGAATTTGTCAAATAGGCAGGTATCATCACGATTTTCTCAAGATGTTCGTAATCCAGAGCAAAAGCGCGGTCTGAGAATCGGCCGAACCCTTGAGCGCGAGCTCTACATCGACGGCACCCTCGAGCGCGGCAACGAGCTCGGTCATCGAAAAACGACGTGCCCAGGTAAGGTGATTCTTGACCTGCCAGGCCTGGAGCTTGAGCGTCGCGGCGAGCTCACGCCCCTGCCCACGCCCATCGAGCGCCTTAGCAACAATCAGCTCACGGATGCGACCGCATAGCAGCGTGTAGGTCCACACGTAGCTCTTAGAGGGCAGAAGTTTAAAGAGCTCGAGCGAACGCCGCATATCGCGAGCCGAGACGGCGTTGAGGAAGTCCCAGGGTTGAACCTCGGCCGTGCGCACGATCCAACGCTCCACGTCGGCAAGCTCAATCTGGGGCGCCTCGACCATCTGGGCGAGCTTTGCCAGGTCGTTATCGAGCATGCGCGTGTTTTCGCCCGAACGCGAGACGAGCTCCTCGGCAGCAGCCGTCGAGATGGACTTGCCGTGCTGCGTCGCCATCTGCTGCACGCGGCGCGGAAGCTCCCAGCGCTTTGTGCCGGAGCAATCGATCACGGCCTTCTTGTCGATCTTGGCGATCGCCTTATACAGGCGCGTGTTCTTGGCAAGCGAGTCGGCGATGATAAGGCAAACCGTCGTGGGGCTGGGACTCGCCAGATAGTCGACAAGCGGCTCGGAGATCGCTTTGGCGAGTTTTGAGCAGCCGTCAAGGATTACCAGGCGAAACTCGCTGCCCATGGGAAAGGTGTTGAGCGATCCGATAATCGACTCGATATCGGGGTCTTTGGTCATATCGCGCTCGTCGAGGTTGAATTCGACCATGCCCGTCTTTTCCAGACGCGCCTTCATACGTGAGACAGCATGGTCGCGTTTGACTCCGTCGGTACCGACGATCAGATATGCCGGCAACAGACCGGTTTCGGACATCGCGCTCCCCTCCCGCAGACCTTCGTATTCGTTCCGTGCCATTCTAGCCCAGGGGCCCACCACACGCCAACGACGTCCTCACGGTCGCTGGCATCGCATCGCAAAGCCATTCGCAGTCGGCATGACGGTAATGTCGCCGTGTTCGATAGTGCACGCGAACACGCCGCCCGCTTCCTGAACGGCATCGATGCAGGCATCCGACGGATGGCCGTATCGATTCCCCTCGCCCGCGCTCGCGAGGGAAAGCTCGGGCTTCAAGACGTCCAGCAACTCACCATCGACTGAAACCTTAGAGCCGTGATGCCCAAGTTTAAGGACATCGATATCCCCCACCTCCTGCACGAATTCCCGTTCTTGGTCGAGCTCGGCATCGCCGGTGAGGAGCATACGCAGGCCCTTGCCTTCCTGAACATAAGAGAGCAGCAGGACAAGCGAGTCATCATTTCCCTCGCCATCCACGGACTCGAATGGCCACATCACGCGGGCGCAAAATGAGCCGATTTCGACCGTATCCCCAAGGCGCACCTGCCGATACTCAACGCCAGGTCGGTTCAATACCTCGGCAGGAGCATCCTCCAGCGCATCCGCCGCCACGGCAATCGTTCCGACCGAAAACCGTCCGAGCACGGCAGGCAGACCACCCCAGTGGTCCTCATCCCAATGCGTCACAAAGACGGCATCGATATAGTGCACGTTATTGCGAACCAACGCCGCTACCACGCGCTCGTCGAGCCCGCAGTCGACGAGTGCTACCGCGCCGCCCTGGCGGATAAGAATCGCATCCGCCTGGCCCACATCGAGCACCGTCACCGAAGGCGGAGCGAATCGATCCCAGTAGACGTACGGAATCGCAGCCAAGAGCACCAGGCATGCAAGCCCCACCGCCATAGGACGTGCACGGGGACGCGGCCACCAGACCAGCAGAACCGCCAGCAAACACGGCACTAGGTAAATCCACACGCTATCGGGCGACACACTCACGGATGCACCCGGCACGGCGGCAAACAGCTGCTCGAAGAACAGCGCGCAGCGGGCGGCAATCATGGGCACAATGAGCGCCCAAGTCCGCAAAGGTGCCACGAGCGAAAAGGGAACCATCACGATCGACACAGCAAGCAGTACGCTCACCACCGGGCCGATGACCGCATTTGCCAGCGGAGCAATGAGCGAGAACGTACCGAAGGCAGGAATGGTAATGGGAAGTGTCGCCAGTTGCGAGCACAACGTGACGGAAAGCATGCCGGCAACGCCCGATGGCACACCCAGCTCACCCAAAGCGTAGGTCGCATAGGGGCAAAAGTACAGAATGGCTAAAACGCTGGCGCATGAAAGCTGAAAGCCCATCTCGAACAGCACCGTCGGCCGCAGTAGCACAAAGATGGACATGGTTACGAAGAGTGCCGATGCACCGTGCCGGCGACGCCCCGCGCCGTTTACGACAAGCGTCGCGAACACCATGCAGCACGCGCGCACGGCCGAGGGAGACGCGCCCGTAAAGGCAGCGTAGCCCACAAGCGTTACCGCCAATATCGCCCGCTGAAGACCACGTGAGCACCGAGTCTTTTGCAATACACCCTCGATTACAAACCCCACGATAGCCAAATGGCTGCCCGAGACGGCGATAAGATGCGCCGTTCCCGTTACCGAAAACCAGTCGCCCGCCGGCTGGGCGCGCAGCTCGGCCGAACGACCGCAGGCGACACCGGCTATGAGCGCACGCGCCGGGTCGGTCGCAGGCGCGATGGACGCTAGCAGCCCATTTCGCAGTCGAGGCAGCGGCCCCGGAGAGCCCTCATCGACCGACACAACTCGAACGGCTTGAACCTTGCGCACCTCGCCTCGGAGCACGCGCGATCGTCCATATGGATCGTTCTCAAAACGTGAAACGCGACCGATAACACGCACGTGCGCCCCGACCTTGAGCTCGCGGTCAAACGATAGACGAACCGTTGCCAAGTTCTTACCGTCCGCGCGTGCCTCGCAGGTATAGGAATACACGTCGTCGTTTATGGATGGATCACCCTGCACGACAAACTCGAGGCTGCTTGCCGCTCGACCGTCGAGCGCCTTCGAGGCGCCTAGCGTGCCCACAGCCCACCACGCCGAGACGACCGCTCCCGCCACGAGACCGACGGACGCGGCATACAGCCACCGCTTCCAAGGGGCAAGCCGCGCACAAGATTGAGCCAGCACAACGAAGACCGCCGCCGCAACGGGAATGGCCCATAGCAGCCCGACCGCCGGCGCCTGCTCCCTCAGCAGCGCATCAGCGGCCACGTTGAGCACCGAGGCGCAGCTCATGCACATGCCGGCACACAGGGCCATCGTCCACGGCATCAGGGGCCGCGGAGGCATCACATGCTCGCGCTCGGTCGCACTCATACGCAGATGCAATCTTTGATTTTGGCAAGCTTCTTCTCGCCGATTCCCGATACACGCATCAGATCGTCAACCGAGGAAAAAGCACCGTTCTTTGTCCGCTCATCGATAATCGACTGTGCCATGGAGGGACCGATGCCCGAGAGCGTCTGCAGTTCTGCCGCGCTTGCCGTATTGATATTTACTAGGCCTGTTGCGCCACTCACGCCCGATGATGCGGAAGCCCCACCATCAACACCGGCTTCCGCAATGGACACCTGCTGCTCCCCTACCGTTGGAACGTGAATCTTCTGTCCATCGACGACCTTAGATGCCCGATTGAGCCCCGTAACGTCTGCCTCGGGCGCCAGCCCGCCGGCGGCATCAATCGCCTGAGCCACCCGCGCGCCGTCCTTGAGACGATATACACCGGGCGACACAACGGCGCCATCAACATCGACATAAACCTCTGCCGCGGCAGACGCCTTAGGCGAAGAGCCTTCGGATGTCTTTCCGCTCGAGGCATCGCCGGATCCCGGCTCCACTAACGAACCCGAACCATCAGTGTGCTCAAACGACACACTGCCGGCACCGCCGCCAAGGTTCGCCATCGCCAGTCCACTCGCCATCGCAATGACGACCAGTATCGCCATCACCACTGCCTTATGACCGAGCAGCTTGTCCGCCAAGCGGTCCATCCGTTTGACCCGTTCGTGTTGTTCGCGCTGCGCCATAGCAAAACCTCCCAACAACATCGTGTCAGGAAAGGAGCTCCGCAACAGCCGCGCTCCAAAACCGGTTTTAGCGGTCAAACCAAAAACCAACCAAAACCTTGCACAAATCTGTCCATTTATTCAGGCACACGTCAGCAAATGAACACTTAGCCGCAAAATGCCCAGATACCAAAAGACCGACGATACAGGCGCATCGTCGGTCTATGCACAAAATTACTCGTGATTTTGGTAAATCTCACGCGGAGCAAGCTCCGAATGTTTGCGTTTTAAGGTCTTAGGGGCCTTATACGTGTTGCTTTCGAAGTCGATATACTCGGTCTGCTTGAGCAGGCGCTCGATCATCTCCTCGTGATCGAACAACTCCCAGGTCTCATGCACGGCATCGAGTTTAGCGTGCGTCTCGGGACGGCGCGGCATAAACAGCGTGCAGCAGTCGGGAGCGGCCTCAGTCGAGATATCGAACGTACCAATCTCCTCGGCGCGCGCGATAATCTCCTGCTTGTCCGAACCGATGAGAGGACGGAACACGGGGATCTTCACGGCCTCGTTAACGGCCATGATATTCTCAAGCGTTTGGGAGGCAACCTGTCCAAGCGATTCGCCCGTCACGATGGCCTTGGCGCCCTCGATGTGTGCAATGCGCTCGGCAACCGAATACATAATGCGGCGATACATGATCACGCGCAGGTTGCTGGGACAGGTGACCGAAATCTCACGCTGGCAGTCGCCAAACGGCACCACGTACAGGCGGCCGATCTGGACACCCGGCTCAAGCGCACGGATGATGTCCTGCACCAAATACTCGCTCGTGTCGGGCGTCTGCGGACGACCTGAGAAATGTACCGGCACGCACACCGCGCCGCGACGCGCGAGCATCCAGGTCGCCACCGGAGAATCAATACCCGACGACAGCAGCGTCACGACCTTGCCGGCAGAACCCACCGGCAGACCGCCCACGCCGCGCTCGGAGCGCGCGTACACATAAACGCTACCCTGGACCACCAGTACGTGCACCATCGCATCGGGGTCGTGCATTTGAACCTTTTTATCGGGGAAGGCCTCGCACAGCACCTCGCCCACCTGACGATTGATGTCAATCGAGGTGAGCTCATAGTCGGTATTGGAGCGCTTGGCGTGCACCTTAAACGAATCGAAGGAACCAAACTCGCGCAGCGCCTTCACGGCGGCGGCACAGTACTCCTGAGGGTCGCGATTGGTGTGATACGCCAAAGACACGCGAGCAACGCCGGGAACGGTGCGAATGACACGCGCCGCCTCGTCGGCCTGATGCTCGTTAAAGGTCACGAGGATATAACCGGAAATTCGAGACACGGCATTCACGGAAAAGGCGGCCAAGGCCGCCTTGATGTTATCCATGAGGATATGCTCAAAATGTGCGCGGTTCTTGCCCTTCAGTCCAACCTCGTGATAGTGGACCAGGCAGACGCGGGCTGCCATTTAGGCTTCAGCAACCTTGTGGCCGAGCGCCTTCTCATAACGGGCCTCGTCGTAGGAGATGTCGCCGTCGACAATCTCGTCCATAGCCATCGAGATGGTATCGGCGCCGGAAAGCGCAATGGTGATGTCGTCGACATCCTGGACGGCAAGCACGCGGTTGTGCTGGCCACGCAGCATGCTGTTAATGTCGCAGGCGCGCTTGGAGGCAAGCGAGGCGAGCAGGAAGCGGTTGTGATCGGTCTTCTCCAGAAGATCGTCAATGCAAGGCTTTACAACGGACACGGACCTCAGATCCTTTCATGCATATCGAGAACGCGAACGAGCTCATCGGTCGCGCGGTCGAGATCGTCATTCACCACGACGTCGTCGTAGCGGTCGGCAAGGGCAAGTTCATCGGCGGCGTTTGCCATACGCAGCTCGATCGTCTCGGGCGTCTCGGTACCGCGACCGACCAGGCGATCGCGAAGCACCTCGAGCGAAGGCGGCTTGATAAAGATCAACACGGCCTCGGGGAAACGCTCCTTGACCTGCAGGGCACCCTGAACATCGATCTCCAAGATCAGAGAGGAGCCAGAGGCGAGCTTGGATGTGACCTCACTCACCAACGTGCCGTAGCAGTTACCGTGGACCTCGGCCCACTCAACAAACTCACCGTTTGCCACGCGGCGGTCGAACTCCTCGCGCGTCAGGAAAAAGTAGTTGACGCCGTCGACCTCACCTTTGCGTGGTGCTCGCGTGGTAGCCGAAACCGTCAGGCCCAGGTTCGAGCGACGCTCGCGCACACGAGTGACGAGCGTGCCCTTGCCTGCACCTGACGGTCCAGAAATCACAAAGAGCTTTGAATCCTGAGCGCTCACTTATTTGGTCAGCTGCTCGAGGAGCTGCTCGCGCTGACGGACGCCGAGGCCCTGGACGCGACGGGTAGCGGAGATGCCGAGCTCCTCCATGATCTTGGCGGCCTTGGCCTTGCCATAACCGGGGAGAGACTCGATGAGGGTGGAAACCTTCATGCGGGAAGCGATGGGGTCATCGGAGTTGAGCACGGACTCGAGGGACTTCTCGCCCTTCTTGATCTGCTCGCGAAGCTCAGCGCGGGCGTGACGTGCGGCGGCAGCCTTCTCAAGAGCCTGCTTGCGCTGCTCGTCGGTAAGCTGAGGGAGTGCCATTCGAACCTCCAAATAGTTGGGTTATATCTGATGCAATAATTGGCATTTTAGCACGTCAAACGCACTAAATGCCCAATCGACGGCACCATAGGTTAGACGATACCTGCGAAAAGTGCAATATACGGAGGTCAAAGTTGAGCCCCTGACCTGCGATTCCACACAAAGGATGGGAAAGTTTTCGCAGGCACAGGGGCTAATTTGTGCTAATGAGACCCAAAAGTGGTGACTTGAGGGAATCTTTTAGGCGACGTTTTCGACCAGCTCGGCAACGATAGCGTCAAAGGCGGCGACCGGGTCGTCGGCACCGGTGATGGGTCGGCCCACCACGATGTGGCTCGCACCGCGCTCGATAGCCTGGGAGGGCGTCGCCACGCGGGATTGATCGCCCAGGGCGGCACCCACCGGACGAACGCCCGGAGTCACGATCAGCGCGTCGGGGCCGAGCAGCTCGCGCATGTCATGGGCCTCCATCGGCGAGCACACGATGCCGTCGATACCGTTGGCCTGGGCAAGCTTTGCCAGGCGGGTGGCTTCCTCGGCGACGGGCGACTCGACACCGATCTCGGTCAGCGCATCCTGGTTCATGCTCGTGAGCACGGTGATGGCGACAAGCTTGGCGCGATCCTCGCGCGCCTCCGCGGCACCCTCACGACACGCAGCGAGCATAGCGCCCGAACCCAAACCGTGGACCGAGAGCAGGTCGGCACCGGCGAGCGAGGCCGAACGAGCGGCGCCGCGCACCTGATGCGGAATGTCATGGAACTTGAGGTCGAGGAAAACCTTAAAGCCCAGGTCCTTGAACGTCTTGACGATCTCAGGGCCCTCAGCGTAATAAAGCGTCATGCCGACCTTGAGCCAAGCGGCATGACCAGAAAGCTCGTGGGCGAGCTCGAGCGCACGCTCACGGTCGCAGTCGAGGGCGACGATAACGCGGTCGCGGGCATCGGTCTCTAGCATTCGAAAGCACCTACCAGCTCGTTGATGTCCTTCACGCCCTGGGACTCCGCCCAGGCCTCGAGTTCGTGCGCGATCTTAATCGAGGCGCACGGATCGACGAAGTTAGCCATGCCGACCGACACGCAGGTGGCGCCGGCCAGGATAAACTCGGCCGCATCCTCGCCGGTCATGACGCCGCCGACGCCGTTGATGGGGATATCAACGGCCTGAGCGACCTCCCAGACCATGCGCACGGCGATGTGGTGGCACAGCGGGCCCGAAAGGCCGCCCTTGGGCTTGGCCACACGGGACTTGCGGGTATGAACGTCGATAGCCATGCCCTGGATGGAGTTAATGACCGAAAGGCCGTCGGCGCCGGCGGCCTCGAGAGCCTTCGCAATCTCGGCGACGTTGACCGGAGCCATCTTTACGAACAGCGGCTTATTCGTCACCTTACGGCAGGCAGCCATAACGGCAGAGGCGCCCTCGGGCGAGGAGCCCATGGCGGCACCGCCGGCGGCGATATTGGGGCAGCTGACGTTGATCTCGTAGCCGGCAGCCCAGGGGCACAGCTCGACATACATCTCGAGCGCGCGCACAAACTCGTCAACGGAGTGGCCGGCAACCTGGCAGATGACCTGACACCCGTCCTTGGAAAGCTGCTCGAGCCACGGACCGGACTCACGGGCAAAGGCAGCCACGCCGGGGTTCTGAAGGCCCACGGAGTTGATCATACCGCCCGGGATCTCGGCCATGCGGGGCGCGGGGTTGCCGGGCCAGGGCTCAGCAGCGCAGCCCTTAGTGGTGATGGCGCCCAGCTGGGAGACATCGAAGAAGTTCTGGAACTGCCAGCCGTAGCCAAAGGTACCGGCTGCGGTGTTGATGGGGTTCTGCATCTTGACGCCGCCGAAATCGACGGCCATGTTCACGGTACCCACTAGAAGACCACCACCTTGGAAGCATCGAACACGGGGCCGCACATGCAGGCGCCCTTCATACCGTCGACCGTCTCGACATTGCAGGTGTTGCAGGCGCCAAAGCCGCAGCTCATCATGCGCTCGAGCGACACTTCGCAGTACGCACCGGCCTCGGCGGCAGCGGCGGCAACTTTCTTCATCATGACGGCGGGGCCGCAGCTGGCCACGTAGTCGTAGCCGCCCTCGCCGAGCAGCTCGGCGGCAGGATCGGTGCAGAAGCCATGAGTGCCCAACGAGCCGTCGTCGGTGCACACGTTGACCGTAGCTCCCAGCGCGCGGAACTCATCGACGCCCACGGCCTTGGACGCGGTGCCAAAGCCCAGACACACGTCGACGGCCACACCCTGCTTGGCAAGCATGTCGGCAAGGCACAGCACGGGCGGAACACCGATGCCGCCCGCCACGAGCAGCGCCTTCCTGGTGCCCTCGGGCACAAGCCAGCCGCGGCCACCGGGGCCCAGCAGATTAGAGGTGGAACCGGGGGCCATCTGCGACAGACGACGGGTGTCGTCGCCCACGACGGCGTACCACAGCTCGACGGTGCCGGCCTCGGCATCGGCGCGATAGAAGCTCAGGGGCACGCGAAGCAGCGAGGAAGCATCGCCCGGCACGGCGATATTCACGAACTGGCCGGGCTTGAGCGCACTTGCAAGCTTGGGGGCCGAGATAACGAGCGAGAAGATGCCGTCGGCGATCTCCTGGTTCGAGACGACCTCGAAGTCGTGCATGCGTGCAGTGGAAGGTGTGGGCATAGACGCTCCAATCCCCCATGCGGTTGCATGGTTCAGGCGAACAGAAAGCGCGGCACCGCAAGGGCGCCGCGCACAAAAGCGATAAGGCTATGCTAGCAGATGCAGCCGTCGGCAAGCGTCTGCTTACCGCCGACAAATACATCGGTGGCACGACCGGTGAGCGTGCGGCCGGCAAAACCGGAGTTCTCGGCGCGCGACTCGTAGCCGTCCTCGCCGACCGTCCAGGTGGCGGTGGGATCGAACACGGTCAGGTCGGCAACGGAGCCCGCCTTGACCTGAACCTGGTCCAGACCCAGGATCTCGCGCGGCTTGATGGCCATGAGCTCGACCATGCGGCCCATGCTCATCTTGCCCGTGTTGACCAGCTCGGTGAGCACAAGCGAAAGCGAGGTCTCGAGGCCAATCATGCCGAAGGGCGCAAGCTCGAACTCGCGAGCCTTCTCCCACGGGGTGTGGGGAGCGTGGTCGGTGACGATGACGTCTACGGTGCCGTCGATGACGCCCTGACGGATAGCCTCGGCGTCTTCATCGGTACGCAGCGGCGGGTTGACCTTGAGCGAGGTGTTGTAGGTCTCGTCCAGGTCGTTCTCGGTCAGGAACATGTGGTGCGGGGTAGCCTCGCAGGTGACCTGCACGCCAGCTGCCTTACCGGCACGCACGAGCTCCAGGCCATGGGCGGTGGAGATGTGCTGGATGTGCAGCTTGGCACCGGTCAGCTTGGCGATCTCGATATCGCGGGCGATCTGCAGCTCCTCGCCCGCCGCCGGCCAGCCCTCGAGGGCCAGACGGGTAGAGACCTTGCCCTCGTTGATCTGGCCGTGACCGACCAGGTCCTCGTCCTGGCAATGGCTCATAAAGACCTTGCCGAACATCTTGCCGTAGTCCATGCAGCGACGGACCATGCCTGCCCCCTGCACGCCGCGGCCGTCGTCGGTGAAGGCGACGGCGCCGTGGGCGACCATATCGCCCATCTCGGACATGGCCTCGCCCTTGAGACCGCGGGTCATGGCGCCAGAAGGATAGACGCGGCAGTGGCCGACCTCGGCAGCGCGGGACTTGACGAACTCAACGACGGTACCGTTATCGGTAACGGGGTCGGTGTTGGGCATGGCGCACACGCCGGTGAAGCCGCCCTTGGCAGCTGCGCGGGTGCCGCTCTCGATGTCCTCTTTGACCTCGTAGCCGGGCTCGCGCAGGTGGACGTGCATGTCCACCAGGCCAGGGACGAGGTACTTACCGGAAAGGTCGCGGACCTCGGCTCCCTCGGCGGCGAGGTTCTCGCCGACCTCGGCGATCTTGTCGCCGTCGATCAGGACGTCAACGACACCGTCAAGCTCGACGGACGAGTCGACGACGTGGGCATTCTTAAGAAGCAAGGCCATTATCGGCACCTCCAAGCAGCAGATACAGGATAGCCATACGCACGCAGATACCGGCGTAGACCTGCTCCAGGATGACGGAGCGTTGCGGGTGGTCGGCCATATAGGAGTCGAACTCGACGCCGCGGTTGATGGGGCCCGGGTGGCAGATGATCGCGTCGGGCTTCATGAGCTTCTCGCGGTCCTTGGTCAGGCCGAAGAGCTTGTGGTACTCGCGAATCGTGGGGAACGGGGCACCCTCGAGGCGCTCCTGCTGTACGCGCAGCATGTAGACGACGTCCAGCTCGGGCAGGACGGAATCGAGGTCGCTCGTCACGTGGTCGCAGCCCAGAACCTCGGGCGCCGGCGGCAGCAGCGTGCCGGGGGCGACGGCGTAGGTCTCGCAGCCCATGATCTTCAACGCGGGGATCAGCGAGCCGCAAACGCGGGAGTGGGAGATGTCGCCGACGACGGCGACCTTCAGACCGTGGAAGTCACCCTTGTGCTCCCAGATGGTGTACAGGTCGAGAAGGGCCTGCGTGGGATGGTTGTGCTTGCCGTCGCCGGCGCAGATGACGCTCGCGGGCGAATTCTGCGTGACGATGTAGGGAGCACCGGCATGCTTGTCGCGCACGACGATGCAGTCGATCTTGTAGGCGTTGAGGGTCTCGACGGTATCGACGAGGCTCTCGCCCTTGACCGTGGAGGTCGAGGAGCCGCCGAAATTGAGGCTGTCGGCCGAAAGACGCTTCTCGGCGAGCTCGAAGGAGCTGCGGGTACGCGTCGAGGGCTCGTTGAACATGTTGACGATGGTCTTGCCCTTGAGCGTGGGGACCTTCTTGATGGCACGCTCGTTGACCTCGGAGAACGCCTTGGCGGTCTCGAGGATGAGCTTGATGTCCTCTTCGGAGTACTCGGTAATGTCGATCAGGTGCTTATGATTGAACGCCACGGTACTACTCACCTCCCAGCGGCGCGGAGCCCACGTGGGAACCCGGCGCGACGTCGTTGATCTCGACAGCGGTACGGCCGTCGACTTCCTTCATATATAGGTGCACGTTCTCCTCGTGCGACGAGGGAACGTTCTTGCCGACAAAGTCCGGCGAGATAGGGAGCTCGCGGTGACCGCGGTCAACGAGAACTGCCAGCTCGACTCGGCTCGGACGGCCCAGGTCCATAACGGCGTCCAGAGCGGCGCGGATGGTGCGACCCGTGTACAGGATGTCGTCCACCAGCACGACGCGCTTGCCGTCGACGCTGAAGGGAATGTTGGTAGCGTGGATCGCGGGAGCGAAATTGGTCGCATAGTCATCGCGATAGAAGCTGATGTCCAGGCTGCCGAGCGGAACGTCGACACCCTCGATCTCCTTGATCGCCTCGGCGAGCTTCTTTGCCAGAAGGTCGCCGCGCGTGACGATGCCGACCAGAGCGAGGTCTTCACAGCCCTCGTTGCGCTCGAGGATCTCGTGCGCGATGCGGGTCATCGCTCGGTTGACGGCGGTCTCGTCCATGATGACCGCCTTGGGGGAAGTCGTGCCCATCGATCTCCTTCCTCACATGTCTTGACTGCTGACACAGTCAAAAAAATAGATGCCCGACCGCTCAAAGCGGACCAGACACCCACAGGAAGTACTGCTCATTGACAGCTATGTAATTCCATGCGGGTATCTCGTACCCCTTTAATGGTCAAGGCATAGTGTAGCCAACCTCGGGCTCAAATGCGAGCATAAATACTAGTCAATCGGGGGTGCGGACGATTTCTTGGACCGCGCCTAGGCGTATCCAAGCTTCCTGCGGT
>CABSNR010000013.1:0-56023 GCA_902479145.1 uncultured Collinsella sp.
CATGCGAACCTCCAGTCCGGACCGCCCCGCGGTCCAACTTTCTGTCCGCACCCCCATCCGTAAACGGAGCCAATAGCTCCATAAACCTATATATATTTGTGGGACGCGCTTGAAAACCTTGTTGCGAGCTGGCATAATCCCCTCTGCTGCACGCAAATCGGATCTACGTCCAGGGCCGTGGCGTGGGCACTATCGCCAAAAGAGAAATATCTCTGTGTAGATTGCGCACAGAGACATGCTTCTGTGCTATAGTTCAGGCTTGTTTGTTAACGCGACATGTTCGTTTGTCGCCCAAGGAGGGTCAGTTATGTCCAAAGTTTGCGAAGTTTGCGGTAAGCACCCCGTTGCCGGTCGCTCCATCAGCCACTCTCACCGCGTCACCAACCGTAAGTTCCGCCCCAACATCCAGCGCGTCTACGTCGTCGTCGATGGTCACCGTCGCAAGATGAACGTTTGCTCCACCTGCCTCAAGTCCGGCAAGGTTGCGCGCTCCTAAATAAGGTCTTACCAACAAGTACCTCGGACTCTCCGGGTCAAAGACCTCGCGTTCACATAGAACTTACCAAAGGCGCCCTCCCCTACGGAGGGCGCCTTTTTGCACTCATTGGGGACAGGCTTACATGAGTGCTTTCACGCATTGGGGACAGACTTAGATGAGTGCTTTCCAAAGCTCACAGTGCATCGACGAACTCACGGCGCTTCGATCGCCACCAGTACGTACCTCAAGCCGCCTCGTTCCAGCCCGCGGTGGCCTTGGTTACGCTTGTGGCGCCGATGCCGGTGATACGGGCAATTTGCTTGACCGTGAGATGCGCCCGCCTGAGCCTCAGCAGACAGGCATCGCGATCGGGGCGTGGCAGGGCCTTGAGCATCGCAGGATCTATGCTCGGAAGCACTTCGCGCGCAATGGAAAGGACCTCCTCATCGGGGATCCGCCGGCGTGGAAGAACCTCCACTGACCAGATGCGCTCGGCAACTTCCTTGAGATGCTCGCAATAGCAACGGGAGCCTCCGACAATATCGAGCATAGGGGCCGCATCACAGATGTCAAAGGGATCATAGCCCAGCTCATATGCCTTGTAGCTTGACCAGCGGTACGCCTCGAGTGAGTCGAGCGCACCTTTCACGGGATTGAGATGGATATAGTCGAGCAGTTGCACCGCTTGCGTGTCCGACTCAACAGCGACCCGCGAATAGCGATTATCAAAGAGATGCCCCGTTCTCCCCGTTTTCCCATTGAAATACTTAGCATATGCCGTCAATGCGCACTGCATCGCCTTTGAAAGATTGTCGAACGGATCATCAACCATCAAATGAAAGTGGTTGTCCATAAGGCACCAAGCCAAAACCGCCACTTCATGGCGCGCAAACCTGTCCGAGATATCCGATAGGAAACGATAGCGGTCGGAGTCATCTTCAAAAATAATCTGTTTAGAGTTACCACGGTCAAAGACGTGGTAATAGCCGGTGAGCGAAACGGCGCGGGCGCATCGGGGCATAATCTCTCCTTTCAAAAACTGAACAGGCAACACCTAAAAGGAGAGAAGGAACGCGAAATGCTGAGCCTGTGACCTATTTATATCCAATGAGCGGCAAAAATAGGTCAAGAACGGCAAAATGGCAAATCGATGTCTGTCCCCAATGAGTGAAAGCACTCATGTAAGTCTGTCCCCAATGAGCGGGGCGATGCAGCAGGCAGATAGTTTTAGTTGAAACGGTTCATTTTATTGAAGCGTTTTAGTGTGCCTTTTACAGGAATCTTACCGTTTACCGAATTATTTCTTGTTATCATGCAAGGCGTAGGGTAAATCTCCGATCGCAAGGAGACACAAATGGTGAAAAAGTCACCGGAAAACACTACTCCCGCAATTGTGGACAACGTAGAGGCGCTTGAGGCCAAGCTCGCTCAGATGCGAGAGGCCCAGGCGCTTTTTGCTACGTACACGCAGGAGCAGGTCGACAAGATCTTCTATGAGGCAGCCATGGCCGCCAACAAGGCTCGTATCCCGTTGGCGAAGATGGCCATCGAGGAGACCGGCCGCGGCGTTCTTGAGGACAAGGTCATCAAGAACCACTACGCCGCAGAGTACATCTATAACGCTTACAAGAACACCAAGACCTGTGGTGTCCTGGAGCGCGACGAGGCTTACGGCATCACCAAGATCGCCGAGCCTATCGGCATCGTGGGCGCCGTCATCCCGACGACCAACCCCACCTCCACCGCGATCTTCAAGACGCTGATCTGCCTGAAGACCCGCAACGCCATCATCATCTCCCCGCACCCGGCTGCCGCCAAGTGCACCATCGCCGCCGCCAAGCTCGTGCTTGACGCCGCCGTCAAGGCCGGCGCCCCCGAGGGCATCATCGGCTGGGTCGATGTCCCCTCCATCGAGCTGACCAACATGGTCATGCGCGACGTCGACATCATCCTCGCCACCGGTGGCCCGGGCATGGTCAAGGCCGCTTACTCCTCGGGCAAGCCCGCCCTGGGCGTTGGCGCCGGTAACACCCCGGTCGTCATCGACGACACCGCCGACGTGCTGCTCGCCGTCAACTCCATCATCCACTCCAAGACCTTCGACAACGGCATGATCTGCGCTTCCGAGCAGTCCGTGACTGTCATCGACAGCATCTATGACCAGGTTAAGGCCGAGTTCCAGAAGCGCGGCTGCTACTTCGTCAAGCAGGGTGCCGAGATGGAGGCCCTGCGTGCCGCCATGTTCAAGAACGGCGCTCTCGATCACCGCATCCCCGGCATGGCCGCTGCCAAGATCGCCGAGCTCGCCGGCATCGAGGTTCCCGCCAAGACCAAGATCCTGATCGCCGAGGTCACCTCCACCGACCCCGCCAAGGAGGAGTTCTCCCACGAGAAGCTCTCCCCGGTCCTGGCCATGTACCACGCCAAGGACTTCCAGGAGGCCGTCGACAAGGCCGAGCACCTGGTGCTCGCCGGTGGCCCGGGCCACACCGCCTCTCTGTACGTGCACCCCGCCCAGGCCGAGAAGATCAGCCTGTTCGAGCACGTCATGAAGGCCTGCCGTATCGTCATCAACACCCCGTCCTCGCACGGCGGCATCGGTGACCTGTACAACTTTGGCATGAAGCCGTCTCTGACCCTGGGCTGCGGCTCCTGGGGCGGCAACTCCGTCTCCGAGAACGTTGGGGTGAAGCACTTGATCAACGTTAAGACTGTGGCCGAGCGCCGTGAGAACATGCTGTGGTTCCGCGCTCCCGAGAAGGTCTACTTCAAGAAGGGTTCCACGCCCGTCGCCCTCGACGAGCTGGGCAACGTCATGGGCAAGAAGCGTGCCTTCATCGTCACCGACCAGTTCCTCTTCAAGAATGGCAACACCCGCGCCATCGAGGCCAAGCTCGACGAGATGGGCATCGCCCACGACTGCTTCTACGACGTCGAGCCCGATCCGTCGCTGCAGTGCGCACGTCGCGGCGCCAAGCAGATGGCTCTCTTTGAGCCGGACGTCATCATCGCCGTCGGCGGTGGCTCCGCTATGGACGCCGGCAAGATCATGTGGATGATGTACGAGCACCCCGAGTGCAAGTTTGAGGACATGGCCATGGACTTCATGGACATCCGCAAGCGTATCTTCACCTTCCCCGAGATGGGCAAGAAGGCCTACTTCGTCGCCGTCCCGACATCTTCGGGTACCGGCTCCGAGTGCACGCCGTTCGCCATCATCACCGACAAGGAGACCGGCATCAAGTGGCCGCTCGCCGACTACGCGCTGCTCCCCAACATGGCTATCGTCGACGCCGACAACTGCATGACCGCCCCGCGCGGCCTGACCGCTGCCTCCGGCATCGACGTCATGACCCACGCCATCGAGTCCTACGTCTCCATCATGGCTTCCGACTACACCAAGGGCCTCTCCGAGCGCGCTGCCAAGCTCGTCTTCGAGAACCTGCCCTCCAGCTTCACGAACGGCGCCAAGGACCCGCACGCCCGCGAGGAGATGCACAACGCCTCCTGCATGGCCGGTATGGCCTTCGCCAACGCCTTCCTGGGCCTCAACCACTCCATGGCCCACAAGCTCGGCGCCTTCCATCACCTGCCCCACGGCCTCGCAAACGCCGTCATCCTGACCCGCGTCATGCGCTACAACGCCGCCGAGGCTCCCGTCAAGATGGGTACCTTCTCCCAGTATCCTTACCCCAACGCGCTGCACAACTACGCCGAGATGGCCAAGTACTGCGGCATCGAGGGCAAGGACGACAAGGAGGTCTTCGAGAACTTCATCACGAAGCTCGAGGAGCTCAAGGACTTCATCGGCGTCAAGAAGACCATCGCCGACTACGGTGTTGACGAACAGTACTTCCTCGACACCCTCGACGAAATGACCGAGCAGGCATTCAACGACCAGTGCACCGGCGCCAACCCGCGCTACCCGCTCATGAGCGAGATCAAGGAGCTCTACCTGGACGCCTACTACGGCCGCGAGCCCCAGGATTACGCCGTCTGCTAGTTTTAGCACGGTTTTTAACGGCGGGGGTGCACGGGTGTTTCACACACCCCCGCCGTCGCTTCTATCGCATCGTTGAAAGGATGCAACCATGCTGCTACCCGATTCCAAGACCGAGCTCGTCCGCCGTGGCAACAAGGTCGTTTACGACCTGGGCGACAAGATTGTCAAGGTCTTTAACGAGACCAAGCCTGTCTCCGACGTGTTCAACGAGGCTTTGAATCTTGCCCGCATCAATGAGTGCGGCATCCGCAGTCCCAAGGCGCTCGAGGTTTCCCAGCTCGAGAACGCCAACGGCTGGGCGCTCGTGACCGAGAAGGTTCCGGGCACCACCCTTGCCGAGAAGATGACTGCCGAGCCCCAGCGCTTTGGTGAGTACCTCGAGATGTTCGTCGACCTCCAGATCGAGATCCACGGCTACACCTCCCCGCTGCTCAACCGTCAGCGCGACAAGTACGCCCGCATGATCGACAGCCTTGATCAGCTCAATGCCACCACGCGCTACAACCTTCAGGAGCGTCTGGACGGCATGACCAAGGAGTTCAAGGTCTGCCACGGCGACTTCAACCCCTCCAACGTCATCGTCGGCGACGACGGCCAGCTCTATGTGTGCGACTGGGCACACGCCACCCAGGGCTCCCCTGCTGCCGACGTTGCCACCACCTACCTGCTCTTTGCCCTCAACAGCAAGGATCAGGCCGAGGCCTACCTGGAGCTCTACTGCGACCGCGCCGACATGCCCATGCAGGTCGTGCGTCAGTGGACGAGCATCGTTGCCGCTTCCGAGCTCGCTCGTAAGCGCAACGTGAACGATGAGTTCCTGAAGAACTGGATCGACGTCGTCGATTATCAGTAATATCTGAGCGATTCATTTCGCATCGGAGGCACAAAGGGAAACCCCGCAGCTCATATGGGCTGTGGGGTTTCCCTTTTAGCTACTAAAGATTCTTAGACGCAAAAGCGGCCCTGCACCTCTCCCTCGAGAGACGCAGGGCCGCTTCGTAAGCGCACTCAACGCAGCGGGCTCGATTAACGGCGTGCTGCCTTCACAAGCTCGGCGACCTTGGCGACGACCTCATCGATCGCCACATCCTCGCGCTCGCCCGTAGCACGGTCCTTGAGCTCAACGGTACCGTTCTTAAGGCCGCGCTTGCCCAAAATCACCTGATACGGGAAGCCCATAAGGTCATTATCGGCAAACTTAAAGCCGGGACGCTCGTCACGGTCATCGACGACAACCTCGATACCCTCGGCGCACAGGCCATCGACGATTTGGTCGCAAACGGAAGCGCACTCCTCCTTCTTGGGATCGAGCGGAATCACCGCGACCTCATACGGGGCAACGGAGACCGGCCAGACGATACCGTGCTCGTCGTTGTGCTGCTCCACGACGGCAGCAAGCGAACGAGACACGCCAACGCCGTAGCAGCCCATGATGAGCGGCTTTTCCTTGCCATCCTCGTCCATAAAGGTGGCACCCATGGCCTCGGAATACTTGGTGCCCAGCTGGAAGACCTGGGAGACCTCGATACCGCGGGCAGCGGAGAGCGGCTTGCCGCAGTGCGGGCAGGGATCGCCGGCAACGACGGTGACCAGATCGGCCCACTCGTCGACGGTAAAATCGCGCTCGGGGCAGGCACCGGTAAAGTGATAGTCGACCTCGTTGGCACCGCAGGCCCACTGCTTGGACTCACGCAAGCTCTCGTCGCAGACCAGACGAATGCCCTCGGGAAGGTTAACCGGTCCGATAAAGCCCTTATGCAGACCGTAGGTCTGGAGCTCCTCGTCGGTCATCATGCGATAGCCCTTGCCAAAGACGTGCTCGGCCTTGCAGTCGTTGAGCTCGTGATCACCCGGAACGATGGCAACAACGGGCTTACCCTCGGCGTCGATGAGAGCCAGAGACTTGCGCGTGCCGTTCTCGGGGAACCCAAAGAACTTGGCAACGGCCTCGATGGTGCCCATGCCCGGAGTCTCGACCTTGGTAAGCGTACCGTCGCCGGGACCCTCGGTCACGACAACCTTAGTGCTTGCCGCCTCGTCGTCGGCAGCAAAGCCGCAATCGTCGCAGTAGACCAGCGAAGCCTCGCCGGCCTCGGCCAGCGCCATATACTCGACGGAGGTGTCACCGCCGATCTCGCCGGAATCGGCGACGACGGGCAGGGCCTTGATGTAGCAGCGCTCGCAGATATTGGCGTAGGCCTGCTTCATCTTGTCGTACTCCTCCTGCAGGCTCTCCTGCGTGGCAGAGAAGCTGTAGGCGTCCTTCATGATGAACTCGCGACCGCGCATCAGGCCAAAGCGGGGACGGAACTCGTCGCGGAACTTATCCTGGATGTGATAGAGATTCACCGGCAGCTGCTTGTAGGAACGCAGTTCATTGCGTACCAAGGCGGTCACAGTCTCCTCGTGCGTGGGGCCGAGCACGAACTCGCGGCCGTGGCGGTCATCAAAGCGCACGAGCTCCTTGCCATAGGCATCGATACGGCCGGACTCACGCCACAGCTCGGCATCGACCATGATGGGCATCATGAGCTCCTGGGCGCCGGCAGCATCCATCTCGTCGCGCACGATGTTCTCGATCTTGCGAATCGAGCGCCACGCGAGCGGCAGATAGGAATACAGACCGGCGGCCTCCTTGCGGATCATACCGGCACGGAGCAGCAGTCGATGGCTCGCAAGTTCGGCGTCGGCCGGATCCTCTTTGAGCGTCGGAGCATACAGCTTAGACATATACATTGCTCGGGTCATTTATTTCTCCTCAATAAGCTTGTCGACCTCGGCCATAAGCGCGTCGACAATTTGGTCCTCAGCTACTTTACCAATGATCTGGCCGTGCGAAAAGAGCAGGCCCTGACCTCGTCCGCAGGCAACGCCCAAGTCGGCATCAGAAGCCTCGCCGGGGCCATTGACCGCACATCCCATCACGGCGATCGAAAGCGGCGCGGAGTAGTTCTTAAGCCGCTCGGTGACCTCCTCAGCGATGGGAATCAGGTTGACCTGGCAGCGAGCGCACGTGGGGCACGAGACAATCTCGGGACCACGGCGACGCAGACCCAGCGACTGCAAAATTCCCCAGGCGACAGGCGGCTCCTCGACCGGATCGGCCGTAAGCGAGACGCGCATAGTATCGCCAATGCCCTCAGAAAGCAGAATACCCAGGCCCACAGAGCTCTTAATGGTGCCCTGGAGCTTAGTTCCGGCCTCAGTCACGCCCAAATGAAGCGGAACATGGGGGATTTCGCGCGACAGGGCACGATAGGTGTCAAGCGTCGTGGACACGCTATGAGCCTTGGCGGAAAGAACGATATTGGTAAAACCGCGGTCCTCAAAATGTTTGACGAAACGCTCGCTCGACATTACGAGCTTTTCGGGCTGCGAAAGGTCATCGCGTTCGGCGATATCCTGCTCAAGCGAACCCGCGTTCACGCCAATGCGAATCGCGCACCCAGCGGCACCCGCGGCATCGATCACGGCATCGACCTTGGCCCAATCGCCGATGTTGCCGGGATTGATGCGCAGCTTGGCAGCACCGGCCTCAACGGCACCAATGGCGAGCTTATGGTTAAAGTGAATATCGGCAACAATCGGCACCGGAGACTCGGCACAGATGGTGCGGAAACCCTCAAGCGCGGCCTCAGTGGGCACGCTCACACGCACGATATCGCAGCCAGCCTGCGCCAACGCGCACACTTGCGCAAGCGTTGCCTGGGCATCAGCGGTATCGGTGCAGGTCATCGATTGAACCACCACCGGCGCGCCGCCACCGATCTGTACGCCGCCCACATGCACGGGGCGCGTCAGTTCGCGCGGCAAAGGATGGGATAAAGACAATCCAAACACTCCCCTACAGAATAAATCGAAGGATGTCGGAACGAAGCATATAGACAAACAGCAGCGCAAAGAGCGCGATGCCCACATAGCTCACAATCGCCTGGACCTTGAGCGGAAGCTCGCGTCCCGCAATCTTTTGAATGATCTCGATGACCAGCTTACCGCCATCGAGTGGCGGGATGGGCAGCAGGTTCATAAAGCCAAGCGAGAACGAGATGAGGGCAGCAAACGAAAGGAACGTTACGGGGCCGGCAGCAGCCGCCTGAGAGGACATGACGCTGATGCCCACGATCGACGAGGACTGGTCGAGAATCTCCATCGTATGCTGCGGCTGGAGTAGGCGAATAACGCCATCCGCGGTCTGCACAACATAGGAGAATGACAGACGCGCCGAGGTGATGGGGTCCAAACGGACTACCTCCGTAGAAGCATACACACCTAACCGCTCGTCCTCTTTGAGCGCAACCGAGGTCGAATGCTGCTTGCCGTCGCGCTCATACTCAATGGCGATATCGTCCTTACCGGCGGCCTTGCCGATAGCATCGTAGACGTCCATCCAAGTGGAACATGAGACACCGTCGACCGAAAGGATCGCATCACCGGCCTCGATACCCGCCTTGGCGGCAATAGACCCCTCGTCAACCTGACCGATCACGTTGGTATCCATCGGCACGGTGACACCCGCAATGGAATAGATGCTCATAAGGAGCAAAAAACCCGTCAGGATATTGACGAGAATGCCCGCGAGCAGCATAAAGGCGCGCTTGAGAAAGCCCTGGCCAAGATAAGTATGCGAGCGCTCTTGCGCCAAGAAATCAGCCTCGCCGCACGGCAGCTCCCACACATCGCCCTCGGCAGTCGCATGCTCTCGATCGAACCGGCGGCCGTCAAAGGTGGTGTAACCCGCAGCGTCTCGAGGCAGTGTCTGATACTTGGTGGGATAGTAGCTCGGTGAGGGCTTCTCCCCTTCCTCATACCAAGGTGCGATGGAGCCCCAGCCCAGCAACAGAGCACAAGCCTCGAGCACATCCTCCTCGGAAAGCTCGAGCTCGACAGCAAGGTCGGCCACGGTCACGCGACCATGACGGTAGATAGCCGCGAGCACGCGATCGGCGCACGAGACATCGGTCGGATCCATACCGCAGATGGCAGCGTAGCCACCCAGCAACAGCGGGGTCACGCCAAACTTGGTTCCAATGCGACGCGACGTGTAGTGTATGTCAAAGCGGCACGGCAGGCCCAAAAAGAATTCGGTCACACGGACGCCGCAGGCACGCGCCGCCAAAAAGTGGCCGCCCTCGTGCAAAAACACGAGGACGGAAAGCATCAGCAGGCCCCAAAAGACCGATGAAAGAACGCTCAGAACAGTATCCATAAAACGAAAAAGCAATCCTTATGGGTTAGGAACGGGTTGCGGCGAGCACCTGCGCAGCTTTTTCACGCGCCCACACATCGATGTCGCGAAGCTGCTCAAACGAATCGACCGTCTGCATATCGTGGGCATCCATGCAGGATTCCACAATGCGATCGATATCAGTAAAGCTGCAGCCATCGTGCAGGAAGGCATCGACGGCGACCTCGTTGGCGGCATTGAGCACGCACGGCATGGTGCCACCCGTCTTGCCGGCACGCTCGGCCAGTGCCAGACAGCGGAAGGTATCCATGTCGGCAGCATCAAACGTGAGCTGCCCCAACTCGCGAAAATCGATACGAGGCGCCGGAGTATCCCAACGCTCGGGATACGAGAACGCGAACTGGATGGGAATACGCATGTCGGAAGCACCGAGATGCGCCATCACGGAGCCGTCGGCGAACTCGACCATAGAGTGAATCTTGGACTGACGCTGCACGACCACGTTAATGAAATCGAGGTCGCAGTTAAACAGATGCATGGCCTCAATGCGCTCCAGGCCCTTGTTCATGAGGGTGGCGGAGTCGATGGTGATCTTGGCACCCATGGCCCACGTGGGATGTGCAAGGGCATCGGCACGCGTCACGCGATTGAGCTCGTCGCGGGTGCGGCCAAAGAACGGACCGCCCGAGCAGGTAAGCCAAATACAATGAGCCTCGCGCGGGTCCTCCCCCAGATAGCACTGGTAGATGGCGGAGTGCTCAGAGTCGACCGGAATAAGCTGGCCCGGTTGTGCCAACGGCATAAGCAAGTCGCCACCGACGACGAGGGACTCCTTGTTGGCAAGGGCAAGGCGCTTATTAGAGGTCAAGGCCGCATGGCTCGCCTCGAGACCGGCGGCGCCCACAATAGCAACGAGCACGCAGTCGACATCGTCGCGACGCGCGAGCTCGCAAACCGCCTGCGCGCCAACGCCGAGCTTCGTTCCCTCGGGCAACTCCTGCAGCACGGCGTCATCGCCATGAGCGACATCGGCCACGGCAACCGCCGGAACCGAGAACTCGCGGGCAGCGGCAACGAGCTCGGAGGTACTGGAGTTAACGGACAGCGCCGTCACCTGCAGGCGATCGGCATGCTGACGGCACACATCAAGTGCCTGGGTGCCGATGGAGCCCGTACAACCCAGGATGGCAACGCGGAGGCGTCCATCGGGGCCATATGTCGTCTGGAATGACATTACAGCACGCCTCCGATCATCAAAAGCAGCTGAGCGGTAATGCAACCAAAGATAAGCGAATCGCTACGATCGAGCATGCCGCCGTGGCCCGGGATAAGGTTGCCGGAATCCTTGACGCCCACACCGCGCTTGATGCGCGACTCGATGAGGTCGCCGATAACGCCCAGAACGGACACGACCACGCCGCACAGCAGCGCATAGGGCAGGCTGAGCTTGTAGAAGTGCGTCGCCCACAGGATGAGCCAAATCAAAACCGAGCCCAGGATGCCGCCGACAAACCCCTCCCAGCTCTTTTTGGGAGAGATCTTGGGAACCATCTTGTGCTGGCCGATACGGCTACCCACGATGTAGGCAAACGAATCGGAGACCCAAAGGGACGCGCAAACGCCCACCGAAAGCAGGGCGCCGGCAAAACCGGGCACGGCATCGCGCAGCAGCACGATAGCCGACAGCATAAAACCGGTGTAGATGGGACCCATGAGTGTCACGGCAACATCGGATATGCGGGTACGCGGCGACCAGACATACCAAATGCCCACAGCGAGCATCAGGGCAAAAAGCAGGGCATTCAGCAGCATCGAATCGCCCAACGCCGACAGCGGAAAGAGCACGGCGGCAGCGATACCCATGCGCTCGTTAGCCATCTTGCCGTCGAGCCTTGTCATACGGAAAAACTCATAGCAGCACAGACCGCTCATGACGGAAACAAAGATGGCCGTGGGCACGATACCCAAAACCAGGCACAGGATAAAGACAACGGCGTAGACGATACCGGCGGCGGCACGGGTAATAAAGCCCGCCAGCCACGAACCGGTGCCGCTCTTCACTGCAGGCGTTCCCGCAGTGGCAGCTTTGCGCGCAGGCGTCTTGGGAGCAGATGCCTTGGGACGATCGGACACGATTAAGCCTCCTCGGTCTTGCTCAGTCCACCAAACCTACGGTCACGGCCCTGATAGGCCAAAATGGCGTCGACAAGGCCCCAACGATCAAAGTCGGGCCAATAGGTATCGGTGACGTAGAATTCGGAATAAGCCACCTGCCACAGCAGATAGTTCGAAAGGCGCAGCTCACCAGAAGTGCGAATCACAAGCTCAGGATCGGGAAGGCCGGCGGTATAGAGGTGGGAAGCCACCATGTCGTCATCAATTGCGCCAGGATCGATCTTACCGGCGGCAGCGTCGAGTGCGATCTGACGGACAGCGCGGGTAATCTCGGCACGCGCGCCGTAGTTGACGGCAAGCGCCAGCGTCATGCCGGTGTGATTGGCGCACTCGGCAAGACCGCGTTCAAAAACGTCGCGGGTCTTCTTGGGCAGCGCGGAAATGTCACCCAAAAAGACAACGCGCACGTTTTCGCGCTTCAGAAGCGGCAGCTCGTCGATAAACGTCTTGGCAAACAGGTGCATCAAGACGTTGACCTCATGCTGCGGGCGGTTCCAGTTTTCGGTAGAAAACGCATAGGCCGAAAGCACGTCGACGCCCAGACGCACGCAGGCGGTAATAATCTCACGAAGGGAGACGATACCCGCCTTGTGGCCCTCGGTGCGTGCAAGACCGCGCGATGTGGCCCAACGACCATTGCCGTCCATGATGCACGAGATATGGTGCGGAATGTTATTGAGGTCAAGGTCGGAAAAACCGACGCCCGCAGGGGCGTCGGCAAAGTACTCGACCAGTTTATGCTCGTCGTATTGCACCTTAGATCTCCATGACCTCGGCTTCTTTTTCCTTCAGAAGCTCCTCGACCTTGGCGACATACTCATCGGTGTGCTTCTGGACCTTGGCCTGCTCGCGACGGACATCGTCCTCGGTGAGCTCCTCATCGCGCTCAAGCTTGTTGTTGAAGTCGCGACGGATGTTACGGATAGACACCTTGGCCTGCTCGGCGTACTCGCGGCACTCCTTGACGAGCTCGCGACGGCGCTCCTCGGTGGGAGCCGGGAACGGCAGACGAACGACGGTGCCATCGGAGTTGGGGGTAATACCCAGATCGGAAGCGCCGATGGCCTTGACGATAGCATTGATGAGTGCCTTGTCCCACGGCTCGATGAGCAGCATGTGGGCCTCGGGGGTCTTGACGGCGGCAACCTGCGTGACCGGCGTGGGAACACCGTAATAATCGACGGTGATGTCGGACAGAATGTTGGCATTGGCGCGGCCGGTACGGACCTTGGAGAAGTTATGCTTGAGGGACTCGAGCGACTTGTCCATATGGGCGGTGATGTTCTCTGCCATGCTTAATCCTCCTGATAGACGAGCGTGCCGACGGGCTCACCCGAAAGCGCGCGCTTGACGGTGTCCTCGCCATCGATGTTGAGGACCAAAATCGGCATACGGTTATCCTGGCACAGTGCCGTAGCGGTGGAATCCATAACCTGCAGACCGCGGACGAGAACCTCGTGATAGGTAATCTTGTCAAAACGGACGGCATCAGCGCACTTGACGGGATCCTTATCGTAGATGCCGTCAACCTTGGTGGCTTTAATCAGAATCTCGGCGCCGATCTCGCACGCACGAAGAGCCGCGGCGGTGTCGGTCGTAAAGTACGGATTGCCCGAACCGGCGGCAAAAATAACGACGTTGCCCTTGGAAAGGTGGTTGATGGCGCGACGGCGAATATAGGGCTCGCAGATCTCGTTCATCTGGATAGCGCTCATCACGCGGCAGGGAACATCGTTATGCTCGAAGGCATCCTGCAGGGCGAGCGCGTTCATAACGGTTGCCAGCATGCCCATGTAGTCGGCCTGAGCACGCTCCATGCCACCGGCAGCGCCTGCCATGCCGCGGAAAATATTGCCGCCGCCGACAACGACGCCGACCTCATGGCCAACGGCGAGCAGCTCCTTGACCTGCTTAGCAAGATGGTCGGTAACCTTGGGGTCGATGCCATATTGGCCGTCGCCCATCAGCGCTTCGCCGGAAAGCTTAAGAAGCACGCGTTTATATCGGATGTCGGACAAAGCGATCCTCCTTTAGATTGAACTCTCAACATTCTATCAAAGGCTCTAAGAAGAGCCATGAAAAAGCAGGCTGTGAGTAAAACCCACAGCCTGCTCATTACCAGCTACAAGAGCTTATTTACTCGCCACGGACCAGACGGTCAAAGGCAACGACGGTAATGGTGTCGCCGAGCTCCTTGGAGACCTGCTCAGCGTACTTCTTGATGGTGAGGGAGCTGTCCTTGATGAACTCCTGCTCGGTGAGCACGGACTGCTTGTAGAACTTCTCCAGACGGCCGACAGCCATCTTCTCCTGGATAGCCTCGGGCTTACCGGACTCGGCAGCCTGAGCCATGTAGATCTGCTTCTCGTGCTCGACGGTCTCGGCCGGAACCTGATCGCGGGTAGCGCAGATCGGGGCGACGGCGGCAACCTGAAGGGCAACGTCGTGAGCGAAGGTCTTGAAGGATTCAGCCTGAGCGGTCTCAGCCTTCTCGAAGGCGAACTCGACGAGGACGCCGATCTTACCACCCATGTGGATGTAAGAAGCGAGCGCGCCGTTCTCAGCCTTGCGGGCAGCGAAGCGGGAGATCTTCATGTTCTCGCCCATGATGTGAATCATCTCGGTGAGCTCGGAGGAAACGGTCTCCTCGCCCATCGGCTTCTCGAGCAGAGCGTCGACGTCAGCAGGCTCGGTGGTAGCGACAACCTCAGCGACCTTGGAAGCAAAGCCGGTGAACTTGGCGTTAGAGCCAACGAAGTCGGTCTCGCAGGAGAGCTCGAGCAGAGCGCCGGTCTTGCCATCCTCGGAGACGAACGCGGCGACAGCGCCCTCGTTGGTCTCACGGCCAGCCTTCTTGGCAGCCTTGGCAAGGCCGTTCTTACGCAGAACGTCGACAGCGGCGTCCATGTCGCCGTCAGCCTCGACGAGAGCCTTCTTGCACTCCATCATCGGGGAGTCGGTCATCTCGCGGAGCTGCTTGACCATAGCGGCGGTAATCTGGGCCATTGTGGTTCCTTTCAAAGAGATGAAAAAGAATTAACTAAGACTGATTTACTCGGCCTTGGGCTCAGCGGCCATCTCGGCCTCGGAGACCTGCTCCTTACCAGAGCCAGCGAGGCAGGCGTCAGCCATGAGCTCGCACATAAGGGTGACAGCGGAGATAGCGTCATCGTTGCAGGGGATGCCGTACTCGACCTCGTCGGGATCGGAGTTGGTGTCGATCAGGGCGACGACGGGGATGTTCAGGCGCTGAGCCTCCTTGATGGCGTTCTCCTCGCGCTTGGTGTCGATGACGAAGAGAGCCTGGGGCAGACCCTTCATGTCGCGGGCGCCACCGAGGTTGGTCTGGAGCTTGGTGAGCTCCTTGCCGAGAACAGCCTGCTCCTTCTTGGGCAGAACAGCCATGCGGCCGTCCTCGACCATTGCCTCGAGCTCCTCCATGCGGTTGATGCGGGAGCGGATGGTGACGAAGTTGGTCAGCATACCGCCGAGCCAACGCTGGTTGATGTAAGGCATGTTGGCGCGCTCAGCAGCGTTCTTGACGGCCTCCTGAGCCTGCTTCTTGGTGCCGACGAACAGCACGTTGCCACCCTTGGCGACGTTCTTGACGAAGGTGTAGGCCTGGTCGGCGTCGAGGATGGTCTGCTTGAGGTCGAGGATGTAGATGCCGTTGCGCTCACCGAAGATGAACGGCTTCATCTTGGGGTTCCAGCGACGGGTCTGGTGACCGAAGTGGCAGCCGGCCTCGAGCAGGGTGCGGATATTAATCTTGGTAGCCATGTTAAACCTCCTGTGGTTTGCCTCCGCGCGGGGTCATCCTCCAAAACCAACCCGGACATGTGCTACCAAAGCCCGGGCACCACGGTATGAAGTAGCCGCGCGTGCGTGATAAAAACATGTTGCCGTGAAGCAACCCGATGAATGATAGCAGGAATGCCTCTTCCTGCCAACCCGCAATCAAAACCACACACCTGAGTGCGGCGCGGGACGTCCCAGCCACTATTCGCCGCGGGGATGGGCTTGAGCCACGGCACGTTTAAGCCGATCGGGTGTGAGATGCGTGTAGATCTGCGTCGTGGACAGGCTCGCATGACCTAGCAGCTCTTGAACCGAGCGCAGGTCCGCACCGCCCTCGAGCAAGTCGGTCGCAAAGGTATGGCGCATCGCATGCGGGGCGATGTCAGCCGGAATGCCGGCGAGCGTCGCCAGCGTATGGAACCGTCGCCGGAGCATCGCGGCGCTCATGCGATTGCCGCGCGTCGATATAAGCAGCGGATGCGGCCCGGTAGCGAGGTCGCGGCGCTTTGCCCGAGCGAGCAACTCCGGCCTCCCCTCTTCAATATAGAGACGCGTCACATCGAGCGCACGACGATACAGAGGGACGATACGCTCCTTGCTCCCCTTGCCCCACAGGCGCAGCGTGCGCTCGGACCATGAGATGGATTCCACATTGAGCGCCGCAAGCTCTGAGATGCGGGCACCCGAGGCATAGAGCAACTCGAGCATCGCCGCATCGCGCAGTCCCGCGGGTGTTGAGGTATCAGGCGTCTTGAGCAGCGCCTCGACCTGCTGGGTCGTAAGGACGCCCGGCAGGTCACGCGGCAGCTTGGGCGACGCGATCGCCGAGACCGCATCGCCCTCGACAATCCCCTCGGCAGCCATCCAGCGATAGAGAGATCGGATAGCCGACAGGTGCGCCGCAAGCGTTCGGGGAGCCACCTGCTCACGCGAAAGCTCAGCAAGATAGCGACGAATGGTGCGCACGTCGGCAGCGAAAGCATCAATATCCTCGCGCTCGCACCAGGCAGCAAAGCGCTCCAGTCTCGAGCCATAGGCCGTCACCGTGTTGGGAGAAAGCCCCTCAACGCGTGCGATATAGGCGATAAAAGAGTCGACGGTGTCGTACAGGTCAAAGGCTATGACCGGTCGCCTCCAAACAAGTCGGAACGCGTGGCCAAGTAGGCATCGAGGGCCTCGAGCGCACGGTCCGCATAGGCCTGATAGCGGTCGCGCTTGCTGCGGCGCTTACCGTCCTCGAGCGGCGGCACCAGGCCAAAGTTGACATGCATGGGCTGATAGCCCACGGTGGCAGGATCGGTCGCATAGCCCACGAGCGCACCCAGGGCGCCCACGCGGGGCAACTCGACGGAATCGGCGCCGATAGCCTCTGCATAGGTGTTGAGCGCCGCGAGCAGACCGGTCGCCACGGCTTCCATGTACCCCTCGGTGCCGGTGATCTGACCGGCCAGGCGCACGCCGGTACCGGGCACGGCAAAGGTGCCATCGAGCACGTGCGGGGCGTCGACAAAGGTATTGCGGTGCATGACACCGTAGCGGAAGAACTCAGCGTTCTCCAGGCCCGGCACCATATGGAAGACGCGCTTCTGCTCGCCAAAGGTCAGGTTGGTCTGGAAGCCCACCAGGTTATAGGCGGTCTTCTCCTTGTTCTCGGCACGCAGCTGAATCGCCGCCCAAGGGCGACGTCCGGTACGCGGGTCGGTGAGGCCGACGGGCTTCATGGCGCCAAAGCGAATGGCGTCCTTGCCGGTGCGCGCAACCTCCTCGGCAGGCTGGCAGGCCTGGAACAGATCGCCGCCCTCAAAGTCCTTGAGCACCACGCGGTCGGCCGTGGTAAGCGCCTCGATAAAGGCCTCGTACTCCTCCTTATTGAGCGGAGCGTTGAGATAGTCGCCGCCCCCCTGCTCCTCGTAGCGCGACTGCGAGAACAGCACGTCCATATCGAGCGTGGAGGCATCGACGATCGGCGCCGCCGCATCAAAGAATGCCAGGGCATCGCCACCGACGAGCTTCATAACCTCTTCGCTCAGCGCCGGTGAACACAGCGGGCCCGCGGCAATGACCACGTGACCCTCGGGAATCTGCGTGACCTCGCCGTGCACGACCTCGATATTGGGACGAGCGGCAACCTCGGCCTCGACAAGCTCGGAAAATTTGACGCGGTCGACCGCCAGGGCACCGCCGGCGGGAACAGCCGCGCGATGGGCGCAATCGAGCAGGACTGAACCCATGCGCTCAAGCTCGGCCTTCAGCAAACCAGCCGCGGAATCCGGACGAGTCGACTTAAACGAATTGGAGCAGACGAGCTCTGCCAGGCGATCGGTATGGTGGGCCGGGGAGCTCACCTGGGGGCGCATCTCGCACAGCTTTACGGCAAACCCGCGATCTGCCAGCTGGATCGCGCATTCCGAACCCGCCAGACCGCCACCGATAACCGTCACCTGATAGAACTGCATCTGCAAACACCTTTCTACTTGACACGTTTTCCATTGTGACCGAAGGGCGTCTGGGCGTGAAGGGCAAACTTGGAGGGCGCATACCTTCCATCCATCATGCGCTCGATAAGGCCCTCGAGTTCAAGCGAACCCAAGAGTTTGAGTACGCCGACAGCATCGAGCGAGACGAGCGCCGCGATGTCGTCGACCTTGAGCGGAGAGGCGATGAGCGCATGCATCACGGTCTGCTGCGTTGGATCCAGGTCGGCAATGCCGGGAGCATCGGGGCGCGAGTAGCGCAGGGTTCCGTAGATGCGTGAGATAGCCATCTCGATAGATTCCTCGTCGACGATGCAGCAGGCACCGTTCGCAATGAGATAATTCGTGCCACGCGACTCGGGCGATAGGATCGACCCCGGCACGGCAAGAAGTTCGCGCCCCAAATCCATGGCAGCCTCGGCTGTAGAAAACGTCCCGGAAGGCATACCCGCCTCGGATACAAAGAGGGCTTGCGACAGGGCCGCGATCACGCGATTGCGGCGCGGAAAGGCGAACTTGCGCGGACCCATGCCCCACGGAGAGATCGACACGACCGCGCCACCTGTATCGAGCGTGCGAGTAATAAGCCCCGCGCTCGAACGCGGGTAGACCACGTCGGCGCCCGCCCCCAGCACCACGACGTGTTTGCCGCCGGCGTTGACCGCAGCCCAACCCGAGGCCTGGTCACAACCGACCGCGCCTCCCGAAACTACCGTCACTCCCGCATCAACCGCCACCTTTGCCGCAAGCTCTGCCACGGCAAGACCATACGGCGAAGCCTTGCGCGCGCCGATGATGGAGAGCGCGGGCGTCGAAAGCACCTCGGGGTTGCCGCGCACATAAAGCGTCTGGGGTATATCAGAAAGCTCCAAAACGGTCTCGGGATACAACGCGTCACCTGGATGCAGCTCGAAGGTCCCCTCAGCCATCATTGGTCCCTCCTTCCCTGGTACATCGCCGCCTCGAGCACGTGGTCCTGCGTCACCTGCTCGCTCTCGGCGACATCTGCGATCGTGCGCGCAATGCGAACAAGGCGCACGATGCCACGCCCTGTGAGATACGTGCGCTTCGACAGGCCGAGCACACACTTCTCCGCCGCATCATCGAGCTCAAAGGTCGAAACGACGCCGTCAATGGACCGTGTCTCGTCATCCTCGGCCTCGGCATCCGCATCGTCCATGCGGGATTCGCGCCAAGCGCGAAAGGCGCGACCGCGCACAACGTAGTCACGTAACTCGGCCGACGACATGCCCTCCGCACCCTCGATAATCACTTGAGGGTCGGGACGGGTCACATCGATCATCATGTCGATACGGTCGGCCAAAGGACCGCGCAGTTTAGACCGATAGCGCTCGACCATCGCCGCCGAGCAGCGACACGGCACCTCGCGATCGCCCAAAAAGCCGCAGGGGCAGGGATTGCTCGCAGCCAGCAGCTGAAAGCGCGACGGGAAGGTAAAAGCCCCGTCGACGCGTACGATCCTCACGTAGCCGCGCTCGATGGGCTGACGCAGCGTCTGCAGCACGCCCGTGGGAAACTCGGCAAGCTCGTCCAAAAAGAGCACGCCGCCATGAGCAAGGCTGATCTCACCCGGGTGCACCGGGCGCCCGCCGCCGATAAGGCCTGCGGTCGAAATACTGTGGTGGGGACTGCGGAAGGGGCGGTGCCCCGCCAACAAGCCATCAATGTTCTCACCCAAAACCGAATGGATGCACAGTGCCTCCTGCTGATCCTCAACGGAAAGCTCGGGCAGGATGCCGGTCATACGGCGTGCGAGCATCGTCTTGCCCGATCCCGGAGACCCGATCATGAGCAAGCCGAGTTCTCCTGCCGCCGCAAGCGCCATGCCGCGTTTAGCGACTTCCTGCCCCAGCACGTCTGCATAGTCGAGCTCTGGCTCAAAGGTCGCCTCGACGCCCTCGGAATCCAAGTAGTGCCGTGCGGCATCGCCCATGCCGTGAGCAAGCTGAGACAGATGGTCGATAAAGCCGCAATCCACGCCCGCGAGTGGCACATGCTGGTCGGACCTGCCGGCGATAAAAGACAGCCCCATGTCGCGAGCCAATAGCTGAAACGCCACCTCGCCCTTGACAGGAAGCACCGTGCCGTCCAAGCCGAGCTCGCCGGCGATAAGACAACGATCGAGGTTGTCGCGGGGAATCTGACCATCGGCCGCTAGAACCGCGATGGCGATGGGCAGATCAAAGCCGCTACCGGTCTTGCGAATATCGCCGGGCGCCAGATTGACCGTAATGCCCGAGCGCGGGATCTCAAAGCCGGCCGAGCGCATCGCACAGCGAATACGACCACGTGACTCCATCACCTCCATACTCGGGATGCCGAGCATCTGAATGCCCGGAACGCCGCCGGCAAGCGAGACCTCGACCGTGACGTGAATCGCCTCGACGCCGCGGATGCAGGCCGCGTGAACGGCAAACGTCTCGAACGCCATCACGACACCTGCCAATCGAACGCGTTGTACTGGTGCTCGATCTCGGCGATATGCCCGTCGCGGATGGTGACGCCCACGGCATCGAAGCGAATCGCCTTGAGCGGATAATGCTCCATGAGATAGCAACTTGCGATGCGGCGGTAGCGGCGTTGCTTTTGGGCGTCCACGGCCTCCTCGGGAAAGACCCGCGTGTTGCAATCCAGCGCAACGCGTCTGGTCTTGACCTCGGCCATCACCACGACATCGTCGAGCTCATCGAGCAGCACCAGATCGGCCTCGCCCTCGGTGCAACGATAACCCTGCTCCAGCAAGGTGTAGCCGCGCTCGTTAAAGTAGTCGATGGTGATCAGCTCGCCTAGCATGCCCAGCTCGCGGGGACTGAGTCCCTTGATAAACTCGGGCGTCATCGCCCCACAGTCGAGCTCGCCGTTTTCCCAACGCTCCTTGAGCTGCTGCGTCTTGCTCTTTTTGCTTGCGGCACTCATGGGGTCTCCTTTCCCGCACACTGCATTGCCCCGATGATGAGGGCACCTTTCATGCGGGTAAGTACCGGAAGCAAACCAAAAGCTGACCAAATGCCGACAAAAAACGGGCCGTACGCAGCAATGCTGCTGCATACGGCCCGCTACCAGCAGGTTTATAAAACCACAGAGGTCCCTGTCTCCACAATTGGCCTAGAAAAGGCGCTCAGTCTGCAGAAAGTTTCCGCAAAAGCTCACGCGGTGCAGCGGACAAAGTCCATGTTTGCGAATGGCCTCGATGTGCTCGGGGCTCGCATAGCCCTTCGACTCGGCCAGATGGTACTCGGGGTACTCGGCGTCGTACTCGACCATCATCTCGTCACGCGTGACCTTGGCCATGATGGACGCTGCGGCGATGCAGGCGATCTTGGCATCGCCTTTCACCACATCGCGCTCGTTAGGAACAGCGCCCAAGGGGTTGCCATCCATGAGGACGCAATCGGGCTCGAGTCCCGTATCGGCCACGGCGCCCGCAACGGCGGTACGGATAGCACGGGCCATGCCCATCTCATCGATATCCTTAGGCGCGATATGGCAAAAACCGATCGCCGTCGCCACCTCGGCAATCTTCACTGAGAGCAACTCGCGGCGCGCCGGCGTGAGCTTTTTGGAATCGTTGATGCCCCAGACGCGCGGCTCCATGGGAAGGCACACGGCACACACGGTTAAGGGACCCGCTACCGAGCCGCGGCCCACCTCGTCGACACCAACGACCACCCCATCGCCGCCAAGCTCATGCATAAGCTCGTACATGTCATTGACGCGCTCGCGCTCGGCAAGTTCCTTAGCATGGCGTTTGAGGGCGCGTTCACAAGCCTTGATCACCTGCTGGCGCGGGTCCTCGCGATAATGCTCCACGAGGGCGGGGATCTCCTCAAACGTTGCGCTCGCTAGCTCTCCGGCAACCTGCGATGCCGAAACCGAGCTCGTCATATTGGCCATACCAGGCCCTCCTTGCATGCAAATCAGATAAAAAGAAGGGCCACCCGAAGGTGACCCTTGTGTCCAAACGAGTGGACAGACGCTGCGATCTTCTTAGCGCTTCTCGGGGATGCGAGCAGCCTTGCCCACCTTGTCGCGGAGGTAGTACAGCTTGGCGCGACGGACGCGACCATGACGAACGACCTCGAGCTTGGCGATCTTGGGGCTGTGAAGCGGGAAGGTACGCTCAACACCGACACCGAAGGACATCTTGCGGACGGTGAAGGTCTCGCGGGCACCGGCGCCGGCCATGCGGATGACGTCGCCCTGGAAGACCTGGATGCGCTCGCGGTCGCCTTCCTTAATGCGGTAGTGAACCTTGACGTTGTCGGCGACGCGAACCTGAGGAATGTCCTCGCGGATCTGCTGACGCTCGATTGCGCGGATGTAATCCATGTGCAATTCCTTACTCTTCTAGAGGTGCCGTACCACCCTGGCCGGCACGTAGTTGAACAAACGTATTCGAGTATACACGCGCGGGTTTCTGCTGCAAGAACAATTTTTTACGCAGACAAAAAGACAAAACCCGCACATGATAACCGCCCGCCTCACGAATGAGACGGGCGGCATGAAGGGGGCTACGCTAGGCGTCTAAACCCAAAACGTTAGGCGGAACGCTTGGCCTCGAGCTTGGCCTGAGCGGCAGCCAGGCGTGCGAGGGGCACGCGGTAGGGCGAGCAGGACACGTAGTCCACGTCGGCCACGTTAAACAGGCCTTTGATGGACTTGGGGTCGCCGCCGTGCTCGCCGCACACGCCAAAGTGCATGTCGGGATTGGTGGCGCGACCCTTCTCGACGGCCATGCGCACCAGCTCGAGTACCGCCGAGTCGATGGTCTCGAAGGGGTTGTTCTTCAAGATCTTCTTGTGCATGTACAGCGGGATGAACTTGGCCTCGGCGTCGTCGCGGGAGAAGCCGAAGGTCGTCTGCGTGAGGTCGTTGGTGCCAAAGCAGAAGAAGTCGGCATGATGGGCGATCTCGTCGGCAACCATGCAGGCACGCGGCAGCTCGAGCATCGTACCCACGGGAATGTTGAGCTCGACGCCCTCCTCGGCGGATACCTCGGCGATGACACGCTCGATGACCTCGCGCGTCTGGACATGCTCGGCCGTGATGGAAACGAGCGGAACCATGATCTCGGGGCGCGGGTCGACGCCTTCCTTGATGAGGCGGGCAGCAGCCGTGGCGACGGCGCGAACCTGCATGAGCGGCAGATCGCTAAAGACGACGGACAGGCGCACACCGCGCAGTCCGAGCATCGGGTTGGACTCGACCATGCCGTCGATACGACGCAGGCGGGCGCGCAGGGCTGCAAGCTCTTCCTCGCTGGCGCCGGCGGCTTCCTTCTTGGTGATGGCGACCTCGAGCTCGCGAGGATTATCCAGGAACTCATGAAGCGGCGGATCGAGCAGGCGGACGACCACATCGCGACCGGACATGGTCTTGAACATCGCCAGGAAGTCCTCGGTCTGAACCTTGAGCAGGTCGGCCAGGGCCTGCTGCTTCACGGCCTCATCGTCAGACAGGATAAAGCTCTGGATGATGTTCTTGCGATCGCCCAGGAACATGTGCTCGGTGCGGCACAGGCCAATAGCCTCGGCGCCAAACTCGAGGGCGAGCTCGGCATCCTCGGGATTGTCGGCGTTGACGCGCACATGGTTGGCATGGCCACAGGTCTCGTCCAGGCGAATCTCGTCGGCCCAGGACAGGATGGTGTCCAGGTCGCCGGTAAGCTCGGCGGAGACCAGGTCGACGGGACCGTCGACGACGATGCCCTGGGTGCCGTCGATGGAGATGACATCGCCCTCGTTCAATACGCGGTCGCTGCCCTCGATGCGCACGACCTTCTCGGCGGCGTCGATGTGGAAGCGCTCAACGCCGCAGACGCAGGGCGTACCCATGCCGCGGGCGATAACGGCGGCATGGCTCGTCTTGCCACCGTGGCTGGTCAGGATGCCCTCGGCGGCGACCATGCCCTTCAGGTCGTCGGGGTTGGTCTCCCAACGAACCAGAATGACCTTGTGACCCTCGGCGGAACGCGCGACAGCGTCGTCGCTCGAGAACACGACCTCGCCCACGGCGGCACCGGGGCTGGCATTAAGACCGCTGGCGAGAGCCTCGTACTTCTTGGAGGCGTCAAACTGCGGGTGAAGGAGCTGGTCGAGTTGCGCGGGATCGATACGGCTCACGGCCTCTTCGCGGGTGATCAGGCCTTCCTCGACCATTTCGATGGCGATGCGCAGGGCGGCGGTGGCAGTACGCTTGCCCACGCGGGTCTGGAGCATCCAGAGCTTGCCCTGCTCGATGGTGAACTCGATATCGCACATATCGCGGTAATGATCCTCGAGCGTCAGGAACACGCGCTCGAGCTCCTCACCTGCGGACTCGAGGCCCGGGGTGGTCTTGAGGTCGGCGATGGGCTCGGTGTTGCGGATACCGGCGACGACGTCCTCGCCCTGGGCGTTGACCAAAAAGTCACCGTAGAACTCCTTGGTGCCGTCGGCCGGATTGCGCGTAAAGGCGACGCCCGTCGCAGAGGTCTCGCCCTTGTTGCCAAAGGCCATGGCCTGGACGTTGACGGCGGTGCCGAGCTCGTCGGAGATGCCGTGCTGTTTGCGATAGATGCAGGCGCGCTCGTTCATCCAGCTGCCAAAGACGGCCTGGATGGCAAGGCGCAGCTGGAGCTCCGGATCGTGTGGGAAGACGGGCTTGCCGTCAGCGACCTCGAGCTCGGGATACAGGGCGGCATCGACGTTCTCGGAGAAGATGCCCTTAAAAGTCTCGACGAGTTCCTGCAGGTCCTCGGCCGAAAGCTCGGAATCGACGCGAACGCCGGCGACCAGACGGGCCTGGGTCAGGGCGTTCTCGAACAGGTCGGCGTCAACGCCCATGACGACGTTGGAAAACATCTGGATAAAGCGGCGGTAGCTATCCCAAGCAAAGCGCGGGTTTTGCGTCTGGGCAATGAGACCCTGAACGGAGTCGTCGTTGAGACCCAAGTTGAGGACCGTGTCCATCATGCCGGGCATGGAAAACGGAGCGCCCGAGCGAACCGACACGAGCAGCGGATCGGAGGCGTCACCGAGCTTTTTGCCGCAGCGGGACTCGAGGTCTTCCTCGGCGGCAACGATCTCATCGAGCGCGCCTTCGGGCCAGACGTTAGCGGCACCGGAGTACTCGACACAGGTCTGGCAGGTAATGGTAAAACCACCGGGAACCGGCAGGCCGATGCGGCTCATCTCGGCAAGGTTTGCGCCCTTGCCGCCAAGCACGAAGTTCATGGACTTGTCGCCCTCGGTGACACAGGTGCCCTGGGCGTCGGTTCCAAAACGGTAAACCCTCTTGCAATCGCTCACGATACTTCCCCTTCCATGCGCTTACGCACACGACCGTGGTAACGAATCGACCCGCCAGATGCGGGCCATGAGGGAACTATACGGCGGGTTTTGAGCGGGCTTAAGCAGAGGATGCGCGGTTTGGTAAACGTGCTAAAACTGGCGGTAAATGGTAGGTAAAGGTGGTTACCTTATGAAGATACCACTGTAAGAAAGTGCAGGTCAGATGCGATATTTTTGCTAAATCGCTTTATCAAAATGCTGCTACTGTTAGGCTCGACGGGCGGCGCGGCGGGCACGGGCTTCTTGGATTTCCTCCAAGTGGCTAATGATCTCGGCAGCGCTCTCCTCGATGGCCTTGCCGTCGGTACGCACCACAAAGCAGCCTAGCCGCTTCATGAGGGAACGGGCTTCCTCGAGCTCGCTGCGCACGCTCTCGGGCTCGGCATAGGAGCCGGCAACGGCACGAGCGTAGTCATCGCCCAAGCGGCTATCGCGAATTTCGGAAATCACATCGACGGTCGAAATCAGGCCGAACAGGCGCATCGGGTCGACCTCGTAAATCGACTTCGGCGGCTCCATGCCATGGGCCAACGGAACATTGGCAACCTTGTAGCCCTGATAAGCCAGATACATCGACAGCGGCGTCTTGGACGTGCGCGATACGCCCAGCAGCACGATATCGGCACCCGACAAATCGTCGCAACCGCGCCCGTCATCGTGCTCAACGAAATATTCCATGGCCTCGATACGATGGAAATAGCGGTCATCGGTCCTGTGAATCACGCCCGCGACGCCTTTGGGCGGCACACCGATGAGCGACGATAGCACGGCGAGCGTCGGGCCGATCAGGTCGACCGAGCGGATATGCAGCATACCCAGGTAATCGAGCACGCGGGCGCGCAGCGCCGGATCGACAATGGTATGGAACACGGCAATATCGCGATGGTCTGCATCGACACGCGGGCCCACAAATGACTTGACCTGCTCCACGGAGGTCACCTTGGGCAGGCGTAAAACGCGAAAAGCCCCTTCATCAAATTGCCCGGACGCCGCAAGCACCACCTCACAAGCGGTATCGCCGAGCGAGTCGGAGATAACGATAACGGTGGGACGAGCGGTGACCGGGCAATCCATGCGGGGCTCCTTTTGCGCTTATGCGCAGGCTGGCTTACTTTTTGCGGGCAAGCTCACCGATGTTGGCGATGCCGGAGAAAACGGCCTCGAAGCGGTTGAGCAGCTTAAGGCGATTATCGCGGAGCTGCTCGTCCTTGTCCATGACCATAACCTCGTCGAAGAAACGGTCGATGGGCGCGCGCAGGGCGGCGAGGGCAGCAAATGCGGCCGGGTAATCCTCGGCAGCGAGGGCGGCATCTACAGCGGTCTGAGCAGCCTCGGAGGCATCGGCAAGCGCGAGCTCGACCTCGCCCATCAGGCTGCGGTCGTACTCCGCGCCCAGCTCGGGCTTGGAGATGTGCGCGGCGCGGGCATAGGCGGTCGCCAGGTTATCGAACGTCTCGGCGTCGTTCTTGCGGGCCTCGTCGAGGGCGGCGCAGCGGGCGAAGAAGACGGACGGGGCGATGATGTGCACCGCGGAGACGGCGGCAACGGTATCGGCCGGGATCTTTTCGTCGCGGGCCATGCTCACCAGACGGCCGTGGAAGAAGTCGCGAACCTGCTGAGCGACCTCGGCGGCGTCGAACTCGATACCCTGCTCGCTATAGAGCTCAAGGGCAAACTCGATAAGCGACGTGGGATCGATCGGCAGACGGTCGCGCAGGATGTTGATGATGCCGATGGCGGCGCGACGCAACGCGTAGGGGTCGGAGGAGCCGGTCGGGGGCTCGCCGATGGCAAAGATACCGGCGATGGTATCGAGCTTGTCGGCGCAGGCCACGATGCAGCCAGCGGTGCCCTCGGGCAACTCGTCACCGGCAAAGCGGGGACGATAGTGATCGCGGATGGCATGGGCGACCTCGTCATTCTCCCCCATCGCGGTCGCGTAATAACCGCCCATCACGCCCTGCTGGCTCGTGAACTCAACGACGGCGTTAGACACCAGGTCGGCCTTGCACAGGTGCGCGGCGCGAGCAGCGTCAGCGGCAAGATGGGCGCCCAGATGAGCCTCACGGGCAATAGCGAGTGCGAGCTGCTCGATGCGCTCGGACTTGGCGAGCACGCTACCGAGCTTCTCCTGGAAGGCAACCTTGGCCAAACGATCACGGAACTCGTCGAGGGAGATCTTCAGGTCCTCCTCGTAGAAGAACTTTGCGTCGTCCAGACGGGCGCGCACGACGCGCTCGTTGCCGTCGATCACGCGCTCGGCGTTCTCAGGCTTGCTGTTGGAGACGACCACGAACTCACGCGTGAGCTTGCCCTCGCCGTCATAGATCGGGAAGTAGCGCTGGTTGGTGAGCATGGACTCGCAGATGATCTCGTGCGGGACCTTGAGGAACTCCTCATCGAAGGTACCGACGAGCACCGTCGGCCACTCGCAGAGGTTAATGACCTCCTCGAAGACCTTCTTGGGCGTGTCGACATGACAGCCGGGGCGAGCGGCCTCGACCTCGGCGATACCGGCAAGGATGGCCTCGCGACGACGCTCGGCAGAAAGCACGCCGGCGTCCTCAAGCACCTGCTCGTAGACGGCGGGGCTGGCAACCACATGGTCACCGGGGCCAAGCACGCGATGACCACGCGTGGTATTGCCGCTCGTCACGTCGGCAAACGACACGGGCACAACATCCTCGCCCAGAAGGCAGCAGATCCAACGGACCGGACGAACAAACGTAGCGTGCTCGTGGCCCCAGCGCTGGCTGCGGTAGTTGGGCCACTGCAGGCCGGCGATAATCTTCTCGCACAGGGCGGTCAGAATCGGCGTAGCCGGTGCGGAGGGAATGTTCTTCTCGGCGAACACATACTCGCGACCGTCGGTGTCCTCGCGACGGACCAGGTCCTCGGCAGCCACACCGCACTTGCGGGCAAAGCCCTGGGCGGCCTTGGTGGCGTTACCGTCAGCGTCGAAGGCAATGTTGGCCGCGGGGCCACGCTTGACCTCGTGAACCTCATCGGTCGCGGTGGCGACGTTGGCAACGAGTGCAGCCAGACGACGCGGGCTCGAGATCACGCGGACCTCGCCGTGGGCCAGACCGGCCTCATCGAGACCCTTGGCGATCATGGTGCCAAGCTGCTTGACGGCATTGTTCAGCGGCGCGGAGGGCATTTCCTCCGTACCGATCTCAAACAGGAAATCCTTAGCGTCTGCCATGGCTTACGCCACCTCGCCTTCCTGGTCGGCATTCTCGTTGACTCCGGCGACCTCGGCCATGTAGGCCTCGCAGCACGCCTTGGCGACGGCGCGGACGCGCAGGATGTAGTTGGCACGCTCGACCGCGGACAACGCGCCGCGGGCATCGAGCAGGTTGAAGGCATGGCTGCACTTCATGACGCAGTCGTACGCCGGCAGCGGAAGCTTGCGCTCCAGGCAGGAGTGGCACTCGGCCTCGTAGTCGTCAAACTTCTGACGCATCATCTCGACGTTGGCGACCTCAAAGTTATAGGCACTGAACTCGCGCTCGTTCTCGAGGAACACGTCGCCATAGGTCATGGGCGTGCCGTCGGGCAGGTAGCTCCACACCAGGTCGTAGACCGAGTTGACGCCCTGGGCGTACATGGCGATACGCTCTAGGCCGTAGGTGATCTCGACGGGCACGGGGTCAACCTCGATGCCGCCCACCTTCTGGAAGTACGTAAACTGCGTGACCTCCATGCCGTTGAGCCAGACCTCCCAGCCAAGGCCCCAGGCGCCGAGCGTCGGGCTCTCCCAGTCGTCCTCGACAAAACGGACGTCATGGTCGTTGGGGTCCAGGCCAATGGCGGCCAGCGAACCCAGGTAGAGCTCCTGGGCGTTGACCGGCGAGGGCTTGATGAGCACCTGGAACTGATAGTAGTGCTGCATGCGGTTGGGGTTCTCGCCGTAGCGGCCGTCAGCGGGACGGCGGCAGGGCTGCGCATAGCAGGTGCGCCACTCGGCGGGACCGAGCGAGCGCAGCGTGGTCGCGGTATGGAAGGTACCGGCACCGACCTCGGAGTCATAGGGCTGCATAATGACGCAGCCCTGCTCGCCCCAGTACTGCTGGAGGCGCAGGATGATGTCTTGGAAGGAAAGCGATGAAGCGTTCATGCCTCTAATATCCCCTCGTCGAAACGATTACACGGTTAGGTACTGTACTATAGCGGTTTTTAGTCGATAGCGCCGATGCGGTTGAGCGGCCAGTAGCGAACGAGTGCCACAGCGATCAAATCAGAGCGATCGACGGGACCAAAGTAGCGTGAGTCGGCAGAGTTTTCGCGGTTGTCGCCCATCACCCACACGCACCCGTCGGGAACGGTGTAGGGATAGCTTACCTGAGCGCCGGGCGCTTGGACCGAAAGTGGCCAGCTCATGCCCGTCGTATAGTCCTCGTCGAGCGCTTGGCCGTCAACAACCACCTTGCCATCCTGCAGGTCAACCGTCTGGCCGGCCGTGGCAATAACACGCTTGACAAGAACATCATGCTCGGAGGTGCCATCGGGGTTGTGAAACACCACGATATCGCCCTGCTTGACGGGCTGACCGAGCTCGAGGCTCACCTTTTGTGCCAGGATCTGGTCGCCAATCTCAATCGTGGACTCCATGGAGCCGGTGGGCACCACAAAGGGCTCGACCACAAACGAGCGAATCAAGAAGGTGGCGACCAGTGCGATCGCGATGACCGCGATCCACTCAAAAGCGCCCCTCAACGCGGAATGCTGCGATGGAACCATTCTCACTCCTCGCTCTGCGAATACGAAGCGTCCAGAATCTCCTGCGCGTACGCACGCTCCTGTGGCGTAAGGCGCGCCGTCTCGATCAGGTCGGGACGCCAGCGGCAGGTGCGCTCGATGGCATTCTTACGGCGCCAGGCATCGACCTTGGCGTGATCGCCGCTCACAAGCACCGGCGGCACGCCCTCGCCGTTGAACTCGGCGGGACGGGTGTACTGCGCGTACTCGAGCAGGCCTCCGTCCTCGGCGGTCGAGAATGACTCGTCCACATTGCTCATCTCGTCGCCCAGGGCGCCGGGAATCAGGCGTACGACGGCATCGGCAACGACCATAGCGGGAAGTTCGCCACCCGTAAGCACGTAGTCGCCGATCGACAGACGCTCATCGGCATACGCATACGCACGCTCGTCGACGCCCTCGTAGCGGCTGCACACAAACAGCAGGCGCTCACTTTTGAGCAGGCGCTCGGCCACATGCTGCGTAAAGGGCTCGCCACAGGGGGTAAAGAACACCACAGTAGGCCTGGGACCCTCTGCGCTAATGGCCTCGATGGCCTCTGCGATAGGCTCGACCTTCATGAGCATGCCCTGCCCGCCGCCGTACGGCTCGTCATCGACGGTACGATGGCGGTCGTGCGTCCAGTCGCGCAGGTTATACGCCTTAAAATCAAAAAGGCCGGCCTTGCGGGCGCGGCCCAAGATCGATGTGGACATGACGGGCTCAAACATCTCGGGAAAGACCGAAAGGGTCTCGATCAGCATGTTGTCCTCCCTACTTGTCCATATCGATCAGGCCGTCCATAACGTGGACGGAAATTGTTCCTGTGTCGGGAAGATCGAGCACAACCTGCTCGATCACGGGAATCAGTACCTCGCCGTACCGATCGCCCTCGACAACCCAAACATCGTTAGCGGGCGTCGACATGATCTCGACGATCGTGCCGAGCGAACCGAAGCGCTCGTCGACCACCTCGCGACCCATCAGGTCGGTATAGGCAGCGTCGAGCGAATCGAGCTCAAAGTCGTCGCGATTTGCCAGCACATAGCATCCCGTGATGCCCTCGGCGGCCGTCAAGTCGTCAATACCCTCAAACGAGACCAGATCGCCATCGCCCGTATCGGTGACGGACACGACCGTGCAAAAGCGGTCGCGCTTGAGCGCCGGCGGCGTCAGGGCTACGCGCATGCCCGACTCTAATACAGAAGGAAGCCCCCGCAGCGGCTGCGCGAGGACCTCCCCCTTCCTTCCGTGCGGCTTGACCACACGGGCGATGTTTTTGTACTGGGACCTCAAGGTCCTAGCCCAGAACCTCTACCTCGACAGCAGTGTCGAGGCGAGCGGCCAGTGCACGGGCGAGCGTGCGAATGGCCTTGATGGTACGGCCACGACGGCCGATGACCTTAGCGACGTCATCCTCGGCGACCGAAACCTCAATCGTAGAGGCGTCGTCACCATCGATGACCTCAAGGCTTACGGAATCCGGGTCGTCGACGATCTGAACAACGAGATATTCGACGAGATCGGCGATGCGATCTGAGAGCATTGCCTCACCCTCGAGCTGTGCAGCGTCAACCTCAGGCACGATTTACTCCTCGGCGCCCTCAGCGGCCTCAGCGGCAGCCTTAGCGGCCTCGGCCTCTTTGGCGAGCTGCTTCTTGGACTTCTTGACGACGGTCTCGGTCTTCTCGCCCTCGTTGGCGGCCTTGACCAGAGCGGCGACGGCGTCGGTGAGCTGAGCGCCCTTGGACTGCCAGTCGGCGATCTTCTCGAGGTCGAGGTTGATGGTCTTGGGGGCGGTCATCGGGTTGTAGCGGCCAACCTCCTCGATGATACGACCGTCACGCGGGGCGCGGGAATCGGCGACGACGACACGGTAGTACGGACGCTTCTTAGCGCCGTGACGAGCAAGGCGAATCTTGACTGCCAAAGGAAACTCCTCCAACCAAGCAGCTTTAGGCTGCAACTACAAACAAACAGTTGAACATAATACGCCATCGACGCGGGCAGGTGAAGTCCGTGAGACCAACTTCTTCGGTGTAGTCGAGGGCAAATCCATATCTTAGACAAGAATTCGGGATTTGCAAGCACATACACGCACCCCACATGAGCTGCGCGGTATACTCATGACATGGAAAGACGCGAACATACATACGGTTATGAGGATGCCATGGGCGTCACGCCGCCTCCCTGGACGGGTCCGGCGGTGGGTCTGATGGACCTCGATGCGTTTTTTGCGAGCGTGGAGATGCTCGATCATCCCGAATGGCGAGGAAAGCCGCTCATCGTGGGCGGAGACGCCGATTCGCGTGGCGTCGTGTCCACGTGTTCGTATGAGGCGCGTCGCTTTGGCGTGCACTCTGCCATGGCCTCGGCCGAGGCGCGGTGCTTGTGCCCGCAAGCCATTTGGACACACGGGCACTTTGATCGCTACCGCGAGGTGAGCGCGCAGGTCATGGCGATTCTCGCCGACGAGACCCCGCGCGTTGAGCGCGTATCCATCGACGAAGCCTTTATCGATATCACACCGGGTCGCTTTGCGCCCGAAGACCCGCTGCTGGTTGCGCGGCGTATAAGCGACCGCGTGGCAGCGCTGGGAGTGACGTGCTCCATTGGCGTGGGCTGCAACAAGACGGTCGCAAAGATCGCAAGCGAGCGGGATAAGCCGTTTGGGCTGACCATCGTGCGCCCCGGAACCGAGCAGCGCTTTTTGGCCGCGCTGCCGGTATCTGCCATGAGCGGCATCGGGCGCTCGGCCGAGGAGCGACTGCGCCGCATGCGCATCTACACCCTCGGCGAGCTTTCGCGCGCGCCTGAGTCCACACTGGCCTCTATTTTTGGCGTCAACGGCGAACGCATGCGCCAGCGTGCGCTGGGACTCGAAATCTCTGAAGTCACGAGTCTCGATGAAGAGCGCGAGGTCAAGTCTGTCAGCAATGAACGCACCTTTGCTAAAGATTTGACTGAGCGTGGGGATATTGAGGCGGCGATTGCGCTGTTGGGCGAGTCGGTGGGACGCCGCCTGCGCCGCCAGGGACTAACGGGCGCCACGGTGACGCTCAAGCTCAAGTATTCGTATGGAAGCGGGCGTACGGCACAGCGCCGGCTGCCTCATCCAACCGACGATGAGAACATCTTCGTGGCGGTTGCACTCGAACTGCTCGACAACATCTGGCAGGATGGCATGCATGTTCGCTTAGCAGGCATCGGTATGAGCGACTTCGACCACCAAGGCGGCATCCAGACCGACCTGTTCTGCGAGATCGATGACCGCGGAGCCCAATCCAGCGACCGCCGCGACCTCTCCGTCGCCATCGACGCCGTCCGAGACAAATTCGGCGACACCGCCCTTTCCTTCGGCCGCCAATCCCGCTTCAACGATTAACCGCCTTTGGGCAAAAAGAAAGCCGGGCAGGTGCGGAAAACCGCAACTGCCCGGCGATATGCGTGAGGGTAGCTAAACCCCGTCTTAAATGAGCTACTAGAGGAGGTTGAGGGGGAGCTGGGGGGCGTCTCCCCAGAGTTTCTCGAGGCGGTAGAAGTCGCGGGCTTCGGGAGTGAAGACGTGGACGACAACCGAACCGTAGTCCATGAGCATCCAGGTCTTCTGCTCGCGACCCTCGATGGAGAACGGGTGCTCGCCGCAAGCCTCGGCGACCTTCTCCTCGATCTCGTCGACGATAGAATCGACCTGGCGGTTGTTGGTACCGGTGGCAAGCACAAAGTAGTCGCATACGTCGGAAAGCTCGGTCAGGTCGAGTACCTGAACGTCCTCGCCCTTCTTGTCGTAGGCGGCCTGCGCGGCGGCGCGGGCGACATCCTCGGCGGCGACACCGCTCGCGGACAGCGAGGCGGCAGTGCGGTCGGACGTGGCGGCGAAGCTCTTGTGCTCCACACCTTCAAGAATCTGCTCGTCGGTCATGGTCTCGTCGGCCATGGAATACCTCTTTCTAGACAGCCCGAGCTAGCGCAGCTGGGCGTAATGGTTGTAAATCGTAATAGCCGTGGGATAAAGATAGCGCCCGGACTGGATCACATAGACCAGACCCTGCGCAAAACAGGAGAAGAACAACTCATCGAGCGTAGACTCCCCCACCATCTTGCGCAGCGCATGCGCATAGTCGCCGTGGCGGTTGGGCTCGATGGCATCGGCCACAAAGACCACCATATCGAGCGGCGTCATGTCGCAGGCACCCACGGTGTGACGGTCGACAGCCTGGAAAACGGCCGGCGACAACTCGGGGAAAAGCTGCGGAAGCTCATAGGCGGCAACAGGGCCATGCAAAAGCGGCGTCGCGGCGGAAGGAGAGCCGGCAATCATAATGCCGTAATGCAGAGCGCGCGTGACCAGCTCGTCGTCGGAGAGCACTTTGTCCCAGTCATGGATCAGGCCGGCGGCAGCGGCATCAAAGCGGTCAACGCCGTAGACCTCGGCCAGATGAAGTGCGGTCTCGGCAACACCCAGCGAATGCACATAGCGCTTGCGCTTATCCTTCATGCGAACATCGAGCAGCTCTTGAATGCGCTTGAGCAGCGCGCGCTCATCGCCCTCAAACTGATCCTCTACCGACAACGTAGACCCCCATCACTCAAAATCTTCTTGGCCCAAATCGGCATATAGCCTGCGTTTGCGAATGTAGCCGAGCACGGACTCGCTCGTAAGATAGCGCACGCTCATACCGCGGGCAACTCGCTTACGAATGTTCGTCGAGCTGATCGCCAGCGCCGGAATCTGAATATAGCGCACGTCGAACGGCAGCCCCGACTCTTTGATTCGGGCACGCGCCGTATCGATATCAAAGCCCGGTCGCGTCGCCGCAATAAAGGTAGCAAGCTCAGCGATTCGTTCGGCATCATGCCAGGTCACGATATCGATAATCGCGTCGGCGCCCGTAATAAAGTAAAGCTTTACTTGCGGCGGGTAAAAGTCGCGAAGGGCATGAAGCGTATCGGCCGTATAGGTTACGCCCGGACGGTCGATCTCGAACCGGCTCGCCAAAAAGGCCGGGTTCGCGGCGGTGGCGAGGACCGTCATGGCATAACGGTCCTCGGCAGGCGTCACCGGCTTGTCAAGCTTAAAGGCAGGAGAGCCCGCCGGCATAAAGAGCACAGCGTCCAAGTCGAGCGACTCGCGCGCCTGCTCGGCAGTCACCAAGTGCCCGTAATGAATCGGGTCGAATGTGCCGCCCATAATGCCGAGCCTAAACTCCCGCCCGTCCTCTAGAGGAAGCTCGGGCAGACCGATTCCACCGCGCAGCGACATGGCTTACTCGCCCTCCGAGGTCTCGGCATCGCCCGCGGCATCCGCCGTATCGACAACCTCGACGCCCTCATCCGCAGCATCGGCCACGTCAATGGCTTCAACGGCAACGTCCTCGTCAGCATCCTCGAGCTCCTCGTACTCCGAGAAGTCCTCAGCGCCCTCAAAGTCAAAGGCGCGCTGGCAAATGCGGACCTCGTCGCCCGCACGGCAACCGGCCTTCTCGAGCGCGTCGTCAACACCCATACGCGCAAACTTATGCTGCAGGTAAATGACGGCTTCCTCGTTTTCCCAGTCGGTCTGGATGACCATGCGCTCGATGGCACGACCGACCACGCGGAAGGCACCGGGCTCTTCCTGGACAATGCGGAAACGCTTCTCGCGCTGCAGACGGCGACGCTCCCACTCCTCGTCACGCAGATCGACCGGCTCATCAGAGACCGCCAGCTCGGCGCGAAGCTTAGCCACCTGCTCGCCCACGGCAAGCATCAGCGTGTTCAGGCCGGCGCCCGTAACAGCAGACACGGCAAAGAACATATGGCCATCGTCGAGCGCCGCACGCTTAAGGTCGGCAATCTTGTCGGCCGTGCCTGGCGCATCGCACTTGTTGGCAACGACGATCTGCGGACGCTCCGAAAGCTCGGCGCCATACTGCTCGAGCTCACGGTTAATGATGTGGTAATCCTCGACCGGATCGCGATCCTCAAAACCACCCGTCATGTCGACGACGTGCATGATCAGGGCCGTACGCTCAATGTGGCGCAGGAACTGGTGACCAAGGCCCTTGCCCTCGCTCGCGCCCTCGATGAGACCGGGAACGTCGGCAACGACGTAAGAATATTCGCCGGCACGCACCATGCCGAGGTTCGGTACGAGCGTGGTAAACGGGTAGTCGGCAATCTTGGGACGGGCGGCACTCATGCGCGCGATGAGTGATGACTTACCCACCGAGGGGAAGCCCACGAGCGCGGCATCGGCCATAAGCTTCATCTCGAGCTCGATCCAGTGCTCCTCGGCAGGTTCGCCCAGCTGGGCGAACGCGGGCGCGCGGCGCACCGACGTCACAAAGTGGGTATTGCCCAAACCGCCGGCGCCACCGGGCGCCACGACGACGCGCTCGCCGTCGTGCACCAGGTCGGCAATCTCGAACATCGGGGTCTGCGTCTCGGGGTCGAGCTCGCGCACCACGGTACCCATAGGGACCTTGAGAATCAGGTCCTCGCCGCTCTTACCGTTACGACGGGCACCCTGCCCGTGCGTGCCGCGCTCGGCGCGGAAGTGATGCTTAAAGCGGTAATCGATCAGCGAAGACAGCTGAGCATCGGCCTGGATGACGACATTGCCGCCACGACCGCCGTCGCCGCCATCGGGGCCGCCCTTGGGGACAAATGCCTCGCGCCTAAACGACATGCATCCGGCTCCGCCGTCGCCGCCGCACACGTTAATGCGGCTGATATCGGTGAACTGTGACAACAGAATCGCCTCCTACAAAAAAGAGGGAGACCCTTGAATCCTAAAACTCAAGTGCCTCCCACATATGTGCTCTATGAAGGGTGAATTACGCGTTCGCGAGCGGGCGTACGCTGACCCTGTGCTTGATACCCTTGTGGAACTCAACGGTACCGTCGACCAGCGCGAACAGCGTGTCGTCCTTACCACGGCCAACGTTCTCACCCGGGTGGATGTGCGTGCCGTGCTGACGGACGAGAATCGTGCCCGTGGTTACCGTCTGGCCGGCATAGCGCTTCGTGCCAAGGCGCTGACCGCGGGAGTCACGGCCATTACGGGAGGAACCGAGTCCTTTTTTGTGTGCCATTGTGTATACCTACTCTTTCGTTACGAGTGTAATCTACTCGGCGACGGGAGCCTCGGCAACAGCCTCAGCCTCTGCCTTGACAGCCTTCTTGGCGCGGGAGGTAGCCTGAACCTTCACGATCTTCAGCTTGGTGAGCTGCTGACGGTGACCCTTCAGACGACGATAGCGCTTGCGCTTGTGGAACTTGAAGACCAGCTGCTTCTCGCCCTTGAACTGCTCAACGATCTGAGCGGTAACCTTGGCCTTGGCCAGCTTGTCGGGATCGGTGACGATCTTCTTACCATCGTTGAGGAAGATAACCGGCAGGGTGACCTTGTCGCCCTCATTGCCCTCGATCTTCTCGACGGTGATGACATCGTCGGTGGCGACCTTGTACTGCTTGCCGCCCGTGTTAACGATTGCGTACATGTTTACTTGCCCTTCATGCATCAGTTAGTGCAACAGCCGAATATAGTAGCAGGCGAAAATACCCCCGTCAACGAGTATGTGGAGCAAATCCACAAGTTCGCACAGGTATGGGGCTGACGAGTCGGCCCTCGTCGTCCTCGCATGCTTGATTCTGACGCTCGACATCGTAGGAGCAGATGGTCACGAGGTCTTGCATACCGGTGGAAACAATAGGTGCATCCACGCCCGGGGTCAAGCCCTGCAACAAAACATCAGCAGCGGAAAGCAAAATTTCCGGACGCATGGAGCCCTCGTTGTCGGCATGGGTGTCGAGCATGAGCACCAAATGGTCCGGGCGCTCCCCCGCCGTGAGCTCATAGCCAACGAGCGTGTGATCCAAATCCAAGCGCTTGCTCTTTTTTCCGCGCGCGTAGTCGATGCCATGGCCCGCGCGCAGCGTGTCGATCGCACGATGCACCTCGTCGGCGCTTACGGGCGCCTCGGGGTCCAGATGCAGGTCGATGCGATACGACAGGCTCGTGAGCTGCGCCGTCAACGCCGGCGTGCGCACGTCGATGTACGCCGCCTCGATGGGCGCCAGATCGGCCGGAGATGCCGCAGACAGGCGCTCAAACGCCTCGTCGAGCGCCACGAACTCGGTCATAAACAGGTCATACCACTCGCAGGTCGACGACGTACCAACCGGTAGCGCCGAAGAGAAGCCCACGCGCATGTGCGGAGAGAAGCCCTGCGTGACGGCATAGGGAAGTCCTGCACGGCGCACGATGCGCTCAATGGTATGAATCACTTCGAGATGGCCCAGGTACTTAAGGCGATCGCGCTTGCCATAGCGAACACGAAGCCTAAAGAGCGAGGGGTTGTCGGTCAGGCGCTCACTCATGCGCGATCACCCATCAATACATTCTTGGCGTGGAGCGTGGGGCAGATCCCGCAGCCGGTGCACGACGTGCGGGTGCAGTCAGGAGTCGTGACGCCCTCGAGCGAGCGACGGTACTCGCGCTCGAGGAAGCCGCGCGTGCAGCCGGGGCTCACGTGCTCCCACGGCAGGCGCCAGTCCAACTCGTAGGGCAGGTGCACGAGCTCATTGAGGTCGATGCCGTTTTTGGCAGCAGCTTCCTTCCAGTTATCGAGCGAGAAATGCTCTACCCAGGCGTCAAAGCGAGAGCCCGAGCGCCAAGCATCGATGATGACAGGCGTCATGTCGCGACCGGCGCGGGACAGCGCGGCCTCGATGAGCGACGTCTCGGCATCGTGGTAATGCACGTGGACGGCACGGTTGCGAACGCTCGTGATAAGCAGCTTCTGGCGACGCTTGACGTCGTCGTAGTCGAGCTGCGGGCACCACTGGAACGGCGTGGCAGCCTTAGGGATAAAGACCGAAACCGAAATGGACACCGAGATCGAGCCGCGACGAGCCTTGGGCACTACGGAACGACCGAGCTCCAGCACGTGATCGGCCAGATTGGCGATGGCCACGATGTCCTCGTCGCGCTCGCCGGGAAGGCCCATCATAAAGTAGAGCTTCATGCGGTTCCAGCCGGCCTCGAAGGCCGCCTTGGCCGCACGGTCCAGGTCCTCCTCGGTCACGTTTTTGTTAATGATGTCGCGCATGCGCTGGCTGCCGGCCTCGGGCGCGAACGTCAGGCCGCCCTTCTTTTCGCCGGCAACCGACTCGGCCATATCCACGCCAAACGAATCCAGGCGCTGCGACGGAATAGACACGCGAATACCCGTATCCTCCAGGCGACGGTTGAGCCTGCCGAGCACGTCGCGAATGCAGGAGTGGTCGGTCGTGGAGAGCGAGGTCAGCGACACCTCGTCATAGCCGGTCTTTTCCAGACCCTGAATCACCGACGAGACGATCTGGTCGGCCGAGCGCTCACGCACCGGGCGATACGTCATGCCGGCCTGGCAAAAACGACAGCCGCGGGCGCAGCCGCGCAGGATCTCGATAGACAGGCGGTCGTGGACCAGCTGCGCATAGGGCACGCACGACTGCGACAGCGGATTCGTGGCGCCGAAATCCTCGACGACGCGCTTGTAGACCACGGTCGGCGCATCCTTGCCCTCACGCGGCACGGTGTAGCCATGCGGCGAGCAGGGCTCGTCGTGACAAACCTCATAGAGCGACGGCACGTAGTTGCCGGCAATGGATGCAAGCTGCTCGACAATCTGCGCGCGCGGGACCCCTTCGTCACGCAGACGGCGATGCAACTGGCAGGTCTCGAGCAGCGATTCCTCGCCCTCGCCGATGAGGATAACATCGAAGAAGGCCGCGTACGGCTCGGGGTTGTACACCGAGGGACCGCCGGCGATGATAATGGGGTCGTCTTCACCTCGGTCGGTCGCCAACAGCGGAATGCCAGCGAGGTCGAGAGCCTCGAGGAAGTTCGTCACCGCCATCTCGTGCGGCACATGCAGACCGACGATATCAAACGAAGCGACCGGCGCTGCACCCTCGAGCGACAGCAGCGGAATACCCGCCTCGCGCATGGCATCACCCATATCGGGCCACGGCACATAGCCACGCTCGCAGGAGATGCCCTCGGCCTGGTTAAGGATGTTGTAGAGGATGGCGATGCCCTGGTTGGGCAGACCAACCTCGTACACATCCGGGTAGATCAGGCAGCAACGGTAGTCGGCATCGGCCTTGGAAAGCGTGCCCCACTCGTGATCGATATAGCGACTCGGCTTCTCGACCTTGGCGAGCAGCGGCTCAATTAAATGAAAACAGTCTTGGTATGCAACGCGCAACGGAAAACCCCTAAGCAGCGAGATCTGATGCGTCCTGATAGGACGCCATAGGACGGGTAGCGCCCGCGACCGTGGTCACCAGATCGCGAACGCGGGAGAACGTGGCAGTGACCACCTCGTTGGCACGGCTGTAGTCGACATCGCGCTCGTAGAGCGAAACGAGCGCACGGCCCATGCCATAGGTGCCCGCGGCAGCAGTGAGCGCCTTGACGGCAAACCCAATATGCGGCGTCTGCTTGACGAGTGCGCGGGTGACCGCGCGGATCACAAGACCGCCGGCAAGCACGCCCGCGACCTCGTAGCCGCGCTCAGGCTTAATGCCGCGTCCAAAGACGGCAGCGAGCTCAAAGAGCATGCCCACCTGCGCCAGCGCCATAACGGGATAATCGGCGCCCGGCAAAAACACCAGCGCACCGGTCGCCATATTGGTGAGCGCGCACGAGGTGATGATACGGTTGGCCGCCGCGATGCGCATGAAGGCAAAGTTCGCCGCAAAAGCCGTTTCCTTGTCGGTGCGATCGAGAATCCAGCGGGCAAGCGTCTCGAGCAGATACGTCTTATCGGTTGCCGCTACCATGCCGAGCATGGGCGTGGACTCCTCGATAAACGGCACCTCCACAGCAGACTCGGCAAGCACGCACACGGGCGCGCCGGCGATCACGAGCTCCTGCACGGCACTCTCCAAGCGGTCGGAACCACACGAGAGCACCAGCACCACATCGGTATCGGTCTTTGGAGCAATTCGCTCCTCCCCCAGACGCTCGACGCGCACAATGCCCGAGGTCGTCTGCGGCACAAAGGCGTCACGCACCGTCTCGGCCAGAAAGCGCGAGGCGGACGAATCCAGATAGACCGAGACGCGCACCGGCGTATCGGAATCCTTCTTAACGGACGCGCCCATCTTAAAAGCGCGGGTCAGCTTATCTACGGGAATTTTCATAGCAAACCCCTCCAGCGGTTACGCGGCGCCCGAACGATGCCGCCATATGGATTGTACGATACCCACCGTCAGCAGCTGAATCATCATCGAAGACGAACCGAAGCTAATAAACGGTAGCGGAATACCGGTAATCGGCATCATGCCGATGCACATGCCGATGTTCTCGAAGGTCTGGAATGCCCACATGCCGACGATACCTACGCACGACAGACGCAGGAACAGCGACTCACACTTAAAGGCGACGCGAATCGTCGAAAAGATCAGCAGCACGTAGAGGCACAGGAGCAAAAAGGAACCGCAAAAACCAAAGGTCTCGGACAGGAAGGCGAAGACGAAGTCGGTGTGGAACTCAGGCAGAAAGCCGCCGGCCGACTGCGTCGCATGGCCCAAACCCTTACCAAAGAAGCCGCCCGAGCCAACGGCGATAAGCGACTGCTGCAGGTTGTAGGCATCGTCCGAATCGGCATTATCGGGGTCGATAAAGACCGTCAGACGGTTCATCTGATACTGCTTGATGAGCACATCGTGGCCGAGCAACGAATCAAAGACCGAATCGAGCGCCAGAACGAGGGCCACCAGGCCCACGAGCAGGGCCAGGGTCGACAGCACCCATTCGCGGCGTGCACCGCTCATACAAATGACGATGGCGCCCGAAACCAGCACGACCAGGCCCGAGCCCAGGTCGCCCATGGCAACGACGGCCAAAAACGGAATGGACAGCATGCCGCAGAGCTTGACGTAGTCGCGAACGGTATCGATGCGACCGTTATACTGCGAGCCAAGCGTAGCAATAAAGAAGATGGTGATGAGCTTGGCAAGCTCAACCGGCTGGAATGTCAAGCCGATACCGGGAATCTTGATCCAGCCCGTCATGCCCAGACCGCCCGTATAGGACAGACCCGGAATCTTGGGCGAGAGGATCACGATCAAGTCGATGACGAGCAACGCCGTCGAGAAATTGGAAATACCGCGCAGATCGGTACGCCAGACCAGCACCGCCAGCACCGCTCCGATGCCAATTCCCAGCAGATGGCGTGAGAACGAGGCATCGGCCTTAAACTGCGAAGCCGACCAGATAATGATGGCACCGTAGGCGACGAGGGCCACAGTAGCCACGAGCACACCGATATGCACCTTTTGGCGAAACGTGCCGCGCGAGGCCGAAAGTTGCTTGTTGACACGGTCCAGGCTGCTGCGAGAGCCGGTCTTGGTTGAACGGAACAGATCCGCCGGAGAAAAATCCATCGCAACCTCCTATCGAACCGAAGAATCGCCCGAGGCCGAAGAGGTATCGGGCTCGTCATAAATCACGCCGAGCACGTCGCGCACGACATGCATCGCGGTATCTGAGCCACCGCCGCCCTGCTCCAGGACGGTAGCGATGACATACTTGGGGTCATCGGCCGGTGCATAGGCGCAGAACCACGCGTATTCATCCTCGCCACTTTTCTCGCCCGTGCCCGACTTGCCGTATACCTGCGGCGTCAGGGTGCCAAAGTGAGCCGCCAGGGACGTCGATGCCGTGTAAATCACGTCGTGCATGCCGTTGCGAACAAGAGCCAAATCCGAATCGCTGTTGATCTTGGCCTCCAGGCGCTTCTTCTTGCCCTTGCCGTTGTACTTATAGGCATCGCCGTCGCCATCGCGCGACACGGCAGACAAAAACACGTGAGGCACGTACTGTTTGCCGCCGTTGGCAAGACCCATATAGGCACACGCCATCTGCAGGGGCGTCACCAGGATGTCGCCCTGACCGATGGCAATGTTGGTCATATCGCCGGCATTCCACTTGCGGTCCTCGGCAGATGCGTCGGTGAAGTACGACTCTTTCCACTCGGCATCGGGAATACGGCCCGCGCCCTCACTCGGCAGATCGATACCGCAGGTCTTGCCTAGACCCCAGCGACGAAAGACCTCCTGCAGACCCTCGGGATGTTGCTCGTCATAAAAGAACGCCTTGCCCATGTCGTAGAAGACAGGGTCGCACGAGTTGGCGATACCCGACTGCAGCGTCATGGTGCCGTGGCCGGAATGCAGCCAGCAGTACTTGCCCCACGACTTGCCCAGACCCGTCCAATAACCCGTGCAGTTGGTCGTCTGCCCCGACGTGTAGGTTCCAAACTCAAGACCGGCCAGTGCCGAGAGCGGCTTGATGGTCGAGGCCGACATGTACTGTCCGCTAATGGCGCGGTTGAGCAGCGGGTGGGAACCCTTGTCATCATTGAGCTCGGTCCACACGTCATTTGAGACGCCGCCGATAAAGACGGACGGATCGAACTTGGGCTGGCTCGCCATGCCCAGGATCTCGCCATTGTTGGGATCGAGACACACTACAGCGCCGTTGCCGGCATTGCTGTAGCCAGTGGTCTTGGCAAGCTCGATAGCGCTCGCCAGCGCCGTCTCGCAGGCCTGCTGGATCTTAAGGTCGAGCGTGAGCTTAATGTCGGAGCCGGCCTTCGCGGGCACGGCGCCGGCCTGACCGGTCACGTTGCCCGAGGCATCGACCTTGACGGTCTGCTCGCCACGAATACCCTGCAGCAGGTTTTCGTAGTAGCTCTCAACGCCCGCCTGCCCCACGATATCGCCCGACTGGTACGTAATCTTGCCAGCAGAAGCATCATCGTCGCCAGAAGTTTTCTTATTCTGGGCCTCGAGCTGCTCGGAGGTAATGGTGCCGGTATAGCCCAAGATATGGCATGCCGTCTCGCCATATGGATACTGGCGCTCGGTACGCTCGGCAATCTTGACGCCCGGGAACTCGCCGGCGTGTTCCTTGATATAGGCAACCGTGGAGCGACGGACGTCCGTCGCGATGGTATGCAGGCTCTGAGCGCCCTCTGTATTGTCCTGGATATTGCGAAGGACCGCCACGTAAGGCATTCCAAGCACGTTGGCAAGATGGCGAACCAGAACCTCATCCTCGGCAAGGTCGCGGTAGGCCACGACAGCAAGTGAGGGACGGTTCTGGACAAGCGCCACGCCATTGCGGTCGAGGATGCGGCCGCGCACAGCGGGAGTGGTAACGGTGCGAGTCTGATTGCTATTAGCCTGCTTCTCGTAATAGTCCGACGAGACCATCTGCATGCCCCACAGCTTGACGGCGAGCGCCGCAAACATCGCACCCACACCCGTGGTGAGGATGGAAAAGCGGCCCTTAAAGGCGGTCGCCGCGGTATTGCCCTCGCCCTCGGTGGCGCGCGGGGCCGTTCCATGCTGCGTATCGTAAGTAAAACGGGAATCGCCACGACGCATGATGACCAGCGCGACCACGATGGCCACAACCAGCACGATACCGGCGATAATAACCGTCAACTGGGAAGACATCTACGGGCCTCCCCTATTTGAACTTGCGGGTCTTGGGCTTAAAGCGCATACCCGTCTGGCGTCCGCCACGTGCGGAGAATCCATAGCCGGACTGCGGCACGACGCCGGACATCAAAAACGGAATGGCAACCAGACCCGTCAGGATCGAGGACGGCAGCGCATGGCCGAAGATCGCCACGACAAAGCTCGTCTCCAAACCCATAAACAGCAAGATGATGCTGTAGATCACATTAATGACGAGCGCGAAGGCGCCCACGGTGACGCCGCGCGCACTCGGGGTACCGCCCGTCTGACCGACGGCGCTGTGCACCAGGGCAAAAGAACCCACGGTCAGCAGGAGCGACATAACGCCCACCGGCACGGCAGCGGACAGGTCATAAAACAAGCCGCTGCAAAAACCGCACACGACGGCACGGGTCGGGTCGCCCGAGAACACGCTTAGGCACACCAGGATAATCATGAAGTTGACGCGACCTCCCGCAATGGAGATCTGCGGTGCCAGGCCTGCCTGCAGCAGCACACACACAATGGCGGCGATTACAAACGTGCGGGAGCTCATCCCCTGCTCGTGTAGATCCATGGACATGCCCCCTATTCGCTCGAGCCGGAATCGGTCGTCTCGGACGTGTCGGAACTGTCATCCGAGCTCTCGTCCTTCGTCTTGGTCGCAGCATCGCGCGACGTTCCCTGCGGCGTGCTGTTGGCCGTGCTCACGTCCTCATCCGAGGCCGACTGTTCGTCGGTCAGCGAGGTGATGACCAGCACTTCCTCGTTGTTCTCGGCCGTGGTCTGAGCGCGCACCACAATGGTGTAGTACACGTCGTTTGCCGATTTCTCAACCGACGAGACGGTGCCAAGCGGAAGGCCCTTGGGGAACACGCCGCCGATGCCAGAGGTCACGATGATATCGCCAACCTTAACATCGGAGTCGACGCTCACGTACTCAAGACGCAGCGTGCCGTCAGCCTGACCCTGCAGCATACCCTGGGCGCGCGTGTCCTGCACCATGGCGGACACGCCCGAGTTCTCGTCGCCAATCAGGCGCACGGTAGAGGTCTTGGCCGATACCTCGATAATCTGGCCGATAACACCGGCAGAACTCGTCACGGGCATGTTGATGCTAAGGCCGTCGGCAGAGCCCTTGTCGATGGTAACGGTCGAGGTCCAGGCATCGCCGGAGGCACCAACGATACGAGCTGCGGTCGATTTGAGGTTGTAGGTCGATTGCAGCCCGACCAGGCCCTCCAGGCGCTCGGCAGTCTTTTGAGCCTCAGAAAGCTCGGCAACCTTAGAGGTCAGCTCCTCATTTTGCTTCTTGAGCTCGTCGAGCGTGTCCTGCGACGCCGTTAGGTTAGAGAACACGTTGCCAATCGCATTGAAGGGAGCCGCCACAGCCGAGCCCACAAAGCGCACCGGAGAGGTAATCGTCGTTACGCCCGAACGCACGGCATGAATCGGCCCTGCCTCGCCCTCGCGGATGTAAAACGTGAGCAGCAACACCGAAATCAGGCTGAAAACAATCAACGGGCGCATACCCGTTGATTGTCGCTTGGTATTCAGATTTGTGGAGAAACCCGAAGATCGTGCCAAATGGAATCCACCTTTTGGAAATTAAGCATTGGTCTGGACGAAGCCGCCATCAAACGCATTGGCCTCGAGCACGCGGGCACAGCCGTTAACGACGTTATCGAGCGCCGTGGGGCTGACGTTGACCGAAACGCCGGTCTCATCGCGCAGGCGCACGTCGAGACCACGCAGCAGCGCGCCGCCACCGGTCAGCAAAATGCCGTAGTACATAAGGTCCGAGGCGAGATCGGGAGGCGTGGCATCGAGGGCGTCCTTGACGGCCTTGGCCATCTCGTCGAGCGGCTTGTTGAGTGCGCGACGAATCTCCTCGCTCTCGATGCGTACGGTCTTGGGCAGACCGGTGATCACGTCGCGGCCGTTGACCTCGACGTCGAGCTCGTCCTTGAGCGGCACGGCGGAACCGACCTTGATCTTGATGTCCTCTGCCGTACGCTCGCCGATGGCCAGGTTGTAGGCATCTCGAACGTGCGTGAGGATAGCCTGATCGAACTCGTCGCCGGCAATACGGATGGACTGCGAGACGACGATGCCGCCCATAGCAATAACGGCAACCTCGGTGGTACCGCCGCCGATGTCGATGACCATGGAGCCGGTGGGTTCCTCGACGGGCAGATCGGCGCCGATAGCGGCGGCCATGGGCTCCTCGATCAGGTAGGCCTGGCGAGCGCCAGCCTGGATCGTGGCCTCAAAGACAGCACGCTTCTCGACCGACGTGACGCCGGAGGGAACGCAGACGACAACGCGCGGACGCGGGGTCCACGGATAGCGCTTCTCGGACGCCTTGTCGATAAAGTAGCGAAGCATAGCCTCGGTAACATCGAAGTCAGCGATGACGCCGTCCTTCAGGGGACGAACGGCCACGATGTTGCCGGGCGTACGGCCGAGCATGCGCTTTGCCTCGATACCGACCGCCAGGATGCGCTCGTCGTTCTTGTCGATGGCGACGACAGAGGGCTCGCGAATGACGATGCCCTTGCCGCGCACGGAGACAAGCGTATTTGCGGTGCCGAGGTCGATGGCAAGATCGCCCGCATAGCTACCGAAGAACATATCCATCAAAGAAAACAACGCAACTCCTGATGTGTTGGATGATTGCTGGAAAACTACTAGCTCATGATACTAGCGCAAGCCCGGCACCTCACTTGCGGTGAAGCGCCGGGCAAAGCTAAATCCCATAAGGTCACTACTGGTTGTCAGCAGCCGAGAAATCCATATCGAGCGAGGAAACGGCCCAGCCGATATGATTGTCGGAGCGCACGAATTTGACGGTGTACTCCTGCTCGCCGCCCTTGGACAGCGATGCCTTCACCTTAGCGGTCGTCTCGGTCATGGACTGATCCATGCCCTCGACGGACACGGTGGCGCCCTGCGGAATCGAGGAGATGATCATCGACTTGGCGTCCTCGGACAAGCTCGAGGCCAGGCAAGACTCGGCCTTTGCGGTGTCACCGTCGCCGGCAGCCTGGAACAGATCGGTGATAACCGACTCCTGCGAGGGGAAGCCAAAGCCGCGCGTGTAGGCAAAGCCCAGACCGCCCGCAGCAATCAAAATGAGCAGAAGCAGCACGATGAAGACCTTGAGACCCGTGTGGCGATGGCGACGACGGACCTTGGCCTGCTTACGATCCTGACGGTCCTGCTGGACCATCTCGGACTCGGACAGCGTAAAGAAGCCGGTGTCCAAGGGATCGGGCATAAACTGACCGGTCGCGCCCGTAGGATCGAGCGGATCGACGGCAGGAGCGTCCATCGCGGGCGCCGGAGCCGTGGCCATAGCCGTCTGGGCAGACAGTGCGGCAAGCGAATCATGCACGCGGGCAAGCTCATCGGCCTGCTCGGAGGTGAGCTGGTAGATGCCATCGGCAGTAGCGGCGTTAAAGGCGTCGAGTGCGTCGGAGGGGCGGCCGGCGGCAGAAAGTGCCTGACCCATGCCGGCGTTGAGCGCACGCGTGTCGTCGCGGGGGCCGGCAAAGTCGATAGCCGTGCGGTAGGTCTCCACGGCATCCGCCGGACGGCCGAGCTTAATGAAGCAACGACCGAGCTCGCCGAGCGCGGCGGCAGGAGCCGGATTGGCGCCGTCGATGGCAGCCTGACGGAAGGCAGTACCCGCGTTGGCATAGTCGCCCGACTGGAACAGCGCGTTACCCAGGCCCAGATAGGCCTTGAACGGCGTGGCATAGGAAGCATCCTGCGTAGCGGCAGAAAACGCCTGGGCGGCCGTCGTGTAGTCGCCCACGGCGGCGAGCGCCTTGCCGCGGTTGGTGAGCAGCGCGCCGCGCTTGCCATAAGTGCCGTCGTTGAGGGCGGCGGCATAGGCCTCGGCGGCCTCGACATACATGCCCAGGTGCATCAAGGCGTTGCCACGAAGATGATCGGCCTCGCCCATAATCTCATCGGGAGTTTTTGCCGCCCCAAGCATCTGGGCTGCAGCGGAAAAATCACCCGCGCGGTAAGCGGCGCGGCCCTGTTGGATCAGCTGGCTATTCAAGGAAGTCCCCTTTACTCGTGAACGATCTCGACATGGACGATCTCGTCGCCGGCACGCAGCTGCGAAATCACATCGAGACCCTCGACCGTGGTACCAAAGACGGTGTAACCGGAATCGAGGTTATGCTGGGCACCCAGGCAGAAGTAAAACTGCGAACCCGCGGAATCGGGGTCCATGGAGCGTGCCATGGCAAGGGCACCATCGACATGGCTGTTGCGCGGATTGGTGGCAAACTCGCCCTTGATGCAGTAGCCGGGGCCACCGGTACCGGGCATGCCATCGGGGCCCTCAAGACCGGCAGCGACGTCGGCGCCGGACATATCGCGGGTATTGGGGTCGCCGCCCTGAATGACGAAGCCGGGAACATAGCGATGGAACTTAAGGCCATCATAGAAACCCATCGTGGAAAGCTCGCAGAAGTTCGCGACATGAATGGGAGCGCCCTCGCCGTCAAACTTGACCTTGATGGTACCCTTCGACGTCTCGATAACGGCGCACTCGTCGCCGGCAAGCTGATACTCGGGCGTGTAGAGCTCTTTCTTAAAACCAAACATGTGGTTCCTTCCTCGTGCGTTTAAAGCATATTTGTACGAATTGTAGCAATAAGCATGCGCTTACATCAATTGCGCACGTAGATTATGCCGACTATGGCGAACTAATTTTAGGAACGCTGCTGCGGCTTCCAGGAGCCCACGTTGGCGTCGTACTGATTCAGCGCGCTGTTGCCGCTCTGCGCGATGGGCGCCAGGATCTCGCTTTGGTGGGAACTCATCGACTCGCCATCGGGAATGGCCAGCGAGATATCCCAGCTCTGGCAGATCACATCGACGCGCTCATACATCCACTCGGCAAGCTGCTTTAAGTGGGCGATGTCGTCCGCATAGACCGTATCGTCCTGATACTTAAGGTTGTTGAGCTCATCTTGCGTCTTTTTGATTTGGTCGCGCAGGGCGTAGGCACTCTGCGACAGCTCCTGACGGGTGGACAGTGGCGTTCGAAGATAGCCGTTGTTAAAAGAATCGATGACCTCGCCGATCTGGTCCTCGTCACCGTAGGACACGATGGTCTGATACAGACCGTCGAGTCTGGTATAGAGCTGATCATCGGTGAGCACGGTTTCTTCCTGGACCACCTCGGCAGAATCGTCCTGCTTGGTATCGTCCTCAGTCGCCTCGCCCTTTTGGCGCGTGGGGAAGGTCGTCTGCGCGGCCTGGCCAAACTGGTCGTAAAAGCCAGGCATGACACCCATGGGATCGGTCGTCACGAACCAATAGGCACCGCCGCAAACGACAGCAAGGACCGCGATGACGATGAGCGGCTTGGGGATATGACGCTTGTGCTTGTGATAGGCGTCCTCGTCGGGATGCACTTTGCGCTTGGGTTTTTGAGTATCGTCATGCAGGGAAACGGGCGTGGGAATATCGACCTCGGGGATACCGAAATCCTTATCGAAAGCCGGCAGCACGCAGGTCTCGTTAGGATCGGCGGCGTCCGAAAGAACCGCGGCAGCCGAGGCGGGCGCATGAGGCACCTCGGTATCGATCTGCTCTTGCGTTAGGCGCGGAAAGCCCGCCGTGCGGCCCGCTGCCAGGTCGGATGCGGCCGCGTCCTCGGAGAGGATACCCGGAGCAGGGCGTCCGCATTTTGGGCACGTGCGATCATGCGGAGAAAGACGGGCACCGCAGCCCTCACAGAACACGAACTCGGTGTGCTCGGGACCATCGCCCGGACCCACATAGGCGTTGCAGTAGGGGCAGAACGAGGCGCCGTCCTCGATAGTCTTAAGGCAATGCGGGCAGATCACGGCATCCTCTTTTCGAAGCAATTCAAACAATCGAGGTTAGAGCATAACATCGCCACGGCCCCACAGGAACAAGGCACCAATTCAACATCGCCAGGGCGCGTAGCTACTTCTTCTTTTTGCTTGGCATCGAGACTTTGATGCCTTGGGCGGACTTGGTCACACGAGAGCGCTTAGCTCCGGTACTCTTCTTTTTCTTGGGCTGGGCCTGGGCCACGCCCTCGAGTGCGCGGGCCTCGGCCTCGCGAGCGGTGCGATCTTCGCGGCGCTGCGCCATGTCGGCGGCGACGCGCTTGGCAAAACGTTCGGCCGTCGAGCCCGTCGAGCTCACCTTGCCGCCACCGCGACCCAGACGGACACGCACACCGCGGCCAAAACCAGTTGCGGCATGACGACGACGCGGCTTGAGCGAATCCATCATCGTGGCGAGCTTAAAGAACACCGAGCAGGTAAAGACCACGATAACAGCCAAGATAACCATCTGGCCCATCGACAGGTTGGCAATGGACAGCAGCTCCGGGAATCCGATAACGCCCACCAGGATGCCGGCGACTACAAACACAAAGAGCACCACACGTAAGGGCGTGAGAGGCTGCGAGATGCGCCAGATTAGGCTGACGCTTGCCGCGCACGACGTAAGCAGGCACATCGTAGACAGCGTGAGCTGGCTAAAGCCAAACACGCGCGCCACAAAGATATCGAGCGCCGCAGTCAAAATGACCGCAATCGACGCCGGCAGTGCACGCTTGAGTACGTTGCTCAAAAACGCACCCTTCACACGAGCATTGTTGGGCTCCAGGCCCAACACAAAGCCCGGCGCGCCGATGCAGAAGAAGTTAATGAGCGTCATCTGGATGGGCTCGAAGGGGTACGGCGGCAGCGCGATACACAGCGCCGCCAGGCCCATCGAGAACAGCGTCTTGGTCAGGAACAGTGAGGCCGAACGCTGCAGGTTGTTGATGGAGCGACGGCCCTCGGCCACCACGGCGGGCATCGAGGCAAAATCGTTGTCGACGAGTACGATCTCGGCCACGTTGCGCGCGGCATCGGAGCCGGCCGCCATGGCGACGGAGCAGTCGGCCTCCTTGAGCGCCAGCACGTCGTTGACGCCGTCGCCCGTCATGGCCACGGTGTGCTCGCGGCGCTTGAGCGCCTGCACGAGCTCGCGCTTCTGCTGCGGGGTCACACGACCAAAGACATGGTAGCGGTCCACTGCGGCATCGAGCTTGGCCGGCGTATCGAGCGTCGTGGCGTCCACATAAGCGTCCGCCCCCGGCACGCCCACCACGCGCGCGATCGACGACACCGTACGCGGGTCGTCGCCGCTGATCACGTTGAGGGTCACGCCCTGCTCGTTAAAGTAGCCGATGGTCTCGGCCGCCGAGGTACGAATCTCGTCGCGGATGGTCACAAATCCCACGGGCTCGGCCTCGCCCACCATATCCCCATCGGACGTAAAGCCGTCCACGCGCGCCACCACGAGCACGCGGCAGGTATCGGCAAGCTCGGCGACACGGTTCTCGACCTGGGCAAACGCACGATCAGAGAGCACAAATTGCGCGGCGCCCATCACATAGGAGCCCTGCGCAAACGAAGCGCCACTCCATTTTTTAGACGACGAGAATGGAATGACCGACAGCGGCTCGGACACCTCGACCGGGCGATCGGCGTAATAGTTGAGCAGCGCCTGGCAGGTCTCGTTGGCATCGGCCGAAGTCGCACGTGCCACGTTAGCCAGCGCAAAATCGAGCACTGTGGTATCGACGGGAACAGCCGCCTCGTCCGAGTCCACGCCAAAGCCAACACCCTCAACAGGCAGCGGATACGTGCCCTCGACCTCCATACGGCCCGACGTGATGGTGCCCGTCTTGTCCAGGCACAGCACGTCGACGCGAGCGAGTGTCTCGATGCAGTAGAGCTGCTGTGCCAGCACCTTGCGGCGGGCCAGGCGCACCGTGGCGATGGCGAGCACCGACGAGGTCAGCAGCACCAGGCCTTGCGGGATCATGCCCAGCAGGGCACCCACCGTGGACAGCAGCGCCGACGAAGGCACATGACCAGCCAACAGCTCGGAGAAGCACCACGAAAGCGCGCTATCGCCCGGGGTTCCCGCGGCATCCCACAGCTCGCTCACACTCGAGGCAAACAACGCCAAACCGAGCGGGATCATGATGATGCTCGCAAAGCGCACGATGGCGTTAAGCGCGTTCATGATCTCGGAATTGACCTTTTTGACGTATTTGGCCTCGTTATTGATCTTAGCCACGTAGTTGCCGGCGCCGACATGGATCACGCGAGCGCGCAGCAGGCCCGAGTCGATAAAACTGCCGCTCATGAGCTCGGAACCGGGCTGCTTCTTAATAAGGTCGCTCTCGCCCGTCAGCAGGCTCTCGTTCACGAGCGCCTCGCCCGAAACCACCACGGCGTCAGCGGGAATCTGGTCGCCGCGCCCCAGGCGGATGATGTCGTCGAGCACGATCTGGTCCAAGTCGAGCTCCACCTCGGCGCCGTCGCGCACCGCGATGGCCTTCTTGGAGGTCAGCAGCGTGAGCTTATCGACCATCTTCTTGGAACGCATGGACTGAATGACGCCAATGGCGGTATTGAGGAACACCACGAACAGGAACGTCAGATTCTTAAACGAACCGGTCAAAATGACCAGGAACGCCAAGATCGCGTTGATCAAATTGAACAGCGTGCAGAGGTTCTCGATGATGAGCTCTTTGACCGACTTGGTCTTGAGCTCCATGTTGCGGTTTATTTTACCGGCGGCGATGCGCTCCTCGACCTCGGCGGTCGAGAGTCCGCGCTCGATATCCGTTGCTGCCATACCACGTCCCATCACGTCGCGTCGGTATAAGAAAAACCGCCCGGACCATGCGAGGTTCGGACGGTCTTACGTTCGATGGTGCCCCATGTTGGATTCGAACCAACGGCCTTCTGCTCCGGAGGCAGACGCTCTAATCCCCTGAGCTAATAGGGCCAACATTTGGCATTATACCCAAGTGCACCTCGGGCTATCAAAATAAAAGAAAAAGCTTTGCAATTACGTGGAAGACGCGGCGCAACGGCCCACTTTAGAAGGCAAAAGCGAGTCAGATAGTATAAACTCTCATGCACCATATATACACGGCTCGCGATGCGAGCCGTTTTTGCAAAAGTTATCCATCGAGGTGAGAGGCACACCATGATTGCAATTTTAAAGCAGAGCGCCAGCGACGAGGCCGTCGGCCATATCGTCAGCTGGATTGAGAAAAAGGGCCTGAAGACCGATGTCTCGCGCGGTGAGAACGAGACGATCATCGGCCTGGTGGGCGATACGACCAAAATCGACCCGTTCCTGCTCGAGTCCATGGACGTCGTCGAGCGCGTACAGCGCGTCTCCGAGCCTTTTAAGCGTGCCAACCGCAAGTTCCACCCCGAGGACTCCGTCATCGACTGCGGCCACGGCGTCAAGATCGGCGGCGACCAGTTCCAGGTCATCGCAGGTCCCTGCTCCGTCGAGGGCGAGAACCTCATCCGCATCGCACGCCGCGTAAAGGCCGCCGGCGCCTCGATGCTGCGCGGCGGTGCCTACAAGCCCCGCACCTCCCCCTACGCCTACCAGGGCATGGGCCCCGCCGGCCTCGACCTGCTGTGCGAGGCGTCTGCCGAGCTCGACATGCCGATCGTCACCGAGATCATGGACCCGCGCGACGTGCAGGTCTTCCTGGACAAGAAGATCGACGTCATGCAGATCGGCGCCCGCAACGCTCAGAACTTCCCTCTGCTCAAGGAGGTCGGCAAGACCCAGACACCGATTCTGCTCAAGCGCGGCATGTCCGGCACGATCGACGAGCTGCTTATGGCAGCCGAGTACATCATGAGCGAGGGCAACGACAACGTTATCCTGTGCGAGCGCGGTATCCGCACCTTCGAGACCCGCACCCGCAACACCTTCGACCTCAACGCCGTGCCGGTGCTGCACCACCTGTCGCACCTGCCCGTCGTCGCCGACCCCAGCCACGCCACCGGCTACACCCGCTACGTTGAGCCCATGGCGCTCGCTGCGACCGCCTGCGGTGCCAACGGCCTGGAGATCGAGGTCCACGACGAGCCGAGCCGCGCCTGGTCCGACGGCGCCCAGGCCCTCACCCCCGATCAGTTCGACGACACCATGCGCCGCATCCGAGCCATCCGCGAGGTTGTCTGCCAAGAGACCATGGAGTAGCCATGGGTACGGTGAGAAACGCGCGCGTTAACCAGGGCGGCCCCAAGTGCGCCGGCATCGTCGGCCTTGGCCTCATCGGCGGCAGCTTTGCCCGCGGCTATGCACAGGCAGGCGTCCGCGTGCTGGCCTGGGACCCCGATGACGATGTCATGACGGCCGCCAGCATGGGCACTGTCGCCGGAGAGCTCAACGATAAGACACTCGGCGAATGCGACATCATCGTCCTGGCTTGCTACCCCGAGGCCTGCATCGAGTGGCTCGAGGCGCATGCCCAGGCGCTCGCCGACGCCACCGACACCGAGGCCATCATGGGGCCCGTGGTGATCGATACGGTGGGCGTCAAGGGCATCGTGTGCGAGCGCGCCTTTGAGCTTGCCCGCGAGCACGGCTTTTACTTTGTGGGCGCGCACCCCATGGCGGGCACGCAGTACTCGGGCTATGCGCACTCCCGCGCCGACCTGTTCCAGGGCGCGCCACTCGTGCTCGTGCCGCCCGCGGTGGACGATGCGCTCAAGCTGGAGCTTTTGGGCCAGGTGCGCGAGATGGTGCGCCCCTTGGGCTTTGGCAAGTTCAGCGTGACCAGCGCTGCCGAGCACGACCGCGTCATCGCCTTCACGAGCCAGCTTGCGCACGTGGTATCCAACGCCTACGTCAAAAGCCCCACTGCCCAGGTCCACCACGGCTTTTCGGCCGGCAGCTACCGCGACCTCACCCGAGTGGCGCACCTCAATCCACAGATGTGGTCTGAGCTCATGATCGACGACGCCGACGCGCTCGCCTTCGAGATCGACCATCTGATCGAGTCGCTTGGCGCCTACAGCCGTGCGCTCAAGGACCGCGACCAGCGCTATCTGGAGAATCTCCTTGCCGAGGGCGACCGCATTAAGCGCGCACTCGACGACGAGGCCTCCCACTAGACCACCTATCACGCCAGGTCGAAAGGACCGAAGCTTATGGCGATTACCATCGATATCGACACTGCACGCCCCTACCAGGTGCATGTTGGCACGTTTTTGCTGGAGCAGGCGGGACCGCTCGTGCGCGCCACTGCCGGCGGCACCAAGGCCGTCATCGTGACGGACACCAACGTGGGCCCGCTCTACCAGATGCCCGTTAAGCAGAGTCTGGAGGCGTCAGGCTACGAGGTGAGCATCTGCACCTTCGAGGCCGGCGAGGCCCATAAGCTGTCTCTTATACACATCTGACGCTGCCGACGAACTCTAGGGTGTA
>CABSNR010000014.1:0-54449 GCA_902479145.1 uncultured Collinsella sp.
GCCTTTAGACGCGAGCCCGGGGCCCGTGGGTTATACCCTAAGAGCAAACCACCCTTTTTAAGGGTGGTTCTGATTGAAGAAAACCTGCCAAAAGGGGATAGGTTTATTTTGGTAGGTTATTCCTGCTTGAATTTGAAACATTTCGTCCGGCCAGAGCGTATCTATGGTGAGGACCTCATCAAGAATCAGTACCGTCACCGGGAGGTGATTATGGAAGAACAAGCATTTAGACAGGCGGTCGAGGATCACCGTGATGTCGTGTTTCGAATCGCATTGACGTACCTGCGCGATCGTGCCGATGCCGACGATATTGCCCAGGATGTCTTTCTTAAGTTGCTTAAAAGCGATGGACACTTTGAAAGTTGGGAACATCTTCGCCGCTGGCTTATCCGGGTCACGATCAATGAATGTAAATCCCTCTTTCGAAAGCCATGGAGGCGTGTGGAGGATATTGAGAACCTGGCCGAGTCGCTTTCGACAGCGCAGGATGAGACCAAGGCCGTCCTGTCAGATGTCATGCGGCTTCCGGAACGATTCCGTATCCCCATCGTGCTCTATTACTATCTGGGCTTTTCGACTTCAGAGATTGCCGAGTTGCTGCACGTACCAGCCGCGACCGTTCGAACGCGTTTAGCTCGCGGCAGATCGAAACTCAAGTTCATCCTAGAGGAGGGCGACCGTGAAATCCAACCAAATCAAGCAGGCCTTCGAGTCCGTCCAAGCCGATAGCGATCTTGCTGACCGTGTTCTTTATGCCGCTGCTGGTGAGCCGCTTCGCCGAAAGGGTCACGCGAAGCCTCTGTATGTTGCCGTGATTGGATGCCTTGCCGGAGTGCTGGCGACCGGAGGGGTCGCCTACGCAGTTATCAATTCCAGCTATTTTGCCTCAGCCTGGGGAAACCACGGCAATGGGGATTCCATTACCTGGACCAACGGTGGCTCATCGGGGACTAAATACACCTACACCAGAGAGTTTGGTGACGGCATTGCGCCCCAAAGCCTGGAGGGCACAGTCCAGAAGGTTAATCTGTCCGTCGAGGGTAACGGCTATACGCTTGATATCCATGAGATGGCAATCGACCAAAACGGCTGCGGTGCTGTGACGTTTACGCTATCCAATCCAAATGGCGTTAACTACTACAAGCCGGCAGCAGAGACAGGCGAACTTGTTCTCTATGGTGAAGAAGAACAAGGCATCGGCACGCCCAGCATGAACTTCGGCGAGGAATGGGCTGACACACGCTGCACCATTGATAAGGACACATCAAGCGATACTGTCATTAATGGCACGATGTACTTTGCTTCTATGGATCGCGAGCGAGGTTTTCAACATGCGGTCACCTGGAATATCTCGTGGACCGAGGGCGAAGGCGAGGATGCGAAGCCGTTCGAGGCATCGACGCCCGAATTTAGCGTTGGAGCGTACGTCGATACAAAGGAACTCCGCTCCGATGACTCGCCTCTCGAGATCAGCCCGTTTTCTATCCAGACACACATCGATGATCTGGGCATTGACGCAGTTGATAATAAGCTGACCGTCAGCTACAAGGATGGATCGGAGCAGATTATCGAAGATGACGACGCAGGGGTGTTCAACTTATATTTTTCTTATGCGCGCAATAGCGGAGAGAACATCTGGCTGCCAACGAAGTTGATCGATGTCGACCAAGTGGTCTCAGTAACGCTTGAGGGCACGAGGTACACGTCAACAGGAGAGACCGAAACAGAAGTACCCTTTACCATCGTCTATTCGTAAGGTCTGAGGTCGCTTCCTACTAGGGAAAGCGGCCTCTTTTGCGGTAAATGGGCGGTTAAAGCGAGCGATTTACTTCCGAAAGCGCCGCCGATTTCCATGCGACAGATGAGAGCAGATCATCGCTGGAGTGCGACGTTTACCCAGATAAAACCGACCAAAATAAACCTGTCCCTTTTTGGAAGGGAATGTTGCCCCGACGAGCACGTCGGATTCCCGGCCCGGGCGGCCCAGGTTTTAAGTTTGTCGCGAGTTCCGCACGCAAAGGAAAGCACTTAATGTGCTTTCCGTCTTGCGCAGGACTGTAGAGCAGCAAACTTAAAACCTGGGCCGCCCGGGCCGGGAATCAGCCCAAGCGCACAGGAGGGGATTCCTTTTGTGTAGGGTTTGCGGAAATATGCCAATTTTGGGATACGCCCGGCGGCGTGGTCTGTTGACGACACAGCTATCGGCACGTATCCTATCGAACTGCGTGTTTCGTAGGGGGATGCTGACCCCTCGATTCAAGCCGTTGCACTTTACAGAAAGCTGGAATCATTCGAGAAGGAGTACGCTTTGCCTACTATTAACCAGCTGGTTCGCCAGGGCCGTCGTTCCGTGCCCAAGAAGTCCAAGAACGCTGCTCTGCAGCACAACTCCCAGAAGCGCGGCGTGTGCACCCGCGTCTTCACCACGAGCCCCAAGAAGCCGAACTCGGCTCTTCGTAAGGTTGCCCGTGTTCGCCTCGTCAACGGCATCGAAGTTACTGCTTACATCCCGGGTGAGGGCCACAACCTGCAGGAGCACTCCATCGTGCTCGTCCGCGGCGGTCGTGTCCGTGACCTCCCTGGTGTCCGTTATCACGTCATCCGTGGCGCCTACGACGCTGCTCCGGTCCAGAACCGTATGCAGGCCCGTTCCAAGTACGGTGCTAAGCGCCCCAAGGCCAAATAAGCCAGATAACGTTTTGATACTTTCGCCGTGTGCCGCCTAAGCGCCGCACGGTAGACACTTAAGGAGATTTCACATGCCGCGTCGTGCAGCAGCTAATCGTCGTGAGGTTCAGCCTGACGCCGTTTACAACAACCGCCTGGTGACTCAGCTCATCAACAAGGTCCTTCTTGACGGCAAGAAGGCCACCGCTGAGCGCATCGTTTACACCGCTTTCGAGATCGTTGCCGAGAAGTCCGAGGGTGGCGACGCTCTCGCTACCTTCAAGAAGGCTATGGACAACGTCAAGCCCACGCTCGAGGTTAAGCCCAAGCGTGTCGGTGGCGCTACCTATCAGGTCCCGATGGAGGTCAACTCCCGTCGTTCCACCGCTCTGGGTATCCGCTGGATCGTCAACTTCTCCCGTGCTCGCAAGGAGAAGACCATGGCCGAGCGTCTCGCCAACGAGATCCTCGACGCTTCCAACGGCCTGGGCGCTTCCGTCAAGAAGCGTGAGGACGTCTTCAAGATGGCCGAGGCCAACCGCGCGTTCTCTCACTATCGTTGGTAAGTTAAGGTAAGGAACTAACATGGCTAAGCCTAAGTACAAGCTTTCCGATACCCGTAACATCGGCATCATGGCCCACATCGATGCCGGTAAGACCACCACGACCGAGCGTATTCTTTACTACACCGGTAAGACCCACAAGATCGGTGAGGTCCATGAGGGCGCTGCCACCATGGACTGGATGGTTCAGGAGCAGGAGCGCGGCGTAACCATTACCTCCGCTGCTACCACGTGCTTCTGGAACAAGGACGGTAAGGACTACCGCATCCAGATCATCGACACCCCGGGCCACGTTGACTTCACCGCTGAGGTCGAGCGCTGCCTGCGCGTCCTCGATGGCGCTGTCGCCGTCTTCGACGCCGTTGCCGGCGTTCAGCCCCAGTCTGAGACCGTTTGGCGTCAGGCTTCTACCTTCAACGTCCCCCGCATCGCCTTCATCAACAAGTATGACCGCGTGGGCGCCGACTTCTTCAACGCTATCGAGACCATGAAGGATCGTCTCGACGCCAACGCCGTGGCCGCTCAGGTCCCGATGGGCGCCGAGGACAACTTCTGGGGCGTCATCGACCTGGTTACCATGACTGCATGGGACTTCAAGGCCGACGAGAAGGGTATGACCTACCCCGAGCCGATGGACGAGATCCCGGCTGAGTTTGCCGACATCGCTGCCACCAAGCGCGAGGAGCTCCTTGACGCTGCTGCCAGCTTTGACGACGAGCTCATGGAGAAGATCCTCATGGAGGAGGACTTCACCGTCGAGGAGCTCAAGGCTGCTCTGCGCAAGGGTGTTCTGGCCAACGAGCTCAACCTCGTCTTCGTGGGCTCCGCCTACAAGAACAAGGGCGTTCAGGAGCTGCTCGACGCTGTCGTCGACTACCTGCCCAGCCCGCTCGACGTCGAGGCCGTCACCGGTACCGATCCGGACACCGGCGAGGAGATTCAGCGTCATCCTTCCTTCGACGAGCCCTTCTCCGGCCTGGTCTTTAAGATCATGACCGACCCGTTCGTCGGTAAGCTCACCTATGTCCGCGTTTACTCCGGCCGCGCTGAGTCCGGCTCCTACGTGGTCAACGCTTCCAACGGTCAGCGCGAGCGTCTCGGCCGCATCCTCGAGATGAACGCCGCCGAGCGTATCGACCGTGACGACGCTGCCGCCGGCGACATCGTCGCTTGCGTCGGCTTCAAGAACTCCACCACCGGTGACACCCTGTGCGCCGAGGGCAAGGAGATCGTCCTCGAGAAGATCGAGTTCGCTAAGCCCGTTATCGACGTTGCCATCGAGCCCAAGACCAAGGCCGAGCAGGACAAGATGTCCCTGGCTCTGACCAAGCTCGCCGAGGAGGACCCGACCTTCCAGGTGTCCACCAACCACGAGACCGGCCAGACCATCATCGCCGGCATGGGCGAGCTGCACCTCGAGATCATCGTCGACCGTCTGCTCCGTGAATTCAAGGTTGACGCTAACGTTGGTAAGCCCCAGGTTGCCTACCGCGAGACCGCTGGTCACGACGTCGAGAAGGCTGAGGGCAAGTTCGTCCGTCAGTCCGGTGGTCGCGGTCAGTACGGCCACGCCGTCATCAAGCTCGAGAAGATGGAGGAGGGCTTCGGCTACGAGTTCGTCAACGCTATCGTCGGCGGCGTCGTGCCCAAGGAGTACATCCCGTCCATCGACAAGGGCATCCAGGAGGCCCTGAACACCGGTGTTATCGCCGGCTTCCCGGTCCTCGACGTTAAGGTCACCCTGTTCGACGGTTCTTACCACGAGGTCGACTCCTCCGAGGCCGCCTTCAAGATCGCCGGTTCCATGGCTATCAAGGACGCCCTCAAGAAGTCCGACCCGCAGCTGCTCGAGCCGATCATGGCTGTCGAGGTCGAGACCCCCGAGCAGTACATGGGCGACGTTATGGGCAACCTCTCCGGTCGCCGCGGCAAGATCGAGGGCATGGAGGATCGCAAGAACAGCAAGCTCATCCGTGCCAAGGTGCCGCTGGGCGAGATGTTCGGTTACGCTACCGACCTTCGCTCCCAGACCCAGGGCCGTGCATCCTACACGATGCAGTTCGACTCTTATGAGCCTGCGCCCAAGTCCATCGTGGACGAGGTCATGAGCAAGAACGCCTAAGTTCGAGCTCCCTGTTACGTAATCCTGCGAGAACATCTCTCGCACTCTTTGGAGGTTTAAGTTGGCTACCCAGAAGATCCGCATTCGCCTCAAGGGCTATGATCACGAGGTCGTCGATCAGTCCGCGAAGCTCATCGTCGAGACCGCTCAGAAGACCGGCGCTCGCGTTTCCGGTCCTGTCCCCCTGCCCACCGAGCGCAACCTGTACACGGTTATCCGCTCGCCGCACGTGAACAAGGACTCCCGTGAGCAGTTCGAGATGCGCACCCACAAGCGCCTCATCGACATCCTCGACCCCACCTCGGGCACCGTTGATTCGCTCATGCGTCTCGACCTCCCCGCTGGCGTCGACATCGACATCAAGCTCTAAGCGATATCGCTCATAGCTTAAAGGGCCCCGCTGCCGTTACGGTAGCGGGGCCCTTTTGTTTTGAGTTTAGATTTTGGGATAGCGAATTCGTCTGCCGAGCCGGCGGCTGCGGCGCCCTATTCGCTCAGGGGGCGCAAGGATGCTTCTTCGAAGTGGAAGACGCACAAGCCGCTCTCGGTCTCAATGCATGCGCGGCCGCAATCGTCGACCGTTCTAAATATGCCTCGTGCCAGCTCGTCTCCAGCGGGGGAGCGGGCGATAACGTGCTTCCCGATCCAATTGAGGTGAGCGATATATTCGTCGTGGACGGGCGCGAGCGGACCGGCGTCTTCTTCCTTGGCGTTGAGGCGCTCTGCCCAGGTATCTACAGCGTCTATAACTGCGTGATAGACCTCATCGAGGAGTATGTCGACGGCGGGAACGCTCTCGTTGAGGTCCGAGAGGCCAATTGCCGCCAGGCCGCCATCGGGCACCTCTTGGGGCGTGTAGTTTACGTTGACACCAATGCCGCAGACGGCGAAAGGTTTGCCTTCGTTATCGCGTGCGGCCTCGACCAGAATGCCGCCGAGTTTGCGTCCTCGCGCGACCAGGTCGTTGGGCCATTTGAGGCCAATCTCGTTTGCAAGACCCTGCTTTTCGAGTGCTTCGAGCACCGCTAGGCCGCTGACGGCGGCAAGACCAGAGTACTTTGCGGGATTAACGCATGGACGCAGGACAATCGAAAGCAATAGGTTGCCGGCGGTTGAATCCCACTTGTGGCCGCGCCGGCCGCGTCCTGCCGTTTGCGCGCGGGCGGCAAGTCCTGTGCCGTGCGGCGCACCCTGTTTTCCTGCCTCGAGCAGGTCATCGTTGGTCGATCCGGTTACGTCGACAATCGTTAATTGGGCATCCATAGCGGCTGCTACCTCCTTATTGAATAAGTGAATGACGCAATGGTGTCGAGAGATAGACACAATGTGAAGCCTTTGTCGCATTTGGACAATTTAATGTTAACACGTCAACAAAGACTGAAATGCGTTATCCTCTCTTGGTCGATGTAAACACGTCAACAACTCAAAGGAGGCTAGTGATGGGTTTCACGATTCTTGGAACAGGCTCGGCGCTTCCTGAACGCAGTGTTTCCAATGACGAGCTGTCTGAGTTCCTCGATACCTCGGATGAGTGGATTTTTACCCGCACGGGTATCAAGAGCCGCCACGTCTGCACCACCGAGTCACTTGACGACCTTGCCGTAGCGGCGAGTGAGCGGGCACTCCAGGTGTCCGGAATCGACGCGAGCCAGCTGGATCTGATCGTCTGTTCGACGACGACGGGTGACCACCTTGTTCCCGCTGAGGCGTGTGCCGTTGCTGAGCGACTAGGCGCGACGTGCCCTGCCTTCGATGTCTCGGCGGCTTGTGCCGGCTTCGTATTTGCGCTCGATGTCGCCGAGGGCTATATCGCCCGCGGTCGCGCCGAGCGCGTGCTTGTCGTTGCTGCCGAGCAGATGACGCGCGCGCTCGACTGGACCGACCGTGCCACCTGCGTGCTCTTTGGCGATGGAGCAGGCGCCGCAGTGATTGAGGCTGGGGGAGACAGTCCCCTTGCCGTTGAGCTTTCGACGGCGCCCGACGTCGAGACGTTGCGCGTTCCCGGTCTGGTCGGTACCTCGCCGTTTAAGGCTTCCGCAGATAGCGCGAGCGTGCTGTCCATGAATGGCCGCCGCGTGTTCAAGTTCGGCGTCAACGCCATCTGCGACACGGTCCATAAGCTTGCGATCGATGCGGGCATTTTGGTCGAAGACATCGATCATTTTGTATTCCATCAGGCTAACGAACGAATCCTGAGTCAGGCGGTCAAGCGTCTCGGCGTGCCAGACGAGCGCGTGGTTCGAACGCTACGCGAGACCGGCAACATTTCGAGCGCCTGCATTCCCTTTGCGCTTGACCGGCTGGCACGTACCGACGCACTGAATGAGGACGACACCATCGCCCTCGTTGGATTTGGCGCCGGTCTGGATATAGGTGGCTATCTGCTTCGTTGGAAGTAGTCGCACATAGGAAATAAAAACGCCCCTAGGGCACAAACAAAGGAGAACTACCATGGCAGATCAGAAGACCTTCGAGCGCGTTTGCGACGTTATCCGCGAGACCGCCGGTCTTGACGATGTCGAGATGAAGCCCGAGTCCACGCTCGAGGAGATTGGTCTCGACAGCCTGGGCACCGTCGAGATCCTCGTTGCCGTCGAGGACGAGTTTGGCATCCAGCTCGATACCGAGGAGAACCCCAAGACGGTCGGCGAGTTCGCCGATACGGTCGAGGCGGCATTGGAGAAGTAGAGATGCTCAAGACTCCTCTCTGCGATCTGCTCGGCATCGAAAAGCCCGTGTTCCAGGGCGGTATGGCCTGGATTGCCGATGCCTCGCTGGCGTCCGCAGTGTCCGAGGCGGGTGGCTTAGGCATCATCGCGGCCATGAACGCCGACGCCAACTGGCTTCGCGACCAGATTCATGAGCTGCGCGCCAAGACGGATAAGCCCTTTGGCGTCAACGTCATGCTCATGAGCCCGTTTGCCGACGAGGTCGCGCAGGTCGTGATTGACGAGCGAGTGCCGGTCGTCGTGACGGGCGCCGGCAATCCCGCCAAGTACATGAAGGCGTGGAACGAGGCGGGCATCAAGGTCATCCCGGTCGTTGCCTCGGTGGCGCTGGCGCGCCTCGTGGCACGTCGTGGAGCCACGGCGGTTGTTGCCGAGGGTACCGAATCGGGCGGCCATATTGGCGAGACCTCGACGATGGCACTGGTGCCGCAGGTCGTCGATGCGGTCGATATTCCCGTGGTTGCGGCTGGCGGCATCGCCGATGGTCGCGGTGCGGCGGCCGCCTTTATGCTCGGCGCTGCCGGCGTCCAAGTGGGAACACGCTTTCTGGTCGCAAACGAGTGCACCGTATCCGAACAGTACAAAGAGCTGGTGCTCAAGGCAGGCGACACGTCGACGCGTGCGACCGGTCGCTCGACGGGACATCCAGTGCGCGCCCTCAAGAGCCCCTTCACCAACGCCTATGCCAAGAGCGAGGGTTCCGGCGCGAGTGCCGAGGAGCTCGGTGCTATGGGAACCGGTGCGCTGCGTAAGGCCGCCAAGGACGGCAACTACGAAGAGGGTTCGTTTTTGTGTGGACAGATTGCCGGCATGGTCAACGAGCGCCAGAGCGCACGCGAAATCGTTGACGACCTGGTCGATGGCGCCGAGCACGTCCTGAAGGGTGCGTGCGCATGGGTGGCGTAGCGTTTTTGTTTGCCGGCCAGGGTGCCCAGCACCCCGCGATGGGCGTCGACTTGATCGAGACATCGCCGGCGGCTGCCGAGGTGTTCGCCATTGCCGATGAGGTGCGCCCGGGGACGAGCGAGCAGTGCCGGAGCGCCTCCAAGGAGGAGCTCTCGCAGACCGAGAACACGCAGCCTTGCGTGTTCGTGCACGACTTGGCTGTCGCCATCGCCCTGCGCGAGCGCGGCGTGGTGCCTGCCGCCTGTGCGGGATTCTCGCTGGGCGAGGTCGCTGCACTCACCTTTGCGGGGGCATTCGATACGCGAGCGGGTTTTGAGCTCGTGTGTGAGCGCGCGGCATTGATGGCCACGGCGGCCGAGCGTTACCCCGGCGGCATGCGCGCCGTCATCAAACTTGATGCTGCGCAAGTCGAGAACCTGGCTGCGCAGGCCGGCGAGGACTGCTGGCCGGTCAACTACAACAGTCCCCAGCAGACGGTTGTGGCCGGAGCGCCCGATGCGCTGCAGACCCTCGACGTCCTAGTAAAAGAGGCTGGCGGCCGCGCCATGAAGGTCGCGGTGTCGGGTGCATTTCATAGCCCCTATATGGCCGAGGCGGCCTGTGGCCTTGCCGCATATATTGAGGCCGGTCACGCGCCGTCCCCGTTGCTCATTCCTGTTTTGGCAAATATGACAGCGGCGCCCTATCCGGCGGACCCCCAGACGGCATCGGAGGTGCTGGCCAACCAGGTGAGTCATGCCGTGCGCTGGGTCGACACGCTGCATGCTCTGCAGGATCAAGGCATCGACACGTTTATTGAGGTCGGCCCCGGCAAAACGCTGTCGGGCCTGGTCAAGCGTACGCTGAGCGACGTTCGTGTGTATTCGTGCGAAACGGTCGAGCAGGTCGCAGCTATTGCCGACGAGCTCGCATAGTTCACAGGGCTGTAACCCGAAAGGAATGACATGGGCAACTTGAACAACGGCGCGCTCGAGCGCAACGACTCACGTCGCGTGGCGCTTGTCACGGGCGGCTCGCGCGGCATCGGTCGCGCTTGTGCCGTGGGCCTGGCGGAGGACGGCTTTGATATCGCCGTCGTCTATGCCGGCAGCGTCGATGCGGCGCGCGAGACGTGCGACGCCTGCGAGGCGGCTGGCGCCACGGCGCGCTCATATCAATGCGACGTGGCCGACCCCGCTGCCGTCAACGCGTGCGTGGAAGCGGTCCTCAACGACTTTGGCTCCATTTGGGCGCTCGTCAACAACGCTGGCATCACCCGCGATGGCCTGCTCATGCGCATGGGCGATGACGCCTTCGATCGCGTGCTCGATGTCAATCTTAAAGGAACGTTTAACACGACGCGCGCGCTCACCAAGACCTTTATGCGCCAGCGCGGCGGCTGCGTCGTCAACATGAGCTCGGTCGTGGGCCTGATGGGCAATGCTGGGCAAGCCAACTACGCTGCCTCCAAGGCGGGCGTGATCGGCCTGACCAAGGCGGTGGCGCGCGAGCTTGCGCCCCGCGGCGTACGAGTGAACGCGGTTGCCCCCGGGTTTGTCGAGACGGATATGACGGCAAAGCTCTCGGAGAAGGTGCGTACGGTAACCGAGGAGCAGATTCCCCTTAAGCGTATGGCGCGCCCCGAGGAGGTGGCCGGCGTGGTGCGCTTTTTGGCGAGCGATGCGGCTGCCTACATTACGGGTGAGGTCGTGCGCGTCGACGGCGGAATGGCGATGTAGAAACCAGGGCCGAAGAACGGCTTGGATGAGGAGACCATGATGGAACAGAGAGTTGCAATCACCGGTATCGGTGCCGTGTCGCCGCTCGGCAACACCGCGCTTGCCACCTGGGCGGCAATGTGTGCTGGCACGTGCGGCATCGGCCCGATCACGCACTTCGATACCGATGCGTTTGCCGTCAAGGTGGCAGCCGAGGTCAAGGGCTTTGACAGCAACGAGTACTTTGGCAAGCGTGACGCCAAGCATCTCGACCCCTGCGTTCAGTTTGCGATGGCGGCTTCGGACGAAGCCATGCACGATGCGGGCTTTGATGTCGAAGGCGCCATCGATCGCGAGCGCCTGGGCGTCTACGTGGGCTCGGGCGTGGGCGGCATGACGACGCTCGTCGACAACGTCCATACGATTGCCGAACGTGGGCCCCGCCGCGCATCGCCCTATATGATCGCGATGATGATCCCCAACATGGCATCGGGCAATATCGCAATCCGCCACAAGGCAAAGGGCCCGACCCTGCCCGTGGTGACCGCGTGCGCAACCTCGGCCCATGCGGTGGGCGAGGCGTTCCGCGCCATCAAGCACGGCTATGCCGACGCGATCCTCGTGGGCGGCGCCGAGGCTGCAATTATCCCCGATGCCGTTGCGGGCTTTACGTCCTGCCGCGCATTGACCACCAACCCCGATCCCGCGACGGCCTGCCGTCCGTTCGATGCAGACCGCGACGGCTTTGTGATGGGCGAGGGCGCCTGCGTGCTCGTGCTCGAGAGCATGGAACATGCGCAGGCGCGCGGTGCGCACATTTATGCCGAGGTCGTGGGCTACGGCAACACCGATGATGCCTATCACATCACGAGTCCTGATCCCGAGGCTGCCGGCATTGCCCGCGCGATATCGCTGGCGGTGACCGAGGGCGACGTCAAGCCTTCCGAGGGTCTCTACATCAATGCCCACGGCACATCGACCAAGCTCAACGATTCGTCCGAGACGACGGGCATTAAGCGTGCGCTCGGCGAGGACGCGGCGCGCGCCGCGCACGTCTCGTCGACTAAGTCGATGACCGGCCACATGATCGGTGCCACGGGCGCCATCGAGGTCATGGCCTGCGCCATGGCGCTCGAGCAGGGCGTGGTGCCGCCGACCATTAACTACCACACGCCCGATCCCGCCTGCGATCTTGACTACACGCCCAATCGCGCGGTTCGCGCCGACCTTACCTGGGCGCTTTCGACCAACCTGGGCTTTGGCGGACACAACGCCGCCATCGCGCTGCGTAGATATACGAGGAGCTAGAGCATGGATTCCAAAAGACTTGCCGAGATAGCCGATGTTATGGAGGACCGCGGCCTCACGCGCGTACGCGTTGAGGAGCCCGATGGCACCGCGGTCGAACTCGAGCGCGCGAGCGCCGCACAGCCGGTTGCCGTGCCCATGCCCATGCCGAGCGCTATGGCCGCTCCAGTTGCAGCTCCCACAGTCGCGCCTGCCGCACCGGAGCCCGCCGCGCAGACACCTGCCGCCGCACCGGAGCCCAAGGGCACCGAGGTGACCGCTCCCATGGTCGGCGTTTTCTATGCTGCCCCGGCGCCGGGCGACGAGCCGTTTGTGCACGTGGGCTCTAAGGTCAAGGCCGGCGAGACCCTCTGCATCATCGAGGCCATGAAGGTTCTCAACGAGGTAACGGCAGAGGCAGACGGCGAGGTGCTCGAGATCTGCGTGGCCGACGGCGACCTCGTGGAGTTTGGCAGCTGCCTCATGAGGATCGGATAGGTGATATCCATGAACAAAGAAGAGCTTAAGGAACTGTTGCCGCATCGCGAGCCGATGCTTTTGCTCGACGAAGCCGAGCTGGTGGGCGACGAGGCCCACGGCAAGATCACGATTACGGGCGACGAATACTATTTGCAGGGGCATTTTCCGGGAAACCCGGTGGTCCCCGGCGTGATCCAGTGCGAGATGCTCGCCCAAAACTGCTGCGTGCTGCTGATGGGCGATGAGGAGGCGCGCGGCGCGACGCCGTTCTACACGAGTCTGGACAAGGTGCGCTTTAAGCGTCCGGTGCGCCCGGGCGACACGGTGGATCTGGTGTGCTCCATCACGCGTGCGCGCGGGCCGTTCCGCTTTGCGACGGGTACCGCGAGCGTCAACGGTGAGGTTTGCTGCCGCGCCGATATGTCTTTTGCACTCATGCATGAAAGTTAAGGAAGGCTCCATGTTCGACAAAGTGCTCATCGCCAACCGCGGCGAAGTCGCGGTCCGTGTTATCCGCGCGTGCCGCGATATGGGCATCAAGACCGTCGCCGTTTATTCCACGGCCGATGCGGACGCGCTGCACGTGCAGCTTGCCGACGAGGCGTATTGCATCGGCGGCCCGCGTCTTGCCGAGAGCTACCTCAACGACGATGCCGTGCTCACCTGTGCCGTAAAGTCGGGAGCTAAGGCAATTCATCCCGGCTATGGCTTCTTTTCCGAGAAGGCGAGCTTTGTGCGCGACTGCGACAAGTATGGCCTGGCGTTTGTTGGTCCTTCGGCCAAGGTGATCGACAGCATGGGCGACAAGGACGCCGCACGTCGAACGGCTGCCGCGGCGGGCGTGCCCATCGTGCCGGGCTGCGATTTGCTCAAAAGTCCCGAGGAGGCAACGGCCGAGGCTGAGCGCATTGGCTGCCCCGTGCTTATTAAGGCGCGTGCGGGCGGCGGCGGTCGCGGTATTCGTAAGGTCGAGCGCGTGGAAGATGCGGCAAAGGCCTTTATTGAAGCACGAGCCGAGGGCGAGGCCGTTTTTGGCGACGGCGAGTGCTACATGGAGAAGTTCGTCGCGCCGGCGCATCACGTTGAGGTGCAGATTATGGCCGATAAGCAGGGCCATGTGTTTTCGCTCGGCGAGCGCGAGTGCTCGGTGCAGCGGCGCAACCAAAAGCTAATAGAGGAGAGCCCCGCGCCGTGCCTCGACGGACACGACGACATTCGTGCTCGCATGCACAAGGCAGCGCGTGACCTGGCTCGTGCCGTCGGCTACGAAGGAGCCGGTACCATCGAGTTCCTGTATTCGGACGACGGCAATTTTTACTTTATGGAAATGAACACGCGCTTACAGGTGGAGCATCCGGTTACGGAGTTTGTGACCGATACCGACTTGGTCAAGTGGCAGCTGCGCGTGGCGGCCGGCCAGCCTCTGCCCTTTGAGCAGGAGGACATGCCGGTCCGCAACCATGCTATGGAGTGCCGCATCAATGCCGAAACGCCGGACTTTCTGCCGTCATGCGGAGCGGTCACCGCGTTGCGTGTGCCGGGTGGTCCGCGCGTGCGCTGGGATTCCGCCATGTTTGCCGGTGCGAAAGTTCCGCCGTACTACGACTCCATGCTCGGCAAGCTCATCGTGTGTGCGCCCACGCGTGACGGCGCCATTCGCAAGATGCGCTCGGCCCTGGGCGAGCTCGTGATTGAGGGCGTGAGCGAAAACAGTGAGCTTCAGCTCGACGTGCTGGCAAACGACGAGTTCTTGTCGGGCATGTATCACACCGATCTGATGGGGCATCTCTATGCTGATGAATAGAAAAGCGAAGACAGTCAACGTCCTCGAGGGACCGATGACCGAGTCGTGCGCCGAGTTTCCCGCGCGCCACGTGTTTATCAAGTGCCCGGAGTGCCGCCGCGTGATCGATGAGGCGCGCCTGCACGACAACCTCGAGGTCTGCCCTCGTTGCGGCAAACACTTTCGCGTGAGCGGGCGCGACCGCATGCGCATGACGATTGACGAGGGCACGTTTGAGGAATGGGATGCCAGTCTGGCGCCGGAGGACTTCCTTTCGTTTCCCGGCTATGCCGACAAGCTCAAGAGCGTGAGCGAACGTTCGGGCGAGCGCGATGCCGTTGTGTGCGGCAAGGGCAAAATCTGCGGTTGCGATACGGCGCTCTTCTTTATGGACGCCAACTTTATGATGGGCTCGATGGGTTCCGTGGTGGGCGAGAAGATCTGCCGCACATTTGAGCGTGCGACCGAGCTGGGACTGCCGGTCGTTGGCTTTACCGTATCGGGTGGCGCCCGCATGCAGGAGGGCGTGACCTCGCTCATGCAGATGGCCAAAATCTCTGCGGCGGTTAGGCGCCATAGCGAGGCGGGCGGCCTGTATATCACGGTGCTCACTGACCCCACGACCGGAGGCGTAACCGCGAGCTTTGCCATGGAGGGCGATATTATCCTGGCCGAGCCCGATGCCCTGACGGCATTTGCCGGCCCGCGCGTGATCGAGCAGAACATGCACAAGCGACTGCCCAAGGGATTCCAGCGCTCCGAGTTTTTGCTGGAGCACGGCTTTTGCGATGCCGTTGTTCCGCGTGGCGAGATTGCGCTCACGGTAGGCGAGCTGCTGGCGCTGCACGAAGGGCACGCGCCCGGCCTGGGGGCACCGCATGAGATCGTGCATACGGGTCGCCGTGGCAAAAAGCTGGGACACTTGTTCAAGCGCTCGGCCGCACCAAAAACCGCGCTCGAGATTGTCAAGCAGACCCGCTCGGCAGATCGCGCCACGGCAGGCGAGATGATCTCGCTGGGCCTGGATGGATTTGTGGAGCTGCACGGCGACCGCTACTTTGGCGACGACGCTGCTGTGGTGGCTGGCATTGGCTGGAAAGACGGACGCCCCGTAACGGTCATCGCCATCGAGCGCGGCACCACGACCAAAGAGCGCATGCGTCGCAACTTTGGTATGGCACATCCCGAGGGCTACCGCAAAGCGCGTCGCCTGATGCGCCAGGCCGAAAAGTTTGGTCGACCGGTTCTGTGCCTGGTCGATACTTCGGGCGCGTTTTGCGGCATCGGTGCCGAGGAACGCGGCCAGGGTGAGGCGATTGCCCAGAACCTCATGGAGATGAGCGGCCTTAAGACGCCGATTGTCTCGGTGGTGACAGGCGAGGGCGGCTCTGGTGGCGCGCTGGCGCTGTCCGTGGCCGACCGCATCCTGATGCTCTCGAGCTCGGCCTATTCGGTCGTGAGCCCCGAGGCCTGTGCGTCGATCCTGTGGAAGGATACCGAGCGCGCGAATGAGGCCGCCGAGGCGCTTAAGCTCACGGCCCCCGATCTGCTGGCGCTCGGCATCATTGACGGCATTGTTGACGATAAGGGCCTGTCGCATGAGGAGATCGCCGGTGCCGTCATGTCCTCGGCATTTAATGCCTTCGATGCGCTTGGGCAGCTCGACGACGCGACCCTCACAAACCTCCGCTACGAAAAGTACCGCGCAATCGGTCAGTACCGCACGATGTGACAAAGGGACAGCCCGCATGTCATATTGGGAAAGGCGTTCCATGCTACAAGTTTCTAACACCTCGTTTACAACGTCGGTTTCATCAAACGCCATGGCCGTGGTCGATTATCTGTCCAAAAGCATGATGTCGGCGCTGCCGTTTATTGTCTGCGCGGCGTTGTTCCGCACCGTCGCCGTCATTATGGGCGAAGGCATGCTGGGCCTGTGGTCTGCCGATTCCGAAATCTATCGCCTGTTCTACAGTTGGCTCTATAACGCCGGCTACTACTTTTTGCCCATCTATCTTGGTTGGGCGGCCGCCCGCCAGCTCGGTTGCTCGGAGCAGCTGGGTATGATGCTGGGCGGCGTATTGATTGCGCCCGATCTGCTCAAGCTCGTCGATGCCGCATCGACGACGGGGGCATCGATGACTTCCGTGTATGGTCTGCTTCCCGCGCCGGTCAACGATTACACGACGACTGTTATTCCAGTTCTCCTTTCGGTGCCTGTGCTATGGCGAGTGGAGTGTTTCTTTAAGCGCGTTATCCCTAAGGCCGTGGCGTTTTCGTTTGTTCCGTTTGCGACCATGCTTGTCATGGTTCCGGTTTCGCTGTGTATTACGGCACCGGCGGGCAGCTATCTGGGCATGCTGTTGGGCCAGCTTATGTTTATGCTTGGCAATTCCGGTGGCATCGTGTCGCTGCTCACGCTCATGGGGCTTGCTGCGGGCTGGGAGTTCCTAAAGATCGCCGGCGTCAGCAACGTTGTCCTATCGCTCGCCTATGCGCAGTTTATGAGTGTGGGAACGGATTCGTGCATCCTGATCGCCGCGACGATGGCAACGTTCGCCGTTTGGGGCATGCCCTTTGGCGCGTCGCTTCGCGTTGCGGATAAGGACGAGAAGGCGCTCATGCTGGGCTATTCAATCTCGGGTGTTCTTGGCGGCGTAAGCGAGCCGGCGCTGTACGGTTGCGGCTTTAAATATGGCAGGTGCCTGACGTGCATGGCCATTGGCGGCGCCGTCGGAGGCCTTGTTGCGGCCGTGGGCCACGTTACGGCCTATACCATCGGCATGACGAATGTCCTTATGGTCATTGGCTTTGCCACGGGCGGCATCTCGAACCTGCTGTGGTGCTGCGCTGCCGGCGGTGTGGCATTTGCGGTGTCTGCGGCGCTGAGCTACTGCTTTGGCGTGGTGCCGGCGAAGGGACAGACGACGGGGGACGGAGCCGATTCACCCGAAACCTCGAAGAGCGTGGCCGAAGTAAGCGCGTAAACCTGTGCGACACAAGGACGATTCCTTTGCCATATTCCAAGGCCGTGGCCCGTGTGGGCGCGGCCTTTTTGTATCTGGAGGACAAAGTGGCTACACTACAATCCGTTTGAGCAATAGATATAAGTAGTACCGTGGGGGCGGATGTAGATGGTCGAGTGGATTGTTAAACGCGCGCAGGGCGATCGTGCGCGTGTGGGCACGTTAGCGGGCATGGTGTGTATTGTCGCCAATGTGGCACTATGTGCTGCGAAGGGCGTAATTGGCGTGCTGTCGGGATCGGTTTCGATTGTGGCGGATGCCATGAACAACCTGTCCGATGCCAGCTCGAATATCGTGAGCGTGCTGGGCTTTAAGCTGGCGAGCAAGCCGGCCGACCCCGAGCATCCTTACGGCCACGGTCGCTACGAGTATCTCTCGGGTCTGGTCGTGGCGGCACTCGTGCTGCTGATTGGCGTTGAGCTGGTGAAGTCCTCGGTCGAGCGCGTCATCCACCCCGAACCTGTCGAGTTCTCGCTTGCCCTGGTGGCAGTTCTCGTGCTTTCGATGGTCGTAAAGCTCTGGATGGCGGCCCTCAACCAAAAGCTCGGCGATCGCATTGAGTCCGAGACGCTGCATGCGACCGCGCAGGATTCCAAGAACGATGTTCTTGCCACAGGCGCCGTGCTAGCGTGCGCAATTGTTTCGCAGGTGACGCACATCAATCTTGACGCATGGGTCGGCCTTGCCGTTGGCGCCTATATTGGCTGGAGCGGCTTTGAGCTCATCCAGGATACGGTGAGCCCACTTTTGGGCCAGACGCCCGATCCTAAGCTGGTCAAGCACATTCGAGACAAGATCATGAGCTACCCCGGTGTTTTGGGCGTTCACGATCTGATGGTTCACGACTATGGCCCGGGCAGGAAGTTCGCAAGCGCTCACGCCGAGATGGCAGCCGAAGCCAGTCCGATGGAAAGTCACGACACGCTCGATAACATCGAGCAGGCGTTTAGGAACGAAGACGGCATGATTGTCACGCTCCATTACGACCCCATTGTGACCGATGACCCCAAGGTGGCGAGCATGCGCTTGCGCATTCACGCCATGGCTCAGGAGATCGATAACCGCCTCTCGATTCATGACCTACGCTGTGTGCCGGGTCCTACGCACACCAACGTGATCTTTGACTGCGTGCGTCCCTCGGATCTGCAGATGAGTGCCGAAGACTTAAAGCACGCGCTGGCACAACGGGTCGAATCGGAATACCCCAAGTCGGTCGCCAAAATCACGATCGACGAAGACTACGTAGGCCATACCCACGAGTAGGGCTGCGCCGGTAAAGCTAGGTATACAGAAGGGGAGAATATGAAGCGTCTATATCTACTCCGCCACGGCCAGACAGAATTCAACGTCAAAAAGCTCGTCCAAGGTCGTTGCGATTCACCGCTCACCGATTTGGGCCGTCAGCAAGCCGGGATGGCAGCCGCATGGCTCAAGGACCACGACGTTGTCCCCGACAAAGTGGTCTCATCACCCTTAGGCCGAGCTATGGATACGGCAAGTCTCGTCGCATGCGAGCTTCTCGGCCCGGACGCAGCAGTCGAGCCCTGCGAAGGCATCATCGAGCGCTGCTATGGAACCTTCGAGGAAGGCCCGCACGACGCGCTGCCCACCGACGTCTGGGATCCGGGCGAGGACCTGGTCCCCTTCGGAGGAGAAGGAAGCCGCGCACTGCAAGAACGCATGGTAGGCGCCCTCACCAATCTCATGGGCTCCGAGGGCATCGAAACCCTCCTAGCAGTAAGCCACGGCAGCGCCAGCCGCCAATTCATCAAGGCTGCAGGCCCAGAGGGCTTCGAGCTCCCAACAAAACTCCCCAACTGCGCCATCATGATCTTCGATTTCGATGAGGCAAAGCTACAAGCAGAAGGCGAGCCAATGCAATGCAAGTTCACCCTCCAGCAAATAGTGGACCCCCAACAAAGTCATTAGCCCGAGCGAGCAAGGTTTAGCAGACATCAACGTGGCGTTCCCAGTGTGCGGCGGAGGGGACGGGCCTGAGACATATTAAGGTTGTCGCGAGTTCCGCACGAACAGGAGAGCACTTAATGTGCTCTCCGTCGTGAGCAGGACTGTAGAGCAGCAACCTTAATATGTCTCAGGCCCGTCCCCTCCGCCGCACACTGGGAACGTGCCACGCACTTTACCTGCGTAAACAATGTGAGTGAAATATGAATCTCGATGGATACGCCCGCAGCCGTGTATACTAAACAGCTGTGTGAAACCAGGGGAGTATTCTGGCTGGACAAAATGCCTGCTTAATAGGGTTGTCAGGTAGTCCGGGCGAAATACAAGGCTGGGGAGCACGTCGTGTAAGTAGTGGTCCTCTAGGGGCGTACGCTCGGTGGTGTACGCATTGTCCCAAGACCACGCGAGAGTTGGGATCATATCTTGATCAGCATGATTCTCGGCCGCAAGATTGGCATGACCCAGGTTTGGGACGAGGACGACAACGTCGTTCCCGTCACGGTCATCCAGGCTGGCCCCTGCGCTGTCTCGCAGGTTAAAACTCAGGCAACCGACGGCTATGACGCCGTCCAGATCGGTTTCGGCGACATCAAGGCCAAGAACGTGAACAAGCCCATGGCTGGTCACTTCGCCAAGGCTGGCGTCGAGCCTGTCCGCTTCCTTCGTGAGGTCCGCGTCGAGAACGGCGAGGAGCACAAGGTCGGCGAGGTCGTTACCGTCGCTGATTTCGCTGATGTCGAGAAGGTCGACGTCATCGGTACCTCCAAGGGTAAGGGCTTCCAGGGTCGCATCAAGCGCTGGGGTCAGCGCCGCGGTCCTATGACGCATGGTTCTCACTTCCAGCGTCACCCCGGTTCTATCGGTCAGTGCGCCTATCCTGCGCGCGTCCTCAAGGGCGTCAAGATGGCCGGTCACATGGGTAACGAGCGCGTTACCGTCAAGAACCTTTCCGTTGTCCGCATCGATGCCGAGCAGAACCTCATCTTGGTCAAGGGCGCTGTCCCGGGTGCCAAGAATGGTCTCGTCGCCATCCGTATGGCCTAAGGGCCCAGCCCATTTAGCCCAGCGTCATACCAAGGAGAACACTTAAATGGCAAAGTTTGAAGTAAAGAACAGCGAGGGCAAGAAGGTCGCCGAGGCCGAGCTCGCCGCTGAGGTGTACGGCATCGAGCCGAACATCCACGTTATGCACCACATCGTCAAGTGCCAGATGGCCTCTTGGCGTCAGGGCACCCAGTCCGCTAAGGGCCGCTCTGAGGTTTCCGGTGGCGGCAAGAAGCCTTGGCGTCAGAAGGGCACCGGCCGTGCCCGCCAGGGTTCCATCCGTGCTGCCCAGTGGCGTCACGGTGGCGTTGTCTTCGCCCCCAAGCCCCGTTCCTACGCTAAGCGTATGAACAACAAGGAGGTCAAGCTGGCTATGCGCTCCGCGCTGTCCGCCAAGCTGGCCGATGGCGAGCTCGTGCTCGTCGACGACTACGGCTTCGAGAAGCCTTCCACCAAGGCTGCCGTCGCCATGCTCAAGGCTCTCGGCCTTGAGGGCAAGCGTCTGACCATCATCGTTCGCGATGAGGACGTCAACGCCTACCTGTCGTTCCGCAACATTCCCAAGACGTTCATCATCACCGCTGACGAGGCCAACACCTACGATCTCGTCAACAACAACGCTGTGCTGATGCCCGCCGACATCGCCGCTCACTTCGGGGAGGTGCTTGCATAAATGACCGCCCACGAGATCATCATCCGTCCGATCGTGTCCGAGCGTTCCTTCTCCGGCATGGAGCTGAACAAGTACACGTTCGAGGTCGCCAAGGATGCTAACAAGTATCAGATCAAGGACGCCGTCGAGGAGATCTTCGGCGTCAAGGTCGTTCGCGTGAACACCCTGACGGTCAAGCCCAAGACCAAGCGCGTGCGCTATGTCGCCGGCAAGACCCGTTCTTGGAAGAAGGCCATCGTCACGCTGGCCGAGGGCGACACCATCGAGGTCTTTGGCAACCAGGCCTAAGACTCGCTGCTGTTGAGTGAGCTCATGCCTCCCAAATAGGGGAGGCGGGAGCTCAAGGTTTTGGGCGTATTAAATGGACACGCCCGGAACCGTGTATACGTCCGGTGTCATCGCACCCGAGGCAGAACCTCGAATCCCTGTCTGCGATGGCTAACGGATTCCTATTGAAAGGGATTGTAATGGCTGTAAAGCACCTTAAGCCGACCTCCGCTGGTAGGCGTTGGCAGACGATCTCCGACTTCTCCGAAATCACCTGCACCAAGCCCGAGAAGTCTCTTCTCGAGCCCCTGCCCAAGAAGGCCGGTCGTAACAACAACGGCCGCATCACCACCCGCCACCAGGGCGGCGGCGTGAAGCGTCGTTACCGCGTGATCGACTTCAAGCGCAACAAGGACGGCGTGCCCGCCAAGGTTGCCACGATCGAGTACGATCCGAACCGTTCCGCTCGCATCGCTCTGCTGCACTACGCTGACGGTGAGAAGCGCTACATCCTGGCCCCCAAGGGCCTCGAGGTCGGTCAGACCATCATGTCCGGTTCTGACGCCGACATCAAGCCGGGCAACGCTCTGCCCCTCGCCGACATCCCCGTCGGTACGCTCATCCATGCCGTCGAGTTCCAGCCGGGCAAGGGCGCTGCTATCGCCCGTTCCGCCGGTAACTCCTGCCAGCTGATGGGTAAGGAGGGCAAGTACGCTATCGTCCGTATGCCTTCCTCCGAGATGCGCCGCATCCTCGTTACCTGCCGCGCCACCGTCGGTGAGGTCGGCAACGCCGATCACTCCAACATCGTCATCGGCAAGGCCGGCCGTAAGCGTCACATGAACGTGCGCCCGACCGTCCGCGGTACCGTCATGAACCCTGTCGACCACCCGCACGGCGGTGGCGAGGGCAAGAACCACACCTCTGGTCGTCCCTCCGTTACCCCCTGGGGTAAGCCGACGAAGGGCCTTCGTACGCGCAAGAAGAAGAAGGTCTCGAACCAGCACATCATTCGTCGCCGTAAGAAGTAATTTCGGATACCGAGTTTTAGGAGAAAGCACTTATGAGCAGAAGTCTCAAAAAGGGCCCGTTCGTGGAGACTCGCCTTCTCTCGCGTATCACCGCGATGAACGAGGCTGGCAAGAAGGACGTCGTGAAGACCTGGTCCCGCGCGTCCACCATCTTCCCCGAGATGGTTGGTCACACCATCGCCGTCCACGACGGCCGCAAGCATGTGCCCGTGTATGTTACCGAGTCCATGGTTGGTCACAAGCTCGGCGAGTTCGCGCCGACTCGTACGTTCCGTGGCCACAAGGCCAAATAGGGGGTTAACCGTAAATGGCAACTAAGTCTATTGAAACTGAGGCCACCGAGGTTCGCGCCGTCGCTAAGTACGTGCGTGTTTCCCCCAGCAAGGCCCGCCTGGTGGTCGATCTGATCCGCCGCAAGCCTGTCGCTCAGGCCTTCGACATCCTCCACTTCTGCGACCGCGCCGTCGCCGTGGATGTCGAGAAGGTTCTCCGTTCCGCCGTTGCGAACGCCGAGAACAACAACGGTCTGCGTGCCGACAACCTGGTTGTCGCCGCTGCCTATGTTGACGAGGGTCCGACGCTTAAGCGCATCCGTCCCCGCGCCAAGGGTTCCGCTTCTCGCATTCTGAAGCGTACTTCCCACATCACCGTCGTCGTTGCTCCTCGAAAGGAGGCGTAAAGCTGTATGGGTCAGAAAGTCTACCCCACCGGCTTCCGTCTTGGCATCACCGAGAACTGGCGCTCCCGCTGGTTCGCAGAGAAGGATTACGCTAAGACCCTCGGTAACGATCTCGAGATCCGCAAGTACCTCGAGAAGCGTCTTTCCCGCGCAGCTGTCTCCCGCGTCGAGATCGAGCGCGCTGGCGACAAGGTGAAGGTCATCATCCTCACCGCTCGCCCCGGCGTTGTCATCGGTAAGAAGGGTGCCGAGATCGATACCCTCCGCACCGAGCTCGAGAAGGTTGCTGGCGTCTCCAAGGGCCAGCTCTCCGTCGACGTTGTCGAGATCAAGCGCCCCGAGCTCGACGCCAACCTCGTTGCTCAGTCTATCGCCGAGCAGCTCGAGGGCCGCGTTGCCTTCCGTCGCGCTATGCGCAAGGCTGTCCAGTCCGCCCGCAAGGCCGGCGCCAAGGGCATCCGTATCCAGTGCTCCGGTCGTCTCGGCGGTGCCGAGATGGGCCGTCGTGAGTGGTACCGTGAGGGTCGCGTGCCTCTGCACACCCTCCGTGCCAAGATCGACTACGGCACGGCTGTCGCCAGCACCACCATGGGCGCTTGCGGCGTGAAGGTCTGGATCTACCTGGGCGAGAAGCTCCCGGGCCAGCCTGTTCCCAACCCTGCACTCGAGGGCTCTTCCCGTCCTCGTCGTCGTAACTCCGAGAGGAGGGGTCAGTAGTGCTTGCCCCTAAGCGTATTCTTCACCGCAAGGTGCAGCGTGGCTCCATGAAGGGCCAGGCCAAGGGTAATACCGAGCTGCATTTCGGCGAGTTTGGTATCCAGGCTCTCGAGGCCCATTGGATCACCAACCGTCAGATCGAGGCCGCTCGTATTGCCATGACCCGCTACATGAAGCGTGGCGGTCGTGTCTACATCACGATCTTCCCCGATAAGCCCATCACCAAGAAGCCTGCCGAGACTCGCATGGGTTCTGGTAAGGGTAACCCCGAGGAGTGGGTGGCCGTCGTCAAGCCCGGCCGCATCATGTTCGAGGTCAAGGGCGTGCCCGAGGAGGTCGCTCGCGAGGCTCTGCGTCTTGCACAGCACAAGCTTCCCATCAAGACCAAGATTGTTGCTGCCAAGAACGCTGAGCAGCGCATCGAGAAGGAGATGGCTGAGGAGGCCGCTCTCGAGGCCAAGTGGGCTGCTGAGGACGCCGCCGCCGCCAAGGAGGAGAACTAATGAAGCCCGCAGAGATTCGTGAGCTCTCGGACGCTCAGCTCGTTGAGAAGCTGAAGGAAATGCGCGCCGAGCTCTTTAACCTTCGTTTCCAGATGGCCACCAGCCAGCTGGACAACACCGCTCGCGTCAACACCGTGAAGAAGGACATCGCTCGCGTCCTCACGGAGCAGCGCGCCCGCGAGATCGCAGCGGAGAAGTCCGCTGTCGCCGAGTAGGACCTAAGGAGAGAACATGACTGATTCGCGTAACTCGCGTAAGGTCCGTACGGGTGTCGTTACCTCCGTCTCCGGTGCCAAGACCATTGTTGTCACCATCACCGAGCGCAAGCGTCACCCCAAGTACGGCAAGATGATGACCAGCTCCAAGAAGCTGCACGCTCACGACGAGGAGTGCACAGCTGGCGTGGGCGACACCGTCCGCGTTATGGAGACCCGTCCTATGTCCAAGATGAAGCGTTGGCGCCTCATCGAGGTCGTCGAGCGCGCTAAATAAGCAGTCGCTCTTACGACTTGTACGTTTCCGAAGATGTGCGTATGCCTGGCTTGCATACCACAGGCTGTCTAAAGGCTGCGCACCTCTCTTCGGTTCTTAGTTCGGAGGAACATCTACCATGATTCAGATGCAAACCATGCTGAACGTCGCCGACAACTCCGGCGCTCGCAAGATTCGCTGCATCAAGGTGCTTGGCGGTTCCAAGCGTCGTTATGCAGGCATCGGCGATGTGTTCATCGGTGCTGTCCAGGAGGCTACCCCTGGCGCCAACGTCAAGAAGAAGGACGTTGTCCGTTGCGTCGTCGTTCGCACCGTTAAGGAGATCCGCCGCAAGGATGGCTCCTACATTCGCTTTGATGAGAACGCTTGCGTTGTCATCAACAACGATGGTTCGCCCGTCGGCACCCGTATCTTCGGGCCTGTCGCTCGCGAGCTTCGTGACAAGAAGTACATGAAGATCGTCTCGCTCGCTCCCGAGACCCTGTAGTTAGGGGAGATATATGTATATCAAGAAGGGCGATAAGGTCCAGGTTCTCTCTGGTAAGGATCGCGGCAAGCAGGGCGTTATCCTGCGTGCTCTCCCCGCCGAGAACAAGGTCGTTGTCGAGGGCGTTTCGGTCGTCAAGAAGGCCGTCAAGCCCAACGCTGCCAACCAGCAGGGCGGCATCGTTTCGCAGGAGGCTCCTATCGACGCCTCTAACGTCAATCTCGTTTGCCCCGAGTGCGGTAAGGTTACCCGCGTCGGTCACGAGAAGGACGGCAAGAACAAGCTGCGCGTCTGCAAGAAGTGCGGCCACAAGTTCTAAGCTGCCCGCAACAGTTAAGTTGCTAGCAAAGACCCGGATGCCACGGCACCCGGGTCTTTTTCTATCCCCACTCATTGGGGGCAGACTTAAATGAGTGGCCGTTGGGGGCGTTCTTAAACGACCAGTCGATGGGGACTGTCTTTAGATTTGTTTATCTGGTCATCTGGGATAGGCTTCAACGAAAGCGGCACATAGGGACTGTCTCTAGGTGCCGGCACATAGGGACGTTCCCTTTTTGCCGGCAGTTTGGGACGGTCCTTTGATGTCTGATGCCCTCAGAGGGGTGGAGTATCACGGCCTACTCTGTTCTTTAGGGCTTTGGTGTTCCGCCTCTTTATGTTTCACAAGGATCGTCGCATGCGCATTTATGCGCATAGCTTTGCGCGACAATGCGCATAACTGCGCAAACATCTGCCAACTATGGCTAAATAATGACCGACAAACAAATAAATACGCAAACACGAGCAGATACGCGCGCAATTGTGCGAATATAGGGTTGTTAGAAATGAAGGACTTCCGATGACTCAGGAGGCACATAATGGCAGATTCCAAACAGGCCCCGCTCGACGCCGAAGCAGCCGCAAAAGCAGCGTTCACTTCGGTCCAGGACAAGCCATTCCCCGATGATATCTTTACGGCTCCCGAGCTTCGTTGGGCTGTGATCGGGTGCGGCGTTATCGCCAACCAGATGGCCCAGTCTCTCGCTCTTGCCGGTCGCAAGCTTGCGGGCGTCGCCAACCGCACGCTGTCCAAGGCTCAGGCTTTTGCTGAGCAATATGGCATCGAGAAGGTCTATGAAACGGTCGAGGACCTCTACGCCGATCCGAACATTGACGCAGTCTATATCACCACGCCGCACAACACGCATATCACCTACCTGCGAGCCGCTCTGGCAGCTGGTAAGCACGTACTCTGCGAGAAGGCCATTACCCTCAACTCTGCCGAGCTCGACGAGGCCCGTGCCATCGCCGACGAGCACAACGTGGTCCTTATGGATGCCACCACGGTGCTCCACATGCCCTTGCATCAGGAGCTGCGCCGCCGCATGGATGCCGGCGACTTTGGACGCATGAACCTCGCCCAGCTCAACTTTGGCAGCTACAAGGAGTACGGCGACCTGACCAACCGCTTTTACAATCGCAACCTTGCTGGCGGTGCCATGCTCGATATTGGCGTCTATGCCCTGTCCGTCATGCGCCTCTTTATGGCAAGCCAGCCCGCTGAGGTCGTTTCGCTGGGCAACACCTGCGAGACTGGCGTTGACGTCGCGGGTGGCATCGTCTGCCGAAATGCCGAGCAGCAGCTGGGCGTCGTGAGCCTTACGCTCCACTCCAAGCAGCCCAAGCGCTCGGTCATCAGCTTCGACAAGTGCTACATCGAGGTCAATGAATATCCGCGTGCCGATCACGCGACCATCGTGTGGACTGCGGACGGCCACCGCGAGGAGGTCCACGCCGGCACCGAGGCTTACGCCCTGTGCTATGAGATGGCCGACCTGGAGAAGGCCGTTGCCGGCGACGACTCCAAGCGCGAGCTGCTGGATTATGCTTCTGATGTTATGGAGCTTATGACCAAGCTCCGCGCCGACTGGGGAGTTGTGTACCCCGAGGAGGAGTAAGCGATGCTTGCGGAAGATAGGCTCAACGCGATCGTGTCGATGGTGCAGCAGGCCGGCTCGGTTACCGTGCCGGAGCTTGCCGAAGCCCTGGGCGTGACGGCGTCTACCATTCGGCGCGACCTGCAGACGCTCGACCGCGCACACCGCATCGCCAAGGTCCACGGTGGGGCGACGAGTCTTGAGCGCGCGCACGTGACGCGCGACCTAACGATCAGCGAGCGCAGCGATCTCCATAACGACGACAAGGAGCGTATCTGCGCCCGTGCGGCGGCGCTTGTGGAGCCCGATAGCTTTGTGTATATCGATTCGGGCTCCACGACGCTTAGGCTCATCGAGCATCTTCCGCGCCTTGAGGGCGTCACCTATGTGACCGACTCCGTGCTCCATGCTCAGCATCTCGCTCTGCGCGGCATGCGCACCGTGGTGCTGGGCGGCGAGCTCAAGCCCGAGACCGAGGCGCTCGTCGGTCCCGATGCCTTGGCAACCCTGGACCGCTATAACTTCAACTGCGGCTTTTGGGGTTCCAATGGCATCGCCGCCGAGCAAGGTCTCACCACACCGGATATCGAGGAAGCGCAAGTCAAGCGTATCTCGATGCGCCATACCGCCAAACGCTTCGTAATCTCAGACGCCAGCAAATTCGGCATGGTGGCGCCCGTCAAGTTCGCGGACTTCCGCGACGCAACGATTATTACCGCGGGCGAGGTGCCAGCCAAGTACCAGTCGATGGACAACGTCATCACGGTCTAGCGACAGGGCAAGGTCAAAACCATTTAGGTTCCTCAATAGAAAGCGGCAACACCCTCGATGGGCGATGCCGCTTTTGTTGTCTGCCGTTTTGTCTAAATCTGTAACAACTAGACCGTTAAAAGTGGGCTAGGTGTTACAGATTGAGATACTTCCGAACCTTGCCGTCCCTTTGTCTCGATCTGTAACATCTGGGACCGATTTTGACGAGTAATTGTTACAGATTGAGATTTTCCCTTGAGGGGGATTCGAATGTCTCGATCTGTAACAGATAGACCGGAAAATGGGTTCTAACTGTTACAGATCGAGACGTTTTGGGACCGCGGCTAAGCCATTGCGTCAAAACCACCACAAAGGTGCCTGTCCCCATTGTGGTGGTTTAAGGCTCCCAGGGGCAGGGGGCTTCGATGTGGATGTGCTCGCCGGTTACGGGATGGGTGAAGGACACGCTGTGGGCGTGGAGCATCAGGCCGCAGGGGCGCGGCGTGCCGTACAGGTCGTCGCCAACCAGGGGATGATGCTCGCTGGCCAGGTGGACGCGAATCTGATGCTTGCGGCCGGTGAGCAGCTCGACATCGATATACGAACGCGTGGGCAGACCTCGGCGGCTCTTAAGGCGCTTGAGCACCTTCACGCGCGTCTGCGACGGCTTGCCGCTGGCGCCGACGCGCATCTTGCGGCTGTCGTGGCGGTCGCGGGCGATGGGCTTGTCGATGAGCTTCTCGTTCCAGTCGATCTTGCCCTCGGCCAGCGCCAGATAGTGCTTTTCGAAGGCGTGGTCGTTCACCATCTGGTCAAAGGCGGGCTGCGTCTGCTTGTCGAGCGAGAACAGCACCACGCCGGTGGTGTTGCGGTCCAGGCGGTTGAGCGGCTGCATGTCGGTCGCGGCAAAGCCGTCGCCCATCGCCAGCAAAAGGTCGCTGGCGTAGTCGGTAAGTGTGCGCTCACCGGTGCCGTCGCCGTGGACGATCATGCCGGCGGGCTTATCGATGGCCATGAGCCAGGCGTCGCAGTAGAGGACTTGAGGTTCTTCGTTCACGTGTAAGCCTTTCGGTTAGCTAATTCCCACAAACATGCAGCCCGAGGTGGCGCCGCGCAGGCGGGCAGCGGGCTTGCGACCTGCCTGAGCTGCCTCAATGGCGCGGCGGACACGAGCAACGGCACGGCCAATCTCATCGGCTTCGAGCAGGGTTCCGTCAACCATAAGACGGCGCACGCCGGCATCGAGCAGCTGTGGAACCTGCGGCGTGAGGTCGATAGGGTAGGCATCGTACAGGCGTGAGCGGCCGTGGATGTCGGTACGCACGGGCATGACCTTGCCGTCGATATTCTTGAGCGACAGCTTGCGGACGCGCAGGCGGCAGCTGGCACAATCGTGGATACAACCGTTGGCCACCTGCAGGATGCAGTGCTCGCTCGTCATAACGCGCGGGCGGCCGAACACGGTGATGCCCAGGGCTGCGGGCGCGGAGGTGCCAAGCGAGATAATCTCGTCGAGCGTGATCTCGGGCGAAAGCCAAAACGCGCCGGCCCCGCGCTCGGCAAGTGCCTCCATGCAAGGCGTGTTGTGCACGGGCAGGCAGGATCGGATCTCGGCCGTGGCGCCGGTCTGCGCGGCAGTAGCAAGCTCGGAGATATTGCCGACGGCGACAATCGTTCCAGCCTGTATCCACGGGTCGACACGTACGTGGTCAACGGCGCGGCAGACCTCATCGAGCACGGGTACGATGCCCTGCTCAAACGCATCGGCGGGGGAGAGTTCGGCCGCATCGAGCGCGTCGGTGGTCATGTAGATGCGCGTTGCGCCCTCGGCGCAAGCGGCCTCGGCGGCCTCGAGCGAGGTGACGGCGGCGCAGATCTGCGGCTCATCGCGGTAGCGTGCGGGCATGGGGCGCGTACATTTGTCGAGCACCGGCAACTCGAGCGTTTTCGCGCGCTCCTCGTAGGGTGCCAGAATGGCCTCTTCCAGCGCCTTGCAAGCGGCGGCGCGCACCCTATGTACGGCGGAAAAGCCCATGCCACAGCCCTCATCGAGCGCCACATCAAAGCTCGCAGCCTCAAAGGGCGAGGAGCCCATGCGTCCGACGTGCTCCACCAGATCGGCCGCCTCGACGGCGCGAGTCTTGGCGGCCTCGACGGTAAAGCCGGTGGCGGTGGCGGTGAGCGCGGGGTCGTCGCAGCAGGTGAGCGTAACGGTAAATGGCTCGTCCAGACGTGCCACAACGGACACATCTACGGCGCGGCGGCGCAGCACGTCGCGCTTGAGCGCGGCACCGGCGGCGTCAATAGCGCGCTGGCTTCGAATCACGCGCACGCGGCAGCCCTCGGGCATGCTGCGGGGCACGCGGCACTCGATGATGTCGCCGGCAGCCGCATCCTCGGCGGCGATGGTGGTCAGGAACTGGTCGAACTCATCGTCGTGACGAAGCTCCAGCAGGTCGCCCTTGCCCACGGGCTCAAACAGCTCAATGCGGGCGATGGCAGCGCGACGACGGCGGTCGTCGGGCTTGAGCCCGCGCACATCGCGGTTGGCCAGGCGGCTACCAAGCACCGTGCCCACGATCTGGCCGCGGTTGTTGGAGCGCTCGTAGCTCATCATCTCGTCACCCGAGGTACCGTCTTGGTAGGCATGCGTAAAGTCGCGGTTAAAGCAGCGCTTGAGCTGGCGCTGGCGGGCGGCATCCTCATCCTTAGAGGTCGAAACATCGGCCAGCATGTCATCAATCTGATGACGATACACGTCGACGATGGAATACACGTAATCGGGGGCCTTCATGCGGCCCTCGAGCTTGAGCGATGCGGCGCCGGCGTCATACAGACGGCGAACAAGCTGCGACGTGTTGGTGTCACGCGGGCATAGCGCACGCTCGCGGCCGGCGGGGGAGAGCGTGCGGCCGTTCTCGTCGATCAGCTCGTAAGGCAAGCGACAGGGCTGAGCGCACATGCCGCGGTTGGCCGAGCGGCCCGCCATGGCGAAGCTCGACAGCAGGCACAGGCCCGAGTAGCAAAAGCAGATGGCACCGTGGCTAAAGACCTCGAGGTCAACGTCGGGCGCGGCGTCGTGGATGGCAGCAATCTCGTCGATGGAGAGCTCGCGCGAGAGAGTCACGCGGTCGGCGCCCTGCTCGCGGCACCAAAGCGTTCCGCGGTCATCATGAATGTTCGCCTGGGTCGAGATGTGCGTCTCGATGCCGGGCATCGTGCGCTTGACCTCAAAGAACAGGCCCCAGTCCTGGATGATGAAGGCGTCGGCGCCCAGCGTGGAGCAGCGATGGATGAGTTGCAGCGCATCGCCCATCTCGGACTGCTTGATGACGATGTTGACCGTGACGTAGACGCGCGACCCGGCTAGATGTGCGGCGCGGCAGGCTTGCTCAAAGGCCTCGTCGGTAAAGTTGGTGGCCTTGCGGCGGGCGTTGAAGCTGCCCATGCCGCAATAGATGGCGTCTGCCCCCGCGGCGAGTGCGGCGGCAAAGGGCTCGGGCCCTCCGGCGGGCGCCAAAAGCTCGGGTCTGCGGTTGGTGGTTCGACTGGCGGTTGCGGTCATATCCTGCCTTTCAAAATGCTCAGATATTCAAAAGTATAGTGGTGCCGTTGCGGCAGGCGATGCCCGTGCTCCAAGCGGGATAAAGTCTTCAGCAGCTTGGACTGGCTGCTCCACATGAGAACCGTTCAGCGGTTCGGGGAAACCGTTGGGCGATAAAATATTCTCGCAAGCTGATAATATTCTTGCATCAAACAGAAACCTTGAGTACTATCCCAATCAAGCGCGGTGTTCAGACCGAACTGTGCCTCCCGGTGCGAACACCGCGCTCACGCTCTCTATCTGATTGTAAGGAGAAAAACATGAGCAAGACCGTCGTGTCTTCCGATAACGCACCCGCAGCCATCGGCCCGTATTCCCCCGGTATCCAGGCCGGCAACATGGTGTTCCTGTCCGGCCAGCTGGGCATCGATCCCGCGACCGGCAAGATGCCCGAGGGCGTCGAGGCCCAGGCCAAGCAGTCCCTCGCCAACGTTGAGGCCCTGCTGACCGCTGCCGGCGCTACCTTTGCCGATGTCGTCAAGACCACGGTCTACCTGGCCGACATCGCCGACTTCGCCGCCGTGAACGAGATCTACGCCTCCAAGTTCGAGGCCCCGTTCCCCGCGCGCAGCGCCTTCCAGGTTGCCGCCCTTCCGGCTGGCGGTCTGGTCGAGATCGAGGTCGTTGCCGCTCTCTAAGGCATTGGCCACAACTAAACATGACATGCAAAAAGACCCTGCAGCGCGTGCGAGCTGCAGGGTCTTTTGTCAAGTGACGGATCGCTTGTGGAGCCGCGCTTCAAGTTGCCCGTTAGCCCTCCTTGCGAACTTTTTGCAGGTAGCGGTAGACGCTGGGCTCTGAGATACCCAGCGCGGTGGCGGCGCAGGCCACGGCGCCCTTGAGCATGAACACCCCGTTGCCGTTGAGGTGGCGAATGACGTCCACGCGGTCGCTCTGACCAAGCGACGCCACATCCAGCCCGCGCGTGCTCAGCAACTCGGCAATGCTGCGGTCGATGAGCTCCTGTGTGGACTCCGAAAGGCTTTCGACCTCGATAGGGGCGGGCTCCGTGCGCGTCGGCGCCGCGTCGAAGCACGCCATGAGCTGCTGCGCCATGGCGTTGATGGAGCGCACGGTCGAGAGGTCGGTGTTGACGCAGAGCATACCGACGATCTCGTCATTCTCGCGGATAAAGTACGTCGCTGACTCCAACGTCTTGCCGCCGGCACCGCGTCCCTCGTAGCCCGTAATAAACGGCAGGTCGCGATACTTGGCGTCGTGCATGATCTTGAGTGCCAGATCGGTGGCGGGACCGCCGACCTTGCGGCCGCTCACGATGCCGTTGCGAATATCAACGATGGCGTGGTCGGGATCCGAGAAATCGTGCAGCACGATTTCGCTGTTTTTGCCGAGTATCTGCTCCAGAAAATCGACCATCGGCAAAAAGCGACGTACGGTCTCGTTCACGGGCAACTCCTTTGGGTGAAATCGGAAATGTTCATAACAATTTTTTCTCATGGTAACACGCTGCCCATCATCTCGTATATCCGCAGGTACATTGCGTAATGCAGACGAACGGTAGGAATTTAGCGGTAAACGGTTGACCAAAAGAAATGTTAGATGTTATTTTGACCAGACACTTTCCTGACCTGCGGAAATGCGTAATTTCAGCTGAAGAATAGTCTGATAACAAAAAATTATTATTGAGAATGAGAATCATCTTTAATACGATATGCAATGAAGGCACAACCTCAACCCCGCACTGCGTCACAATAGAGCGTTAGATGCGAAAACAACTACTTCGAGGATTGGTGGTCAAATGACCCAGGAGACGGTTACGAACGGCACTGAAGCCCTGTTCACTCGCGAAGGCATGCCTCCCGTTAAGGAAATGATCCCGTGTGCCCTTCAGCACGTACTGGCATCGTTTGCCGGCATCATTACCCCGGCGGTCATCATGGCCGGCGTCTACGGCTTTAATAGCCAGCAGAGTACCGACATCATCCAGGTCGCGCTCATTCTTTCGGCGATCGACACGGCCCTTCAGGCCTTCGCTCCCTTCCGTCGCATCGGCGGCGGCCTGCCCATCGTCATGGGCGTTTCGTTCGCGTTCCTGCCGGCCCTGCAGGCCATGGGTGCCTCGGGCTTTAGCTTTGGTGCGCTGCTGGGTGGCGAGATCGTCGGCGGCGCCGTCGCGGTCCTCTTTGGTCTGGCCTACAGCAAGATCAAGTGGCTGTTCCCGCCCGTCGTGACCGGTACGGTCATCTTCTCCATCGGCGTTTCGCTGTATCCCACGGCCGTCAAGTATATGGCCGGCGGTATGGGTACGCCGCTGTGGGGCACCCCGCAGGCCTGGTGCGTCGCTCTTATCACCTTCGCCGTGGTCTTTGCGCTCGCCAACTTTGGCAAGGGCACGCTCAAGCTGGGATCCGTGTTCTTTGGCATGATCGTTGGCATGATCGTCTCCATCCCCTTTGGCATGATCGACTTCTCCAGCGTCGCCACCGCTCAGGTCTTCGCCCTTCCCAAGCTCATGCCCTACGCGCTCGAGTTTGATCCCGAGGTCTGCATTACCCTCGCCGTCGTGTTCCCCATGGTTGCTATCCAGGTTATCGGTGACGTCTCCGCCGCCTGCCTGGGCTCCATCGACCGTATGCCCACCGAGCGCGAGCTCTCCGGCGCTATCGTGTCCCAGGGCCTCACCTCTATGGTCGGCGGCCTGCTGGGCGGTCTTCCCACCAGCGCCCTTGGCCAGAACGTGGGCATCATCTGCTCCAACAAGGTCGTCAACAAGTGGGTCTTTGTGATCATCGCGGCCGTCTTTGCCATCGCCGGTCTGTTCCCGCAGCTCTCTGCCGTCCTTTCCGCTATCCCGCAGCCCGTCATCGGCGGCGCGACCGTCGGCGTCTTTGGCACCATCACCATGAACGGCGTGCGCATGTTCACCCGCGAGGGCCTCACGCAGCGCACTACCACTATCGTCGGCACCTCCGTCGTCTTTGGCCTGGGTATCTGGATGGCCAGCGGTTGCCTTGCCGGCGAGGGTATGCCCGCCTGGGTGTCCACCGTCATCGGCTCCAATGCCGTAACCCCCACCGCCATCATGGCCATTGTCCTTAACCTGATCCTTCCGCAGACGCCGGTCGTGGCTCAGCACATCGATGCTGCCAAGGACGCTGCCGTGGATCTGGTCTTGCCCGAGAGCAAGAAGTAAGCAATTCGGTGCTATTCGTCGGCGGACGCATCGCCTCGTCCGCCGACGCCATGCGGCGCCAAGCCGCACTTCAAAGGGTTTGTCCCTTTGGTGAAGCGTTGACGGGAGAGGGCCCGTTTCCGGTGTAGGCCGGCGCTTCGCACTCCGCCATGTCAGAGGTGTCAAACCCCGCCTCTGATGTTGAAGGGAGCATCCATGCTTCTGGTCGCTAACGGTTCCGTCTTTACCCGCAACGCTCAGACCCCGTTCATTCCAAACGGTGCGGTCGCCATTGACGGAGATACGATCGTCGAAGTGGGCCCCGAGCGCGAGCTCAAGGCCAAGTACCCGGATGCCGAGTACGTCGATGCCCGGGGCAACCTCATCATGCCCGGACTCATCAACTGCCACACCCACATCTACTCGGGTCTGGCCCGCGGCCTCGCCATTAAGGGCTGCAACCCCACCAACTTCCTGGAGAATCTTGAGCAGCAGTGGTGGAAGATCGACGACAACCTGACGCTCGACGGCACCAAGGCCAGCGCCTATGCCACGATCTTGGACTCCATCCGTGATGGCGTCACCACGATTTTCGATCACCATGCGAGCTTCTGCGAGATCCCGGGAAGCCTTTTTACCATTAAGGATGCAGCTCAGGATCTGGGCATGCGTTCGTGCCTGTGCTACGAGGTCTCCGATCGCCGCGGCCAGGAAAAGTGCGACCAGGCCATTGCCGAGAACGCCGAATTTGCCCAGTGGGCCGCCAAGGAGCGTCGCGATAACGACAACCACATGATCGCCGCCATGTTTGGCGGACATGCTACCTTTACGCTTTCGGACGAGACCATGGATAAGATGGCCGAGGCCAACAACGGCCTGACCGGCTTCCACATCCATGTGTGCGAGGGCATGAACGACGTGTGGGATTCCCGCCTCAACCGCGGTGGTATCAGCCCCGTCGAGCGCCTGCTGCAGCACAACCTGCTGGGTCCCGACACCATGCTCGGCCACTGCATCCACGTGACGCCTGCCGAGATGGATATCGTCAAGGAGTCCGGCACCTGGCTCGTCAACAACCCCGAATCCAATATGGGCAACGCCGTGGGCTGCGCCCCCGTGCTCGAGTTCTTCCGCCGCGGCATCCCCGTGTGCATGGGCACCGACGCCTACACCCACGATATGCTCGAGAGCCTTAAGGTCTTCCTGATCATTCAGCGCCACAACGCCGCCATGCCCAACGTGGGCTGGTGCGAGGCCATGACCATGCTGTTCGAGAACAACGCCAAGATGGCGAGCAAGTACTTCGATCGCAAGCTCGGTGTGCTCGAGGCCGGCGCTGCCGCCGACGTCATCGTCATGGACTACAAGCCCTTTACGCCGCTGAGCGAGGAGAACATCGACGGCCACATGCTCTTTGGCATGATGGGCAAAAACTGCCGCACCACCATCATCAACGGCCGCGTCCTGTACAAGGATCGCGAGTTTATCGGTATCGATGAGGACAAGATCAACGCGTGGACCATGGCCGAGTCCAAGAAGCTCTGGAGCACGCTCAACGATCGCACCTACTAATTCACAAGTAGATTCGCGCGCGTCGGATGTTTCGCCGCATCCGGCGCGCGCATAGGCGGCCTCCGCGGGGTCGCCGGCGCTGTGCTAGCGCTACACCGTATTTGCGCCCGTCGCGCGGTCTCGCCGGGCGTTACAGAGAGGAGCTCATTATGAGCGACATCATGAGGCCGATCCCGTTTTCGCAGCTGATGAACTGGATCATCGAGGAGCACAAGACTCAGGGCGCCGTCTTTGGCGTGCGCAAGATGGTCACGACCAACCAGGAGGGCGCGCTTCCCATTTTTGACGAGCGCATCGAGACTCCGTTTGGCCCGGCCGCCGGTCCCAATACGCAGCTGGCCCAGAACATCGTGGCATCCTACGTGGCCGGTTCCCGCTTCTTTGAGCTCAAGACCGTTCAGGTTATGGACGGCGAGGAGCTCTCCAAGTGCGTCAACAAGCCCTGCATTGTGGCGCAGGACGAGTGCTACAACTGCGAGTGGTCGACCGAGCTCGAGGTTCCGCAGGCTTTTGCCGAGTACGTGAAGGCATGGTTTGCCTGCCACCTGATTGCTCGCGAGTACGGCCTGGGCAGCCCGGACGGCTTTGTCTTCAACATGTCCGTGGGCTATGACCTGGAGGGCATCAAGAGCCCCAAGGTCGACGCCTACATCGAGGGCATGAAGGACGCCAGCGGCTCCGACGTCTGGAACGAGTGCCGCGCATGGGCGCTCGCCAACCTGGACAAGTTTGAGCATGTCGACGCCGCGTTTGTCGAGTCCATCCCGGCGCGCGTGTCCAACTCCATCACCGAGTCTACCCTGCACGGCTGCCCGCCGGCGGAGATCGAGCGCATCGCGACCTATCTGATCACCGAGAAGGGCCTCAACACCTACATCAAGTGCAACCCCACGCTGTTGGGCTATGAGTTTGCACGTCAGCGCCTCAACGAGCTGGGCTTTGACTACATCGTCTTCGACGATACGCACTTCCGCGAGGACCTGCAATGGGCCGACGCCGTGCCTATGTTCGAGCGCCTGATTGCCCTGTGCGCCGAGCGCGGCCTGGAGTTTGGCGTCAAGCTGACCAACACGTTCCCCGTCGACGTGACGAGGAACGAGCTGCCCTCCACCGAGATGTACATGTCGGGCCGTTCGCTGTTCTCGCTGACCATCGAGGCCGCCCGTCGCATTACCGAGCAGTTCGATGGCAAGCTGCGCATCAGCTACTCCGGCGGTGCCACGGTCTACAACATCCGCGCCCTGTACGATGCCGGCATTTGGCCCGTCACCCTGGCGACCGACGTGCTCAAGCCCGGTGGCTACGAGCGCTTTAGCCAGATGGCCGGCGAGTTTACCGACCTGGATGGCAAGCCGTTCGCGGGCGTCTCTCTCGAGGCTGTGACTGCGATCCAGACCGACTCACTCACCAACCCGCTCTACAAGAAGCCGCTGCGCCCGCTGCCCGACCGCAAGGTCGCCGGCAAGAGCCCGCTTTCCGACTGCTTTACCACGCCGTGCCGCACGAGCTGCCCCATCCAGCAGGATATTCCCGCCTACCTGGCGGCCGTTGACGAGGGCCGCTACGAGGACGCACTCAACATCATCATCGAGCGCAACGCCCTGCCGTTCATTACCGGCACCATCTGCCCGCATCCCTGCGGCCGTGCCTGCGAGCGTGCGTTCTACGAGCCCGAGGGCGCCCAGATTCGCGCCAGCAAGCTCAAGGCCGCCCGCGAGGCCCTGACTGCCGTGCTGCCCAAGCTGCGCGCCCAGGCCATCGCCAACGACGGCGAGCACAACGTTGCCGTTATCGGCGGCGGCCCGGCCGGCCTGGCGACGGCGTTCTTCCTGACGCGTGCCGGCGTGCCCGTCACCATCTTCGAGGCCCGCGACTCTCTCGGCGGCGTGGTCCGTCACGTGATTCCCGAGTTCCGTATCGCGAGCGACGATATCTCCCACGATGCTGAGCTCTGCCTGGCCTTTGGCGCCAAGGTGCAGCTCAACGCTCGCGTGGATTCCATCGACGAACTCAAGGCTCAAGGCTTTACTGACGTGGTCGTGGCCACCGGTGCCTGGATGCCCGGCTCTGCGGGCTTGGGCGAGGGCGCCGAGCTCGACGTGCTGGAGTTCCTCGAGGCCGCCAAGAAGGGCGAGAAGCTCGAGCTGGGCGAGGACGTCGTGGTCATTGGCGCCGGCAACACCGCCATGGACGCGGCCCGCGTGGCCAAGCGCCTGGCCGGCGTGAAGAACGTGCGCCTGGTCTACCGCCGCACCAAGAAGCAGATGCCCGCTGACGAGGAAGAGCTTGATCTTGCTCTTGCCGACGGTGTTGAGTTCTGCGAGCTGCTGGCCCCCAAGGCGCTTAACGGCGCCGTGCTGACCTGCGACGTTATGGAGCTTGGCGAGCCGGATGCAAGCGGCCGTCGCAGCCCCGTCGCCACGGGCGAGACCGTCGAGCTTTCCGCCACCACGGTGATCTGCGCCGTGGGCGAGGGCATCGATGCCAGCCTATACGATGCCGCGGGCGTCGAGCACGACCGTCGCGGCCGTCTTGCCGCCACCTCCACCGGCGTCGAGGGCGTTTGGGCTGCAGGTGACTGCCGTCGCGGTCCTGCTACCGTGGTCGAGGCTATTGCCGACGCCGCCGAGGTCGCCCGTGCCATCGCCGGTGTGGACTTTAACAAGTACGCCGACCAGAATGCTCAGGCCGGTCGCGAGGACACCTGCTACGAGCGCAAGGGGTCGCTGTGCCGCGACAAGCGCAACTGCACCAAGACTCGCTGCCTGGGCTGCGGCTCGGTGTGCGAGGTCTGCTGCGACGTGTGCCCCAACCGCGCCAACGTTGCCATTAAGGTGCCGGGCCTGGCCAAGCATCAGGTCGTCCATGTCGACGGCATGTGCAACGAGTGCGGCAACTGCGCCGTGTTCTGCCCTTACCAGGAGGGTCGTCCCTACAAGGACAAGCTCACCCTGTTCTGGAGCGAGGAGGACATGGAGAACTCCGAGAACGAGGGCTTCCTGGCCGTGGACGAGGACCACTTTAAGGTTCGCGTCGCCGGCACGGTCCGCATCGTCTCGGTCGATGCCGTCAACACCGGTCTTCCCGAGGCCGTCCGCCTGACCATCAGGGCTGTGCGCGACAACTATTCGTACCTTCTTAAGAAATAGGCGAGTCTCTTATGGCCAAATCCATTCAACATAACGTGGCCTACGTTGCCTGCGGAAGCGGTTGCGCCTCCGCAGGCGGCGATGCCCGCTGCAGCGAAGGCTGCATTGGCTGTGGCGCCTGCGTCACGGCCTGCCCCCACGGCGCCATTGCGCTGGTCGATGGCATCGCCCGCGTGGACCGCTCCAAGTGCACGGGCTGTGGCCTGTGCGGCGTGGCGTGCCCGCAGCGCGTGATTGCCTTCGTCCCCGGCTACCAGAACATTCTGGTGCGCTGCAACAACACCGATAAGGGTGCCATTGCGCGCAAGGTCTGCGACACGAGCTGTATCGGTTGCGGTATGTGCACCAAAAAGTGCCCTGCCGGCGCTATCCGCATCGAGGACAACTGCGCCCATATCGACGGCGTGGACTGCCTGTCGTGCGGCATGTGCGCCGTCGTCTGCCCGCATGGCGCCATCCACGACCGCACTGGCATCGCCGCCGGCGTGTAGAAGGGAATCACCATGGCACAGGAATTCACTTTTACCGTTAACGGTGTCGAGCACACGACGACGGAGAATAAACCACTGCTGCGCTATCTGCGCGACGACCTGCACATTCACTCCGCCAAGGACGGCTGCTCCGAGGGCGCCTGCGGCACCTGCACCATCCATGTGGACGGTGCGGCCGTCAAGGCGTGCGTACTGACCACCGCTCTTGCCGCCGGCCGTAACATCGTGACCGTCGAGGGCCTGCCCGAGGACGTGCGCGAGGCCTTTGTGTACGCCTTTGGCGCCGTGGGCGCCGTGCAGTGCGGTTTTTGCATCCCCGGCATGGTCATGGCGGGTGCAGCGCTGATCGCCGAGGACCCCGAGCCCACCGAGGAGCAGATCAAGTACGCCATCCGTGGCAATGTCTGCCGCTGCACCGGCTACAAAAAGATTATCGAGGGCATTTCGCTGGCAGCTGCGGTGCTCCGTGGCGAAAAGCAGATCGACGAGGATTTGGAGCGCGGCGACGACTACGGCGTGGGCAAGCGCGCCTTCCGCATCGACGTGCGCAAGAAGGTGCTCGGCGAGGGCAAGTATCCCGACGACATCGACGAGCTCGATCAGCCGGGTCTGACCTATGCCAGCGCCGTGCGCTCCAAGTACCCGCGCGCCCGTGTGCTCTCCATCGATACTTCCAAGGCCGAGGCCCTGCCCGGCGTGGTGGGCATCCTGCGCGCCGAGGACGTGCCGGTCAACCAGGTCGGCCACCTTATCCAGGACTGGGACGTCATGATCGCTCAGGGCGATATCACCCGCTGCGTGGGCGATGCCATCGTGCTGGTGGTCGCCGAGGACGAGGCGACGCTCGAGAAGGCCAAGAAGCTCGTAAAGATTGACTACGAGCCGTTGGAGCCCGTGCGCAACATTGTGGAGGCCAGGGCCGCCGACGCCCCGCGCCTGCATGACAGCTTCGTTGCCTTTGGCAACACAGTGGAGCTCAAGGACAACGTGTGCCAGAGCCGTCATGTGACGCGCGGCGACGCCGCCAAGGCACTGGCCGAAAGCGCGTTCACCGTGACGCAGCGCTTTACCACGCCCTTTACCGAGCATGCCTTCTTGGAGCCCGAGTGTGCCGTTGCCTTCCCGTACAAGAACGGCGTCAAGGTGCAGTCGACCGACCAGGGTGCCTACGATACGCGCAAAGAGTGCGCTCACATGTTTGGCTGGGATAGCGAGCCCGAGCGCGTGGTTGTAGAGACCATGCTCGTGGGTGGCGGCTTTGGCGGCAAGGAGGACGTGTCCATCCAGCACCTGGCCGCGCTCGCCGCCTATAAGTTCCAACGTCCTGTGAAGTGTAAGCTCACGCGTGCCGAGTCGCTCGCTTTCCATCCCAAGCGCCATGCCATGGACGGCACCTTTACGCTGGGCTGCGACGCCGAGGGCAACTTTACCGGCCTAGACTGCGAGATCAACTTTGACACCGGCGCCTACGCGTCGCTGTGCGGCCCGGTGCTCGAGCGCGCCTGTACGCATGCCGTCGGCCCCTACAAGTACCAGAACACCGACATCCGCGGCTTTGGCTACTACACCAACAACCCGCCCGCCGGTGCGTACCGCGGCTTTGGCGTTTGCCAGTCCGAGTTTGCGCTCGAGAGCCTGATCGACCTGCTGGCAGAGAAGGTCGGCCTGGATCCGTGGGAGATTCGCTACCGCAACGCCATCGAGCCGGGCGAGGTTTTGCCCAACGGTCAGATTGCCGACTGCTCCACGGCGCTGAAGGAGACACTGCTCGAGGTCAAGGATGCCTACTATGCGCATCCCGGACACGCCGGTATCGCCTGCGCCATGAAGAACGCCGGCGTGGGCGTTGGCCTGCCCGATGCCGGCCGCTGCAAGATTCGCATCGAGGACGGCGTGGCCGTGGTCTATGCCGCCACGTCCGACATCGGCCAGGGCTGCAACACCGTCTTTTTGCAGGACGTTGCCGAGGCATGCGGCCTGCCGCTTCGCTGCATCGCCAACGGCGAGTGCTCCACCGAGAACGCTCCCGACTCCGGCACCACGTCTGGCTCGCGTCAGACGGTCGTGACCGGCGAGGCCGTGCGCGGCGCCGCCTTCCTACTGCGCGATGCTATGGTTGGCGTCGAGGCCGGCAAGCCCGCGCCCGATGCTCCCGTGAGCGCACATGGCGACGGCGTCAAGATCGAGTACGACGACGGCCGCGCCTATCAGCTTCGCACGCAGGAGCTCGTCGCCGGCCAGGGTATGCATCCTCAGGATCCCGCGGCCGCCATCAAGGCGCTCGAGGGATGCGAGTTTGGCTACGTGTACCTGGAGCCGACCGACAAGCTGGGTGCGGATGTTCCCAATCCCAAGAGCCACATCTGCTACGGCTTTGCCACACATGTGGTCATTTTGGATGATGACGGTCGCGTGAGCGAGGTTTATGCCGCGCACGATTCCGGCAAGGTGGTCAACCCCATCTCCATCCAAGGTCAGATCGAAGGTGGCGTGCTCATGGGTATGGGCTATGCGCTTACCGAGGACTGGCCGCTCAAGGACTGCGTACCCCAGGCAAGGTACGGTACGCTCGGGTTGTTCCGTGCGCCCGAGATTCCGGATATCCACGCCATCTACGTGGAGAAGGACGAGCTGCTGCCCGTGGCATACGGCGGCAAGGGCATCGGCGAGATCGCAACAATCCCCACGGCGCCCGCCGTACAGAACGCCTATCGCGCTTTCGACGGCAAGCTGCGTCCGGATCTGCCCATGGTGGATACGCCCTACAGCCGCGCCCGTCGCCGCGGGTAGGGTAGAGCGTGGACGGCCATTGTTGACGGGCCGTTCGCGCTCAACATCAACTACATACGCTGCGCCTTTGGCCCCCGGCTCCATCGCGAGCCGGGGCCTTTTGTTTGGAGCGGAGGCCGCGTCTCGGAACGGGTCGTGCTTTCCTTTTGAGCCTCGGGACTGCGGACGATTTCTTGGACCGTTACGCGGCCCTTCCCAGTGCGGCGCGGAACTCGGCCGGCGTGCGGCCGCCGAGCGCATTGCTGCGCCTCTCCGTATTGTATCGGCCGATCCAGCCCCCCGAGCTCCTCGATGAAGCGGGCGGGGGTCCAGCCCGACCAGTCCCCGCCGTGCCAGAACTCCCTCTCGAGCAGGCCGAAGAAGCCCTCCATCGCCGCGTTGTCTGGGCTGCAGCCCTTGGCGGACATGCTCCTGGCGAGGCCGTGCCCCTCGCAGATCGAAATCCGGCCGGGCCAGCGGTACGGAAATGTGTCGAAATAGGCACCTTAAAACTTCGGAAAAGTGTCAAATTCGATGGGCAAATTATCCGGAAAAGTGTAGCTGGATGACAAAACAGCACTTAGAAGCTGGTGCTGAATGCGGGATCCTGCGGCTGCCTTCAGCCCTCGCTACTCGTCGTCTCCGTCGTTGGGGTCGCCCTTGAGGGTGTTGATGTCCAGGTACTGGTTATCGTCCTCTTTTTGCTGGGTTTCCGACTCCGCTTGGGTGGGGCCGCGGAACAGCTGGAATCCCTCAAACGCAATGACACCGAGCAGGGCAATGATAATGGCGATAAAGGCAACCTTGACTGCCTGCGGAAATTCTGAGAAACGCAGCGCCTTTTCCTCGGCGTAATAATCGGCGAAGCGCTCTTCGCCCGTGCTTTTGGTATACGCCGGCGCGGACGCGGCCTCCGGGTCATATTCCGGTGCGGGCGTGGCAGCGTACGGATCGTTGAGATAATCGCTCGATGCGGTGCCATAATCCTCGGTCTCGATGCGACCGTTGCCAGCATAGCCATCGGAATAATCGGAATATGCCGCACCGCCCTCATAGTCCGCGGCGCTCGTGTTGGCGGCAAAAAGCGGGTTAACTGGAACGTCGAGCGCCGGCATGCCGGTAGAGGTCTCATCCAGATCGGCTGCAGCCCAGGAATCGTAGGCAACCTGATGGAAAACGGGCTCATCGAGCCTTGCGACCGGAGGCTTGCGTGCCGCAGGAACAGGCAACTGCTGGGCGCTGTACATAACGGTGCTGTCGGCCGATTTGCCCTGCGTCGCTGCAGCGAGAAATGCCGCCGTCTCGGACGGGTCGCTTGCGGGGCGGGGAGCGGGCGTGGGCGCCGAAGTGGGTGCGGGCGTAGGCGCGGGCGTCGAAACAGGCGACTGCGCAGGAGTCGGCGCAGATGCGGGCTTAGGCGCAAGTGCGGGATTGGGACTTGACGGGCGAGCCCCGCCGCCCATGAGTTCGTCGGCGGTCCACGGGCGATCATCCATCACGTCGTCAAGGCTCAGCGAAAACAGGTCGTCTTCACCCTCATCGAACATGCGGTGCACATGTCCACCAATTGCCGGAATCAATCCGCGACCGGTGCATGATGCCTTGCTCAACGCCATTCTGTTCCATCCTTTCGAAATACTAATGACATCGATTATATGGAACTTCCCAAGCGGCTCGGTCTTGGATTCGTGCTTTCCAGAACTCGCGCCCAAAAGGGGAGGGGCAATCCAGGCGAGTGCCTACTTGTCGCCGGCCGCCGCCTTGGCCTCATTGAGGTAGCTATAGAAGCTGTACTTGGAGATGCCAAAGAACTCGCAGGCGCGCTCGCTCGACTTGGAAATGAGGAAGGCGCCGCGACGGTCGAGGTAGCCAATGGCGCGGATGCGCTCATCTTTGGTCATGAGTGCCGCGGGCTTGCCCACAAACTGTTCGCACTCGCGCAGCAGGTCCTCGAGCAGGTCGCCGATGTTTTTGGTGATGGGCTCGGGCTCGGTGTATCCCTTGTCGCCCGTGCCGGTGAGCGCGTCGAGCGAGCGCTCAAAAGCCTTCATGAGCGTAATGTCAAAGTTAATGCCCAAAATGCCGACGGGCTTGCCCTCGTCGTTGCGGATAAAGATGGTCGAGGACTTGAGCAGCTTGCCATCGGCGGTTTTGGTGAGGTATGGCTCGCGGTCGTGCACGTCGGCGGTGCCCTCGTGCATGGACTCAAGCACAATATGGCTGGGGCCGTCACCCAGTTTGCGCCCGCTGACGTGGCCGTTTTCGATCACTACGATGGAGTGGTCCACGTCCTCGGTCTCCAAGTCGTGGACGACGACTTCGCAGTTGGGGCCAAATTGGAGCGCCAGGCCGTGTGCAAGGCGCTTATAAAACTCAATCTGTGCGGGGGTCATAGGTGCCTTCCTAAAAATTAGTTTGGGCTCACTTTGCCATAAACCCCACTTGTTCGCAAATAACGAAAGCGTCGCTGCGTTATGTAACCGTTCGTCGGCGAAAAGGTACCGATTACGGCAACAAACAATTTGTTAGGTTTTCCAATCAAAAAGTGTGATAGAACAGTGCTAACAAACTTTTTGTTTGGCATCCACATAAAAGTTCAGTCGCATGAATGGGAATGGGCTGAAACGCGTATGCGGGGGCCGACAAGAGAGAACTTAAGGAGTTCACCGTATGGCCGATAAGATCCAGTGGGCGGGCAACACGATGCCCAAGAGCGATGACAAGCACTTGGGAATCATGAGCCTTGACCACGTGAAGAAGGCCCGTGCCTTCCACCAGTCGTTCCCCCAGTACACCGTCACTCCGCTTGCCCGTCTGGACGGTCAGGCTGCGCGCCTGGGCCTGTCCAACCTGTGCGTTAAGGACGAGAGCTATCGCTTTGGCCTCAACGCCTTTAAGGTCCTGGGCGGCTCGTTTGCCATGGCCAACTACATTGCCGACGAGACCGGCAAGGACGTTGCCGAGTGCACTTTCGATTACCTGACCTCCGATCAGCTTGCCAAGGACTTTGGCCAGGCCACCTTCTTTACCGCTACCGACGGCAACCATGGCCGCGGCGTGGCATGGGCTGCCAACAAGCTGGGCCAGAAGGCCGTCGTGCACATGCCCAAGGGTTCCACCAAGCCCCGCTTCGATAACATCGCCGCCGAGGGCGCCACGGTGACCATCGAAGAGGTCAACTACGACGAGTGCGTGCGCATGGCCGCCGCCGAGGCCGACGCCTGCGAGCGCGGCGTCATCGTTCAGGACACCGCCTGGGAGGGCTACGAGAAGATCCCGTCCTGGATCATGGAGGGTTACGGCACCATGGCCTCCGAGGCTGCCGAGCAGCTGCGCGAGATGGCCATCAACCGCCCGACGCACGTGTTTGTCCAGGCTGGCGTGGGTTCGCTCGCCGGCGCCGTGGTGGGCTACTTCACCAACCTGTATCCCGATAACCCGCCCACCTTCGTCGTGGTTGAGTGCGCGCCTGCTGCCTGCCTGTACAAGGGCGCTGCCGCCGGCGATGGCGATCCGCGTATCGTGGACGGCGACATGCCTTCCATCATGGCCGGCCTGTGCTGCGGCGAGCCCAACATCCTGGGCTGGGATATCCTGCGCAACCACGCCACCGCCTTCGTGTCCTGCCCCGACTGGGTCACCGCTCGCGGCATGCGCACCCTGGGCGCTCCCGAGAAGGGCGACCCGCGCGTCATCTCCGGCGAGTCCGGCGCTGTGACCACCGGCCTGGTCGAGACCCTCATGCTCGATCCCGAGTACGCCGAGCTCAAGGAACTCATCAGCCTGGACAAGACGAGCTCCGTGCTCTGCTTCTCCACGGAAGGTGACACGGACCCGGATCAGTACCGTCGCATCGTCTGGGAGGGCGAGTATCCGACCTGCTAGCAGACTGACCTGTCCGGAGGCAGCCGGAGGACTTTACTCCCTGCTCGGACAGTCCTGCTCGCACGGAGAGCACATTAAGTGCTCTCCGGCTCGTGCGGAACTCGCGACGGAGCAAAGTCCTCCGTCCGCCTCCTACGTTTACTTGCTTGCCGGGTACTCGACCTCACGCTGCTTGGCACAAGTGATCTATCTGAAATATCTACCTGTAGGTAAACCCTTGTAGAAAGGTTGACTGTTATGACTAAGGAACTCGATTTCGAGGCAATTAAAAACGCTGCTGAGTCCCACCGTGCTGATATGACGCGTTTTCTTCGCGCTATGATCTCCCACCCCTCTGAGTCCTGCGAGGAGGGTGAGGTTGTTGCCTGCATCAAGGCTGAGATGGAGAGCCTTGGCTATGACGAGGTCAAGGTCGACGGCCTGGGCAACGTCATGGGCTTTATGGGCGAGGGCGACAAGATCATCGCCATCGACTCCCACATCGACACTGTCGGCATCGGCAACATCGAGAACTGGGATGCCGATCCCTATGAGGGCTACGAGACCGACGAGATCATCTACGGCCGCGGCGGCTCCGACCAGGAGGGTGGCATGGCTTCTGCTACCTACGCTGCCAAGATGATGAAGGACATGGGCCTCATCCCCGAGGGCTACAAGATCATGGTCGTCGGCACCGTCCAGGAAGAGGACTGCGACGGCATGTGCTGGCAGTACATCTACAACAAGGACGGCATTAAGCCCGAGTTCGTCATTTCCACCGAGCCCACCGACGGCGGCATCTATCGCGGTCACCGCGGTCGCATGGAGATCCGCGTCGACGTTCACGGTACCTCCTGCCACGGCTCCGCTCCCGACCGCGGCGACAACGCCATCTACAAGATGGCCGACATCATCGCCGACGTCCGCGCCCTCAATAACAACGGCTGCGACGAGTCGACCGACATCAAGGGCCTCGTCAAGATGCTCGACCCCAAGTACAATCCCGAGCACTTCGAGGATGCCCGCTTCCTGGGCCGCGGCACCTGCACCGTCAGCCAGATCTTCTACACCAGCCCCAGCCGTTGCGCTGTCGCTGACTCCTGCGCCATCTCCATCGACCGTCGTATGACCGCCGGCGAGACCTGGGAGTCCTGCCTGGACGAGATCCGTAACCTGCCGGCCGCCAAGAAGTACGGCGACGACGTGAAGGTCTCCATGTACATGTACGACCGTCCGTCCTGGACCGGCGAGGTCTACGAGACCGAGGCTTACTTCCCCACGTGGATCAACAAGGAGACCGCTCCGCACGTCAAGGCTCTCGTCGACGCCCACAAGGCCATGTTCGGTGACGAGCGCATCGGCTGCGAGCCCAGCATGGACAAGCGCACCGGTCGCCCGCTGTGCGACAAGTGGACCTTCTCCACGAACTGCGTTTCCATCCAGGGCCGCTACGGCATCCCCTGCGTGGGCTTTGGCCCGGGTGCCGAGTCTCAGGCTCACGCTCCCAACGAGGTCACCTACAAGGACGACCTGGTCACCGCTGCCGCCATGTACGTGGCTGCCCTGAACCTCTACGATCCGAGCCAGGCCGATGGCGACGCCACCGTGTTCCGCGCCGGTCTGACCAACAACAAAATCGATTAGTCCCATTCTTCGATTTTGTTGAGCCGGGGGCCGCTCGTGTCCCCGGCACCCCCTGTTGACTTGGGGCCCGCGGTCGTTATCTCCCATGCTTCCTCGACGGTGGCGGGTCCTCGTCATAGCGCTCTGCATGTTCTAGCCACACGCGCATGCCGGAGCGCATCTACTCATTGCGATCGTTTCACCTTTAGAAAGGACATTTACATGGACGCCAAGTTTACCGAGCTCGTCGAGCAGCTGAACGGACTCGACTTTAAGGGTATGTACGGCAGCGACTTCCTGCACACCTGGGACAAGACCACCGATGAGCTCAAGGCTCTCTACATCGTCGCCGACGCCCTGCGCGAGCTGCGTGAGAACAACGTTTCGTCCAAGATCTTCGACTCGGGCCTGGCCGTCTCCCTGTTCCGTGACAACTCCACTCGTACGCGCTTCTCCTTCTCTAAGGCCGCCAACCTGCTCGGCCTTGAGCTGCAGGACCTGGACGAGAAGAAGTCCCAGATCGCCCACGGCGAGACCGTCCGCGAGACCGCTACCATGATCTCCTTCATGGCCGACGTCATCGGCATCCGCGACGACATGTACATCGGCAAGGGCGACGCCTACATGGCCGAGGTCTCCGAGTCTGTCCAGCAGGCTTACGAGGACGGCGTTCTGGATCACCGTCCCACGCTCATCTCCCTGCAGTCCGACTCCGATCACCCCACGCAGTCCTCTGCCGACATGCTCTACCTCATCAACGAGTTTGGCGGCCTCGAGAACCTCAAGGGCAAGAAGGTTGCTGTCACTTGGGCCTATTCGCCCTCTTACGGCAAGCCGCTGTCCTGCCCGCAGTCGCTGATCAGCCTGCTGCCCCGCTTTGGCATGGACGTCACCCTGGCCCACCCCGAGGGCTACGACCTCATGCCCGAGGTCGTCGAGCGCGCCCGCGGCTATGCCGCCGAGTCCGACACCACCTTTAAGCAGGTCAACACCATGGCCGAGGCCTTCGAGGGCGCCGACATCGTGATCCCCAAGAGCTGGGCTCCGTTTGCCGCCATGGAGAAGCGTACCAACCTGTACGCCGAGGGCGACGACGCCGGCATCGCAGCGCTCGAGAAGGAGCTGCTCGCCCAGAACGCTACCCATCAGGACTGGTGCTCCACGACCGAGCTCATGGAGAAGACTGCCAACGGCCAGGACACCATCTTTATGCACCCGCTGCCCGCCGACATCTCCGGTGTCTCCTGCGAGCACGGCGAGGTTAACGCCGACGTCTTCGACATGCACCGCGTGGGCATGTACAAGGAGGCTAGCTACAAGCCGTACGCCATCGCTGCCATGATGTTCCTGCAGAAGGTTGCCGATCCCGCCGCTACCCTCAAGGCCCTCGACGAGCGCAACACCGCCCGTTGGCTCCAGGCCTAAAGCCGGGCTGAGGTAAGCCATGTAAAGGGGGCGCTCTGCCAACCGGCGGGGTGCCCCCTTTTTTTGCATCGCGGGCGTGCGGGATAAGCGCTTTCGATGTGGATGCCCGCGGCGCGAGTTATGGGTACGATGGTTTCAGGGGAGGTATCACCATGAGACTTGGATGCGTCATTATGGCTTCGGGCGAGGGCAAGCGGTTTGGCTCTAACAAGATGCTTGCCGATATCTGTGGCGAGCCGCTGATTGCCCGGACCATCGATTCGGTTCCCCGGGGCTTTGACGTCGTGGTTTCGACGCGTTGGCCCGAGGTCGCTCAGATTTGCGAGGAAAAGCATTGCCCGTGCGTGCTGCACGATGGCGAGCTGCGCAGCGAAAGCGTCCGTGCGGGCCTTTCGTGGGGAGTCGAACGCAACTGGAAAGGTTGCCTCTTTTTGCCGGGCGACCAGCCGCTCGTGAGTTCGGATTCTTTTGAGGCTATGGTTCGTGCATTTGACGAGCGTGGCCGCAAACATCCGGTGCGTCTTGCGTGCAACGGTGAGCCTTCGAGCCCGGTGCTCTTTCCGGCGGAACTGTTCGATGCACTTATGTGCCTTGAGGGCAAGGACGGCGGGGGCTCGATTCTCAAAGGTCGCGTCGACGTTGCGCTGGTCGAGGCGCGTGCCTACGAGCTGTGGGACGTCGATACCGTCAAGGGACAGCGACGCATAACGGAGCATATTGCCGCCTGCTCGTATTTTGATCGCGTGGCCAACTGCATCAATCAATAAGGAGCAATTATGATCATCATCAAAAACGGCGCGCTCGTGACGCCCCAGGGGCTTCGCCGCGCCGACCTTGCCATAGAGGGCGACAAGATCGTGCGGATTGCCGCGGCGATTGAGCCGGGCGAGGACGATACCGTCCAGGACGCCACAGACTGTTGGGTGTTCCCGGGCTTTATCGATGGGCACACGCACATGCAGTGCTGGACCGGCATGGACTGGACGGCCGATAGCTTTGAGACCGGCACACGTGCGGCTGCCTGCGGCGGCACCACGACCATCGTCGACTACGCGACGGCCGATCGCGGCGTGACCATGCCCGACGCCCTTGCCGAGTGGCATCGCCGTGCCGACGGAACCTGCACGGCCAACTACGCCTTTCATATGGCACTCGCCGAGTGGAATGAGCGCAACCGCGCCGATCTTTCGGCTATGCGCGAGGCGGGCGTATCGTCGTTTAAGACCTACTTTGCCTACGATCATTTGCGCCTGGACGATGCCGAGACGCTCGAGGTGCTCGAGGAGCTCAAGCGTATTGGCGGCATACTGTGCGTGCATTGCGAGAACGGTACGCTGGTGAATGAGCTGCAGAAGCGCGTGTACGAGCAGGGGATTCATGGGCCCGAGGGGCATGCGCTCAGCCGTCCGGACGTGTGCGAGGGTGAGGCCGTGAGCCGCCTGCTGTATCTGGCGCACCTGGCCGGGGACGCTCCGGTCAACGTGGTGCACCTTTCGACCAAGCTGGGGCTCGAGGCCATCCGTGCTGCCAAAGCGCGCGGGCAGAAGAATATCTATGTCGAGACCTGCCCCCAGTATCTGATGCTCGACGACACCTGTTATCTGGAGCAGGGCGAGGACGGCTTTGCGGGCGCCAAGTATGTGATGAGCCCGCCGCTGCGCCATGCCGGTGACCGTGCCGCGCTGCGCGAGGCGCTTGTGGCCGGCGAGATCGATACTATCGCCACCGACCACTGCAGCTTTAACCTGCACGGGCAAAAGGACCGCGGGCGCGACGATTTCCGCGCGATTCCCAACGGCGGGCCCGGCGTGGAGCATCGTCCCGTCGCGATCGCCACGAGCTTTGAGGGACAACTGGGCCCCGAGGACCTCTGCCGCCTGATGAGCGAGAACCCGGCGCGCGTGTTTGGCATGTACCCGCGCAAGGGCTGTCTTGCCGAGGGTACCGATGCCGACGTGTGCGTGTGGGATCCTTGCGCGCGTTGGACGATCAGCGCCGCGACACAGCATCAGGCCGTGGACTACACGCCGCTCGAGGGCTTTGAGGCACATGGCCGCGCCAAGGCCGTGTTTGTGAACGGCGTGCTGGTGGCGCGCGATGGCGAGCCCACCGGAGCCCAACCCGGCCGCTACGTGCCCCGCTAGCAGCAAAGATGCCGTGTCCCCTCCGCAGTTGCGGTGAAATACGGACTGTTTGCGGCCGTTTGGCGGCCAAACAGTCCGTATTTCACTGCAACTGACGAGATGGGGCCGGCTACTTGAGGCTGGTGGCGATGAGGGGGCGGCCGAGGGCTGCCTCGAAGCGGTCGGCCATCGTGGGGTCGCTGAGCGTGTCGACTTGGTTGAGCATGACGCGTGCGGTGCTGAGTCCCAGCGCCTGCATCTCGGCATTGAGCACCTGGGCGACGCGCTCGGGTGTGGCGATGTCGGTGGGCTCGCAGCCGCAGCGCTCGCAGAAGAGCTCGGGGCGGTGGACAACCTCGGCGACGGGCTTGCCCAGCCCCGAGGCGCCGACGATCCAGACGATGTTGGCCGTGCCAGAGGGAATTACCGGCTCCCAGGCGGCGTGCGCCTTGAGCGGGAGTCGCTTGCTGCCATCTGCCTCGGCCAGGACGTAGTCAAAGCGCTGTGCCAGCTCGTTGAGCGGCTCGGCGGGGGCGGAGAGCTTGCCTGTCTCCGGGTCCAAAACGCCCGCCTGGCAGATGCTTCCGTGGCTCATGCCAGCGCATGCCTTGCAGGTGCAGCCGGGAACATGCAGGGCCCCCGGCTTCCAAGGCGCGGCGTCCAGGCGACGGCTCGACCCGTCCCACGGCACGCCGGCGACGGGGAACATGCGCGTGGTGGTGCAGAGGAGCACGCGGCCGCCAGCGCGCATGAACTCGAGACCCAGCGCCTTCAGCAAGGTCGACTTGCCGCCGCTGCCGATAATCGCGGTAATGCCCGGCTCGATCCTGAGCGCCGAGGCAAGATTGCCGCTAACCGTTTCCATCTGTTCACCGCCGTATAATACTGTGATAATAAATAATCATCAGAGTAGCGGTCGAACCGCTTTTGCTCTGCTCAAACCGTAGCACAGGGAGGTGCCCCGGGAATGCTCGTTTATGTTCGCGGCGCCGGCGATATCGCCACGGGCGTCGCCGCTCGCTTGGTGCGCGCCGGCGTGTCGGTTGTCATGGCCGATATCGCGGTTCCCACGTGCATCCGTCGCACAATCAGTTTTTGCGAGGCCATTCGCCTGGGCGAGGTCCAGGTCGAGGGCATTCGCGCTCGCTTGGCGCAGACGCCGGCAGAGGCGCTTGCAATTACCGAGGCCGGAGACGTCGCCGTCGTGGTAGACCCCCAGGCCAAGATGCTCGACGAACTGAAACCCGCTGCCGTGGTCGACGCGATTTTGGCCAAGCGCAACCTGGGTACCACGCGCGACATGGCGCCTGCCGTCATCGCCGTGGGGCCGGGCTTTACCGCGCCGGTTGACTGCGACGCCGTGGTCGAGACCATGCGCGGGCATTTCCTGGGCCGTGTCATTACCCAAGGTTCGTCCCAGCCCAACACGGGCGTGCCGGGCATTATCGCTGGCTATGGCAAGGAGCGCGTTATCCACAGCCCTGCCGCCGGCGTGTTTCGGTCCGACCGCGCAATCGGCGACATCGTGAGCGCCGGAGACGTGATTGGCTACGCGGACGATACGCCCATGTGCACGCAGATCGATGGCTGCCTGCGCGGGCTTTTGGCGAACGGCGTGCAGGTGACCGAGGGCTTTAAATGCGCCGATGTCGATCCGCGCGGCGATGCCAGCTATATCAACTACATTTCGGACAAGGCGACGTCGGTCGGCGGCGGCGTGCTCGAGGCACTTGCTATGCTTACCGGTGTGTTCCAGGGATAGGAAACGACGATGGAAAAGCTCGATGTTGTGAATGCGGCGCTTGCCGCCCTGCGTGCTGGCGAGACGTGCGAGCTCGTGGTCGTGGCCGGCACGGCGGGGTCGTCGCCGCGCGGCGTGGGCGCCTGGATGGTCGTCTTTGCCGACGGTAGCCAGGCGGGCACCATCGGCGGCGGCAAGATCGAGCTCTTTGCGCTGGACGAGGCGCGAGAGCTGCTGGCCGCGGGGCAATCGCGTCTAGTCCGCTACACCATGGGCGGCGAGAACTCCGATACCGGCATGATCTGCGGCGGAGCCATCTGCCTGTGCTATCTGCATCTGGATGCGACCCAGGCACCGTTGTTCCAGGAAATTGCCGACATCTTGGTCTATCGGCGCATCGGCGACTTCGTCATCGACTTTGAGCCGTTTATCGCGAGCGCGCTCGAGGGCGATGTGGCCGAGTACCATGGCGAGGAATCGCGCCGCACCATTGCGGGCTGCCCCGGGCTTTCGCTGGTGGAGGAGGGGAGTAGGGTCACCTACACCAACGCGGCCTCCGAGATTCCCGCGGCGCACGTCGAGACGCTCTGCCCCGAGGGCCTGACCTACATCTTTGGCTGCGGACACGTGGGCGCCGCGACGGCGCGCGTGCTCACGGCGGCGGGCTTTGCCGTCGTGGCCTGCGATGACCGCCCCGGCACGTTGACGCCCGAATGGGTGCCCGGTGTCTACGATCGTCGCCTGGTCGATTACAAGAACCTGAGCGAGCAGTGCCCCATCGGTCCGCGCGACTTGGTGGTCGTCGCCACGGCGGGTCACAAATCTGATCTCGACGTGGTGATTCAGGCTATGCGTGCCAAACCCGCCTATCTGGGTTGCTTGGGCTCGCGCCGCAAGACGGCCTTTGTGCGCGCCCGTCTGGAGCAGGAAGGCTTTACGCAGGACCAGATCGACGAGCTGCACCTTCCGATCGGCGTTGCCATCGAGGCCGAGGACCCCGAGGAGATCGCCATCTCCATCGCCGCCGAGATGATCCACCTGCGCCGCACCAAACTCGTCCCCCGCAAGCGCTAATCGCATCCCCACCAATAAGTTGCGGTGAAATAGGGATTGTTTGGGGGTGCGGACAGAAAGTTGGACCGCGGGGCGGTCCGGACTGGAGGTTCGCATG
>CABSNR010000015.1:0-53929 GCA_902479145.1 uncultured Collinsella sp.
ACCGCAGGAAGCTTGGATACGCCTAGGCGCGGTCCAAGAAATCGTCCGCACCCCCATTTGGGGTTGAATCGTTTAAACAGTCCCTATTTCACCGCAACTTATGGGAGGGATAGAAAAAGGGCGGAGGCCCTGGAGAGGGACTCCGCCTTATATACAGGGGGCGATGGTATTCGCGTGTTGCGGGATTAGACCAGGCGGGCGTTGATCGTCTTGGCGATCTTGGCGGCGTCGGTAGAACCCTTGACAGTGGCACGGAAGTCCTCGTCCATGAGCGCCTCGGCGACCTTGGACAGGATCTTGAGGTGCGTAGTGCCGGCCTGGGCACCGGGGATGAGCAGGGCAATAGCCACGTTGACAGGAGCGCCGTCCATGGTGTCCCAACCGGTCACGCCGGACTCGTCCTTGACGACGATCACGGCAGCCTCGGTAATGGCGTCGGACTTGGCATGCGGGATGGCGAAGCCCTCCATCATGCCCGTGGTGCCCTCGGCCTCGCGGGCCAGGAAGGCGTTCATCACGGCGTCGGCGTCGCTGGCGATACCTGCCTTGACGGCCTGGTTGGAAACGAAGCTAAGAGCCTCGTCACGAGAAGCGAAGTCCTCGGCGACAAAGACATTCTCGACCTTCACGAAGTCGGCAGCCTCGGCCTTGGGGGCCTCGACGGCAGCGGCCTTGGGGGTCTCAACGGACTTGGCTGCAGGAGCGGCCTTCTGGTTCTTCTCGAAGTCGTACTTCTTGAAGGCCACGAACAAGATGCCACCGACCACAGCGCCGATGAGGATCGCGAGGACCCAAAGCGGACCGTTCTCGACAACGGGCAGGACCAGGAAGCCACCGTGAGGCGCCGGATCGTGAACGTTGAACATAATGGTCAGGATCGAAGCGATAGAGGAACCGAGCATCATGATGGGCATGACGGGCCAGATGTTCTTGGTCATGAACGGAATGGCGCCCTCGGTGATGTGGGTGCAACCAAGGATGAGGTTGACGACACCGGCGTCGTGATCCTCCTGGCTGAAGTACTTCTTGCCGACAACGACGGCAAAGGTGGTGATCAGCGGCGGAACGATGCAGGCGGCGGAGACGGCAGCCATGAAGTTGGTGCCGAAGTTGTAGGTATCGGTGCCAACACCGGCGGCCAAAGCCTCGGTGAGCATAGCGGTACCGGTGACGTAAGCAGCCTTGTTGACCGGGCCGCCCATGTCAAAGGCGCACATGCAGCCGATGGCAAGACCCAGGACAACGGCGCCAGAGGCGGACAGGCCCTTGAGGAAGTCCATCATGGCGGTGTTGATGGCAGCCATGGGGCCGGAAATGCCGAGCATGACCAGGCCGACGATAGCCGTCGAGAACAGCGGGTACAGGAAGATAGCCTTGAGGCCGTCCAGGTTCTTGGGCAGACCGGCAAAGACCTTCTCGAGCAGCAGGATGACATAACCGGCGAGGAAGCCGCCGACGATGCCGCCCAGGAAGCCGAAGCCCACGCCGGCGCCACCGGCGTCGATCATGCCGGTCTCGGCGTTAACAGGCAGGCCCTGGATGGCGATCATACCGGCAACAAAGCCGGGGACGAGCGCCGGGCGCTTGCCGATGGACTCGGCGATGTAGGCGGAAAGCACCGGAACCATAAGGTTCATGGCGATACCGCCGATGATCTTGAGCATCGCAGCAAAGCTGTTGTAGTCAGACGCCGTCGAATCGAAGGACGTAATGCCCCACAGGAACGAAACGGCGGTCAGAACACCACCAGCAACGACGAAGACCAGCATGTGGCTGACGCCGTTCATGAGGTGCTTGTAGATGATGTGGCCGATGGACTCCTTCTCCTCAACCTCGTCCTCGACATCGGCAGCGGCTGCAACCGTGCTGTCGCCCTTAGCGGCGAGCGCGCGGTCAATCAACTTACCGGCGGCCTCAACGGACAGGGCCTTGGAAACACCAACGGAAACCATGGGCTTGCCGGCGAAACGCTCGGCCTGGACATCCTTATCGGCTGCGACGACGACGGCCTTGGCGCCAGCGATCTCACTCTTGGTGAGCTCGTTCTCGACACCGACCTGGCCATGAGTCTCGACCTTAATGGTCAGACCGCGCTCGGCAGCTGCCTTCTCCAGCGCCTCCTTCGCCATGAAGGTGTGCGCAATGCCGGTCGGGCAACCGGTGGCGGCGATGATGTCAAACTTAGCCATGTGTCCCTCCTTCTTGAGTACAGCGCCCGCGGGCGCTCCCCTACACGCGCTTCGATGCGCGTTTTTCCACAACTGAAAGATACCAACCTACCGTCCGCGTGAGAAGAGCTAAGGTGCAAATCTCCGGTGAAAGGTTCTTTCATAACCGTAAACGGTAGGTGAAAGTTTACCATCAACACTTGAAACGGCAAGGTGTATCTTGTAATTGAAAATGCCCGTATACTATGGCATTGCAAATCAAGCTAGATTTTCATGCCAACCAGGAGCCATCCATGACCGATAGTAGCAAGAGCGCACTTTCCCTCATTAGCACCCATCAGGGATACAGCGAGTCCGAGCAGCGCATTGTCGACTATATATTGGAGCACCAGTCCGAGGCTCCACGCCTCACGGCGGCTCAGCTCTCACGCGCCGCTGCCACGTCCGAGGCGACCGTTTCGCGCTTCTGCCGCAAGCTTGGGTTTGGCAGCTTTCGCAGCTTTCAGTTTTCGTTGGCGAGGGATTTGGAAAGCCAGCGCAACGAGGGCCTGACCGACGAGGTCTCGCTCGACAATATGGAGCAGAGCCTCAAGAACATCCTGGCTGCCAAGGTGAGCGAGCTTAATGCGACTATCGACGGGATCGACCACGATACGCTGGCGGCTGTTGTGCATGCCCTTAAGCATGCAGGGGTTATTGAGTTTGCAGCTGTGGGCAATACGAACGCGGTCGCGCTCGATGCGACGTTTAAGTTTTCGCAGCTGGGCCTGCGCTGCATGGCGAGCACCATTAGCGAGACATCAATCGGCTTTGCGCTCACGTTGCGCCCGGGTGACGTCATCGTGCTAATCTCAAACTCTGGCAAATCGCGCCGACTGAATCGCATGGCAAAAGCGGCTCGCGACTGCGGCGCAACCGTAGTCGTCATCAGCAGCGACAGCAAATCCCCGCTCGCGCGCCTGGCAGACTACACTTTTAATACCGTCAACCACGAAGCGCTGCTGACGACGGGCGACTTTGCGTTCTCCAAGATCAGCGCCACGATGATCATCGAAGTCATCTACAACTTCCTGTTGCCCGAGATCGAAGACGCGCGTGAGCATATCAGCTACTACGAGGAGCTCATCCAGCCGGATAAGGTCGTTGAGTAAAACGCGTAGTGGGACAAAAATTTCAGTCTATTTTGTCCCACCAACACCGCTGATACGACCTAACCTCGAGCTTCTTCAAGCATCTGCTTGGCATGCGCTAGGCTTGCCTCGGACTGATCGCCGCTCAACATGCGGGCGATCTCGGCGGTACGCGCTTCACCGGTTACCTCGTCCAAATGCGTCTGGGGAACATCGCCCGGTTCCTTGCTGACGACGTAATGCTTGTCAGCCATGACGGCGACCTGCGCCAGGTGCGTTACGACGATGACCTGATGTGTGGCGGCAAGATCTGCCAGCACGCCCGCGAGCGCACGCGCCGTGGAGCCACCGACACCAGCATCGACCTCGTCAAACACCAGCGTATCAACACCGTCCGCGTTACCGAGGACAACCTTGCTTGCCAGCATGACGCGACTTAACTCGCCGCCCGAGGCAATGCGGCGCAGGGGACGTGGCGTCAAGCCGGCACCGCTGCGGTATAGCAGCTCGTAGCTCGAAGGACCAACGGGCGTCCATTCAGCACGGGGAAGATCACGTGACTCCCAGACGAGCTCGGCGCCGCCCATCTCCAGGCGAGCCATCTGGCGGCAGACCTCGTGGCAGAAGCGAGGGGCCGCCGTATTACGGGCGCGCTTAAGTGCCTTGGCAGCGGCAAACAACTCGCGCTCGGCGCTCCCGAGTGCCTCACGCGCCTTTTTGATCTGTTCATCGCCATCATCGACCAGGGACAGCAGCTCTTGCGAGCGATCGCGCATGGCAAAAACATCGTCCATGGTGGGGCCCCACTGACGCAACAGGCCCTTGAGGTCGGAATACCGCTCACGCATGCGAGCGAGCTCGCGCGGGTCGAAGGCGATGCCATCGCGATAGGCACGAAGCTCGTTCGCGCAATCCTCAAGGGAGATACAGGCATCCGAAAGTGCATCGGCAATGTCGCCGAGTTTGCGATCGACGGTAGCCATTCGGGAAAGCTCTGCCACGGCGCTGTTCACGGCATCGAGCGCTCCCCCTTCGGCGGCAAGCGATGCATGGGCATCGTTAGCCGTGGCAACCAGTACCTCGGCATGTTCGGAGCGCGGCAGCAGCTCCTCGAGTTCCTCATACTCACCCGGCTTGGGGTCGACCTCGCCGATGCGCTCGAGGGCAAAGCGCGCCTCCTCGACGCGGCTCCCCTGGGCACGCGAGGCCTCTTCGACACGTCGAACCTCCTTGGCTGCAGCGCGCGATGCTTTAAAGCAGGCGCGGTACGCATCCAGCGCCTCGAGTGCCGGGCGCCCTGCCCATGCATCGACCATCGCAACGTGATGCGCCGGATCGAGCAAGCGCTGGTGCTCGTGTTGGCCGCACAGATCCATCATCACACCAACGCGCTCCGAAAGCTCGCGCACACTGGCGATGCGGCCGTCAATCTTCACGCGGCTGCGGCCCTCGGCAGAAAGGCTGCGCTGGACCGTGAAGCCTTCCGTGTCGTGCGGGCCGTCAAACAGCCGCGCCTCGACGCTCGCCAGCGCCTCGCCCTCGCGCACCGTCGACGAATCCGCGCGCTCACCCAAAATAAGCTTGAGAGCCGAGAGCAGCGCGGTCTTGCCGGCGCCGGTCTCGCCGGTCAGGACAGTCAGACCGGCACTCGGCACCAGCGTCGCCTCGCGAATGAGTGCAATGTTAGAAACCTGCAGCTCATCGATCATGACGGACTCCGTAGAATACGCGGCTCACCGAGTTATAGAAGCTCTCGGGGCCATAATCGAGCAGCAGCACATCTCCGGGCCCGCGACGCACAGCCACGCTCTCGACCGTGCCATCGCAGGTAATAAACTGTCCGTCGATGGCGATAGCCGGCACGCTCGGGCGATCATCGGACATAAAGATCTCAACGACATCACTCGGCGAAGTCAAGAAAGCGCGAGCCTGAATGGTATGTGGAGCGATGGGCACGCAGACCATGCCCGTGTAATCGGGGCTCACGATGGGGCCACCGGCGCTGAGCGCGTAACCCGTAGAACCAGTCGCCGTGGACACGACCACGCCGTCGCCACGCAGTCGGTCGATATGGTGGCCCGACACCGTGATGTCGAACTCGACCATATCGGACAGCGGACCTCGGGTAAGCGCCATGTCGTTGAGGGCGAACGTGCGCACGACATCCTTCGTACCGTCTTCGCGCACGGACACGATATCCGCAGCGATGGTGGCGCGACGGCTCACATGAAGCTCGCCGGACAGGGCGTCGCTTACGACCTGCAGAATGTCGCGCTCCTCGGGACTCGCAGCAGTTAAAAAGCCCAGGTGACCATAGGAAAGACCGAGGATAGGAATCTCGCGATGGTTGAGGATGCGGGCAGCGCGCAGCAACGTACCGTCGCCGCCGAGCGTAATGACCAGATCGGAGCCGTCAATATCAGGCGTGCTCTGAATCTTGGATCGCTGGTCGGCAGCCCATGCGACCTCATAGCCCTGGCGCGTCAGCCAAAGCTCGAGCATCAGGCCGCTCTCGACCGCCTCTTGCTTGTAGTAATTGGGAACCAGAAAGACCTTCATAGCGTTGCAGCTTTCTCGCTCAAAACCGATACCTGGGATTGCAGCTCGTCGTCGGTGCGTTCACCGGGGGCGAACCTCGTGCCGTACAGGAAAAACTCAACGTTGCCCTTGGCACCATGAATGGGTGACACGCACACATCGACCGGGAACAGGCCCTTAGCTGCAAAGAGATCAATCGCCGCCACAAGCATATCACGGCGGACGGCGGGGTCGGTCACGATGCCGCCCTCGCCCACCAGCGCCGCCGGAGCCTCAAACTGCGGCTTTACGAGCGTGCAGAATGCACCCGTAGGAGCCAGGCACGCCAGCACCGCATCGATAATGTTCGCGATGCTGGTAAACGAGACATCACACACAGCCAGGTCGATGGCGCCGGCATAGCCGAGCTCAGGCAGCTGCGTCACGTTTGTGCGCTCATGCAGCGTTACGCGATCGTCCTGACGCAACGACCAATCGAACTGGGCGCGACCCACGTCCACCGAGACAACGGTCGCAGCCCCGCGCTTGAGCAGACAATCGGTAAAGCCGCCGGTAGAGCAGCCCACATCCAAACAGGCAAGGCCCGTCGGATTGATGCCAAACGCATCAAGCGCGCCTTCGAGCTTAAGACCGCCGCGGCCAACATAGGGAATGCGCCCCTTCACGTGCAGCGGCAGCCCCGGCATCACCTTAAGACCCGGCGAAGTCAAGCGCTCACCGCCACTCGAGACCAAGCCGGCCATAAGAGTGCGAAGGGCATCCGCGCGATCGGCGCAGATGCCCTGTGAAATCAGTTCGTCATCAAGACGCACGCGTTTCATGAATGCCATCAACCATTCGTATCCGGAGATGCGGCCTAGCTATCCTGGGATTCGTTTGCCGCATCCTCATCGTATTCCTGCTCGAGCTTGTCGGCCTCTCGCGGCGTCAGCTCAAACTTGTCGACCATATCGACCGCGCGGGAGCCCAGCTCAATCGCTTCGTCAAATAGATCGAGTGAACGCTCCAAGGAGGTATCCTTGGAGCGAACGGTAGCGATAATCTGGTCCAGACGGTCCGAAATCTCGTCGAAGTTGCGGACGGAACCCTCTGGCATGGCTACTCCTCGACGGAGTCGAAGTCAGCCTCGGCGGCGTCCGCATCCTCGGCCAGCACGCCAGCCTCAGCCTGAGCGGCTGCAACCTTTGCAGCAGCCTCGGCAGCCTGTGCCTCCTCGCGAGCGCGATCTTCGGCCAGCAGCTCCTGGTACAGGTCCTCGCCCGGCAGCTCCTCGCTGCGAGCGATCTTACCCAGAACGCCGTTGACGAACGAAGCGGACTGGTCGGTGCCATAGGCCTTGGCAAGCTCGACGGCCTCGTTGATCACGATGGCGTCCGAGACCTCCTCGTCGGTGAGGAAACGCATCTCGTAAACGGCGATACGCAGCAGGTTGCGGTCGGCACCGGGCATGCGCATAAGATCCCAGTTCTTGGCGACGGCGCGCAGAGCACAATCGATGCGATCAATGTGCTCGTAGGCACCGCGGCAAAGCTCCAACGCATAGGGGTCGAGGGGACCCTTCGAAATCAGGAAATCGCCCTCGAGGACGCGCTCGAGCGGGCTGTCCGTGGCCTCGGCCTGGAACAGCAGCTGCAGCGCCTGACTGCGGGCAAGCGTGCGCCCGCGATAAACCTTAAGGCTCAAAGGTTACTCCTTGGGGAAAACGAGGCCGTCGATGCAAACGTCAACGCGTTCGACCTCGACGCCCACCTGGGCATCGATGGCGGCGACCACGGCGGCGCGAACGGCCTCGGCGAGTTTCTTGAACGGATAGCCAAAGAACACCACGACACGCACGGTGAGTGCGAGCTTGTCGCCGACGACCTCGGCCTCGACCGCCGGCTCGGAAGCCGGGGCCTTGGACGAGAGCATCATGGAGACAAGGTTGGTGGCAAGGTCCTTGACGCCAACGGAGGCGATGCCCTCGACATCCGACACGGCGCGCGAGACGATGGCGGTCAGAACATCGGGTGAAATGCCGATGCCGTCAATCTTGATTTCCTGGGGCATGAGTCCTCCTAGAAGAGTTGGTTGCTAGACGCGGGAGACGAACTTGCCGTCGCGGGTGTCAACCTTGATGACCTCGCCCTCGTTGAGGTACATGGGGACCTGGATGACAGCGCCGGTGTCAATCGTGGCCGGCTTGGTGGAACCCTGGACGGTGTCGCCCTTAAAGCCCGGGTCGGTCTGGACGATGGTGGTCTCGATGAACATCGGCGGCGTCACGCCCATGAGCTCATCGTCGGCGAAGAGCAGCTGGCAGATGTCGTTCTCGCGCAGCCACTTGGAGTTCTCACCCACCATGTCCTCGGGAACGGGAACCTGCTCATAGGTCTCGTTGTCCATGAAGATGTAGTCGGCGCCATCGTTGTAGAGGTACTGGAACTCACGGGTGGTGAGCATGACGCTCTCGAACTTGGTGCCGGCGTTGCAGGTGTTCTCGACGACGCGGCCGCTCTTGATGTCGCGGGTCTTGTAGCGCACAAACGCGCCACCCTTGCCCGGCTTGACATGCTGGAACTCGACGATGGTGTAGACCTTGTCCTTAATGCGGAGACCGAGGCCGTTCTTGAAGTCGGCGGTAGAAATGGTAGGCATAGCGACCTTTCTTGTTATGGGCAGAACGCACAAGCGTCCAAATTACATACGACCGAAATTATACACTTGCAGACGGCGCCTGCAGCGAGCGCATAAAAAGAGAACGCGGGGCGCCCGAATTGCTCCGGACGCCCCGCCCCAAAAATCTATCGAAATGGGCTAGCAATCAATGACGTGCAGGTCGTGCGGGGTCTTGGTGAAGGGCTCGTAGCCGTTCTCGGTGACCACGCCGTAGTCCTCCAGACGCACGCCGCCCACACCGGGCAGATACACGCCGGGCTCCATGGTGATAACCGAGCCGACCTCGATGGTGTTCTTGCTGCGGTTGAAGTTGGGCAGCTCATGGATGTCGATGCCCACGCCGTGACCCAGACCATGGTTGTAATAATCGCCATAGCCGGCATCGCCGATAATCTTCTTGGAAAGCTTGAAGATGTCGTTGCCCTCGACGCCCGGATGAATGGCGGCGACGCATTCCTCGTGCGTGCGGCGCACGAGTGCGTACAGGTCGAGCTGCTCTTGCGTGGGCTCGCCCATCACGACGGTGCGCGTCATGTCGGAGCGGTAATCACAGTAGCCCGCGCCGTAATCCATGAGGACGAAATCGCCCTTCTCGATCACGCGATCGCTCGGCACGGCATGCGGGTTGGCGGTGTTGGGACCGCTCGCCACGATGGAGCCGAAGGCCAGGCTGTCGGCGCCGTTGGCGAACATAAAGTTCTCGAGCTCGTTGCGAACCTGCTTCTCGGTCATACCGGGCTTAATAAAGCCGAGCATATGCTGGAAGGCGGCATCGGTGATCGACTGCGCATGGCGCATGAGCTCGATCTCCTCGGCGTCCTTGATGGCGCGCATCTTGCGGATGTCGTCGTGCATCAGCGGCAGCATGCAGGCGACGGAACGGTCCTCCAGGCCACGCTGAATACCCTGGTAGAAATTAATCTGCATATCATCCTCGACAGCGCAGACACGGCACTTGTTGGCCGCGATTTTGTCGGCGAGCCAACCAGGGATGGTGCCTTCGTCCATGTCGTAGACCCAGGGGCTGCCGGCGGGCGTGTTCTCCTCAAAGCTGTTGAGGTAGCGCGAGTCGGTGTGGAACAGGCACTGGTCGACCGTAATAAACGCAGCGTGCGGGAACTCGAAGGTGTAGTCGAAGACGCCCTTCACGCCCGTAAGCCAACGAAGGTTGGCCTCGTCGCGCACCACGATGGCGTCGTAGCCACGCTCGGCCATCAGGGCACGGACACGCTCGATACGACCGGCAGGACCGGCAGCAAACTCAGACATGCAGATTCCTTTCTTGATGTCCTCAATATAGACGGGACGGGTCTCAATCGAACGACGGAATCGCATGCGATCCGCAACCGATTGAAAACCCGCCCCTCAACATGATACGAAAGACGATGGATGTCAATAAAGTTAGAGAAGTTCCTTGCGAGAAGCCAAGTAGGCGTGAGCATGGCGCTCAAGAACCTCGTCCTCAACGCTCGTTAGACGAATGGCGCCAAGTGCCGCGGGCAGCGGCAACATGCTGCGGTTCGAGCGAGCGAACTGCTGCTTGCGGAACTCCTCGATATATGCGGCAGGCTCCAGATCGAAGGCAAGTTCCTCGATACCAAAGTCCTCCAGGCAGTCATCGACCTCAAAGACGTAATCGATATCGAAGTCGCAGGCATCGTGGGCTAGGCGCGCCTCAAAGCGCATGCCCTCGGATAACAGCTGATAGGCAGGAACCTGCGAAGCAGCATCGCCCAAGCAAGCGCGCAGAGTACGCTCCCCCGTCTTGCCAAAATCGAGCGCATGGCGGGCGCTCGGGTTCGTGGCCATCAGTACGTCCTTGCGGGCAGTCTGAGACCATTGAACGGCATTGACGAGCGCGACCTCCTCGCCCGCGAGAATCTCAGGAACGGTCTCAGTAAACTGATTCCAGCGGGACTTGCTGCTCGAAAGCATGGTGCCAACAAGTACCACATAGCCGAGCTTGAGGTCCTCAGGGTCCGCCTCGCGAAAAAGGTCGAGGTCACACACGACCAAGCCCGGTTCGGGACGGAACGCGATAGCGGGAAGCGCATTGGCCGACGAGGCGACAAGCGGCTTCATGGTCGTCGCGACCGTGAGCATGGCGTCGAACGTCGACGGCAGCAGCGCGCACTCGGTGCGACCGCACCACTGGTTGGCGCACCAGCTAACAACCGAGCAGATTGCGGCATCGCCAACGGCGACAACCAGATCGTCGCAGGTAATGCCGTTGGCAGACAGGGCGCCAAAGACGGTATCGGCATCGGCCAGCGTAGCACCGGCAGGCGAAACCTCGAGGACGAGCAGCGACACGGCAAAACCGGCGTCGACCAGCGCATGCTCGACGACCTCACCAAAACGCTCTGACGTGGCGGAGTTCCAAACGACCATCGCGCGCTTAGGCTTGCCCACGGCCGAGGCAAACATACGCGACAGTTCATCGAACGCACCCAATCCGACGCGGACATCGACACTGCGGTTTTGGAAATTGATCAGTTGACGGCGAATCATAGCAGCCCACGCTCCAAAAGCATCTCGGCACAAAGGTAGGAAACGTCCTCGAAGGACTTGTTGCGAATATCAAGGGTAAGGTCGGCGGCCTGGCGATACAGCGGACGGCGATGCTCAAACAGGCGCGCGGCATGCTCGGGCGAGCGGAAATCGGGGCGCGTGTCGGACCGACGAATCTGGCGAATTGAATCCTCAAAGTCGCCCTCGAGGTACACGCACGTACCCATTTCGTGCATCAACTCAATATTCACCGGCGTCTCGACAATGCCGCCCCCGCACGAAACCAACAGGCTGCGCTCACTTTGGAGCGAACGGAGTGCCGAGGTCTCGAGCTCGCGAAAACGATCCTCGCCCTCGGTCTCAAAAATCTCGGTTACCGACTTGCCGCAACGGCGCACGACCAGGCGGTCGGTATCGATAAAACGCCGCTTGAACATGGTGCCCACGTTGCGCGCAAGCGTCGACTTGCCCGCGCCCAAAAAGCCGATAAAGAAGATATGGTCGCAGCCGTGTTTGATGTGCTGGGACATGACGAGACCTATTCCTCGCAGGGAAGGTCGCGCAGGGCCCGGCGCTCAAAGATACGGAAGATCTGCGTATACCACAGGTCCTGCGTCGCCTGCGGCTTTACCAGGATAGTATCGACGCCGGCGAAGTTGCCGCTCCACACGTCCGTGTAGAGCTGATCACCGATCAGCACAGCCTCGCCGGCTGTGGCGCCGAGGCGCTTAAGGCCCGCCTTGAGGGCAAACGGCGCCGGCTTCATGGCGTGGCTGATGGCCTCGAGTCCCAGCTCGCGCGCAGAGCTCATGACCTGGTCGCGATGCCAGTTGTTGGACACCATGCACAGCTTAAAGCCTTTGGCGCGGGCGGCGTCGAGCCAAGCGGAAACCGCGGCGGGAACCTGCTCGGTGTCGCGCGGCACCAAGGTGTTATCGCGATCGAGCAGAATGGCGCGTTTGCCGTCGGCCCACAGGGTATCAAGGTCGATGCGATCGACCGAGGCAACGTATCGTTTGGGGCTAAAAATCCTCATGCTAATTCCAAGACTGTTGATGCTCTTCGTAGGTTTGCGAGAAGTACTCCTCGTCCTGCGTAATGTAGAAATACAGGTCATCAGAGTCGGTCGGCTCAAGGGTGGCCTTGAGTGCCTCGAGCGACGGAGAGCAGATGGGCGTGGGCGGCAGGCCCTCGTGCTTATAGGTGTTATACGGGCTATCGCTCTGCAGGTCGTCGGCGGTAACCTCGCCACCGGTGACATACATCATAGTCGCATCGCTATTGAGATAGCGCAGGCCATCGAGCTTGCCGGCAAGGCGGTTGTAGAAAACCGAGGCCACATGCGCACGTTGATCGGCGTTGAGGCCCTCGCGCTCAACGATAGAGGCCAAGTTGACGATGTCGTAGTCGGACATCTCCACACCGTAGCGTTCCTTGATCTTGGCTTCGCAGCTCGCAAAGTCAAGCGACTTGTACTCGGTCTTAAACTGATCGAGCATAGCGCGAATCACGCCATCGGCCGTCGGCGAATTACCCAACGAATAGGTCTTGGGGAACAAGAAACCCTCGAGCGAGTCGTTAGCGGCGCCCTTAAGGAAGCTATAGTCGTCCACGTAGTTGGAGGCCTTGGCCTGGTTGAGGAAGTCTTCCTTAGAGATGCTGTCGTAGGCCTGGGCCACACGGTCGGCGACTTGATCGACCGTCAGGCCCTCAGGGATAGTCAGCGCATTGGAGCCCGCGTTGGGGCCTTCCATGAGCTGCTGAACAACCTTGGTCGCATCCATGAGTGTGGTGAACGAATAATCACCAGGCTTGAGCGACATATCGGCGTTGAGCTTTTTCACCGCCGCATAATAATCCTTGGGATTTTCGACGATATGATTCTCGGAGAGAATCGAAGCAATGCTGTCACCCGAGGCACCATCGGGAATCGTGATAGTAACCTGCTGGCCTGCAACGACTTTCGCACCCTCACCGCTAAAGAAGCCCTTGACGGCTGGCACGACAAAGAAAACGATCGCGACAAGCGCAAGCACGGCAACAACGCCACCGATAATCATAGGCACCGGGGAGCTTTTCTTTTGAGCACCGCGACGAGCATGCGTGTTGTAGCTCGAGCGGGTCGCCGGAGCAACGCCATGCGAACCACGAGCGTGATGCGAATGCGATTGGGGGGCCTGCGTTCGCTGGGTAGGTGCCTGCTGCTTAAAGCGGGTGCCGCCTGCAGGCTGGGCCGTACGAGCAGTGGGCTGCTGAGCCGCGTGAGAAGCCGAATGCTGAACCGAACGAGCAGAAGGCTGCTGACCCGTCCGTTGAACAGGTTGGGCCGAACGAGAGAAGGACTGCGCCGGGCGCGCGGCAGGCTGAGCTGCGCGCTGCGTCGGCTGTGCCGGACGCTGGCCAGGCTGGGCGGGGCGCGACGCCGGCTGCCGTGTACGATTCGGCTGGCGCGGATCGGAAGCACTAGGCATGCGAAACCTCCTCGTTTTTACGATCGAGCCACGTCTGCAAAAACAGGCTGGCGGCAATCATGTCGATCTTGCCCCTCATCTGCTTTTCGTTGAGTCCCTGCTCGCGCAGGATACGCTTGGCCTCTTGCGAGGACAGACGCTCGTCCTCAAACTCCAACGGAAGATCGAGCTCGTCGGCAATCTTTTGCGCCACAGCGGCAACGCGCTCGGCCTGAGGGCCGGGCTCACCGGCCATGGTCAGGGGACGTCCGCTTACCAGGATGTCGGGCTCATAGTCCTCAACCAGGTAGCGAAACGTCTTGGCCATACCGGTGACCTCGGCAGCCGGAAGCACCTTGACAGGCATCGCCATCTTGCCATCACGGCTCGAGACGGCGATGCCGATCCTGGTCTCCCCTATGTCCAGCGCGAGCGCAACCACAGCGGCTTCTTAGATTCTTAGGCGCCGAGCGCGGTCTTAGCGGCCGCGAGGGCATCGGCGATGCCGGCAGCATTCTTGCCACCGGCCTGGGCCATGTTGGGACGACCGCCACCGCGACCGTCGACCAGACCCGCGATCTGCTTGATCACGTTACCGGCGTGGAAACCGGCCTTGACGGCGTCATCGGAGCCGGCAGCGAGCAGGGCCGGAGTGCCCTTCTCAGTCACGCTGGCGACGACACAAGCGACAGGGCCGGCGACCTTCTGATGCACGGTATCCCATACGTTGCGCAGGTCGGCAGCCTCAAGGCCCTGGAGCTCAGCGACAACGAGCTTATAGCCGTCGAGCTCGACGGCGCCCTCGATGGCGCTGGAGATGGCGTCGGAGGAGCCACCAGTCAGAGCCTTCTTGAGCTTATTGGACGTCTCGCGCAGCTCGGCCTGCAGGTTCTCCACGCGGGCGGGAACCTCGTCTACGCGGCACTTGAGCGCAGCGGCGGCGGCGTCGACGAGCGCCAGGCGGTCGGCCATATAGTCGAGAGCACCCTTAGAGGTCACGGCCTCGATACGACGGACATTAGAGCCCGTGGAGGACTCGGAAATAATCTTAAACAGGCCGATCTCGGCGGTGTTAGCAGCGTGTGTGCCACCGCAGAGCTCGCGGGAGAACGGCTGGTCCTCGGCGCCCACGGAGACGACGCGGACGACATCGCCGTACTTCTCGCCAAACAGAGCGACAGCGCCGGCGGCCTTAGCCTCGTCGATGCCCATGACACGGGTCACGACCGGCTTGGAAGCGAAGATCTGCTGGTTGACCAGGTCCTCGACAGCCTTGAGCTGCTCGGAGGACAGAGCCTCGAAGTGCGTGAAGTCAAAGCGCAGGTGCTCGGGCGTCACCAGCGAGCCGGCCTGAGAGACGTGCTCGCCCAGGACCTGCTTAAGGGCGGCGTCGAGCAGGTGCGTGGCGGTGTGGTTGCGACGCAGGAAGCCACGGCGCTCGGCGTCGAGCGCGGCGGTAACAGCGGCACCGACAGTCAGCGTGCCATCGGCAACGTGCGCGACGTGGGCATACAAGCCGTTGTGGTTCTTGGTGTCGGCAACGGTCAGAACAACGCCCTCGGCGGAAAGCTTGCCGGCATCGCCCTGCTGACCACCCATCTCGGCATAGAACGGGGTGCGATCGAGCACAACCTCGACGTCCTCGCCGGCGGCAGCGGACTCGACGGACTCGCCGTTGCGCACGATGGCGACAACCTTGGCGCCCTCGATCACATCGTTGTCATAGCCGTCGAACTCGGTCGCAGCGACCTTGTCGGAAAGCTCAACCCACACGTCGTTGAAGCTGCCCCAGGCGTCGCCCTTGGCATTGGCGCGGGCGCGGGCCTTTTGGTCCTCCATGCAGGCAGTGAAGCCGTCCATGTCGACGTCGTGGCCAGCGGTGCCGGCGATCTCGACGGTTAGGTCGATGGGGAAACCAAAGGTGTCGTGCAGCTTAAAGGCAACATCGCCCGGAAGCACGGCGCCCTCGGCAAGCGCTGCCAGGGCCTCGTCCAGATAGACGCGGCCGTTGTCGAGCGTCGTGGAGAAGCGCTCCTCCTCGGAGGCGACGATACCCTTGACGAGCACGACATTCTTGAGCAGCTCGGGATAAGCCTCGCCCATCTGAGCGTTAACCTCGTCGATGAACTTGGTCAGGAAGGCGCCCTCGATGCCCAACAGGCGACCGTGGAACACGGCGCGGCGGAGCAGGCGGCGAAGGACGTACTCGCGTCCCTCGTTACCGGGGAGGATGCCGTCAGAGATCATAAAGTCAACGGCACGGGAGTGGTCGGCGATGATGCGCAGAGAACGGCTAGCACCGGAGTAATCGTCGGCGTCATAGGTCTTACCGCTGATCTCCTCGCCCAGCTTGATGAGATGCTGCATCAAGTCGCCGTCGTAATTGGCGGTCTTGTGCTGCATGATAGCGGCCATGCGCTCCAGGCCCATGCCCGTATCGAGGTTGCGGTGCGGCAGCTCCGGCATGGAGCCGTCCTCCTGGCGGTCGTACTGGGTAAAGACGAGGTTCCAGAACTCCAGGAAGCGGTCGCAGTCGCAACCGGGCTTGCAGTCGGGGCTGCCGCAACCGACCTCCTCGCCCATATCAAAGTAGATCTCGGAGCACGGACCGCAGGGGCCGGTGGGGCCAGCGGCCCAGAAGTTGTCGTCCTCGCCCAAACGGGAGATGTGGTCCTCGGCAACGCCCAGAGAGCGCCACACGTCGTGGGTCTCGTCGTCCTCGGTAAAGACGGTGAAGTACAGGCGGTCAAGCGGCAGCTTGAACTCCTTGGTGATTAGCTCAAAGGCCCAGGCGCAAGCCTGCTCCTTGGAGACGCCGCCAAAAGAGAAGTCGCCGAGCATCTCGAAGAAGGACAGGTGACGGCCGTCCTCGCCGATGCAATCGATGTCGTTGGTGCGGACGCACTTCTGGCAGGAAATCGCGCCGATCTCCTTCATGGTCTTCTTGCCCTGGTAGTACTCCTTAAACTGGTTCATGCCGGCGTTGGCAAGCAGCAGCGAAGGATCGTCGGGGACGAGGGACGAAGAAGGATAGAGCTTAAGACCGCGCTCCTCAAAGAAGTTGAGGAACTTGGAGCGGATCTCGGCCGTAGTCATAGACGGGTAGTCAGCACTCATAGAGGGAATCTCCTCGGTTTCACATCGAAACAGTTCAAACGTAACGATATTACCATCCCACCGCGCAAGTGCAAAAAAGAGGACCGGCACAATGCCGGCCCTTCAGCGAAATTGCATGTTAGCGCGTATGAATGCTGACTAACATTACCACGCTACTTGTCGTCATCGTCCATGGCGCCGTCGATGCCGGTTTTGGTGTCGTCAGCCGTGTTGGAATCGTCATCCTTAGCGAAGGGGTTCTTGAAGAAGCCCGTCGCATCGGGCTGCAGGCCCGAGAGCTTGATCCAGGGATTATCGAGCTCGGGCTTGGGCATGGCCTTGGCCTCGGGCGCAGTCTCGTTGCCGATGAGCTCGGACTCGTAGATGAAGGTGTCGTCGCCGAGCGCGTCGTAGGCGGCGACCGGGTTGCCATCGGCATCGCGGTACGGCGTGCCCTTAAACACGGCACCGTCATAGGCCACAAGCTGGCGGCCGGTCTCATTCTCGAAGTAGTACACGAAGATACCCTTGAGGGCCGCACACAGCGGGATGGCAATAATCATACCGATGGGGCCCATGAGTGCCGAGCCAATAACAAGCGCCGTGAGGCTCATAATGGGATGCACCTGCACCGAGCTCTGCATAACCTTAGGCGAAATCACGTTATCGGTGACGTTTTGCGCGACCATCGTCACGATGAGCGTCCACAACGCCAACATGGGGCTGAACATGAAACCGAGCACCGTGGCGATTGCTGCGCTCACCCAAGGACCGACGACCGGAACCAAATGCATGATGCCGGTAAAGATAGCCATGAGCGCCGCATACGGATGGCCGATGATCATAAAACCGATAAAGGCGAGGAAACCACCGCAGATGGACGTCACGACCATACCGCGCATGTAGCCGCCGACAGAGCGAGAAAGGATGGCGACCATAAAGCGGTACGAGGTCTCCTTCTCCTGACCGATGATGGTGCAAATCTCGTGGTGCATGCGAGGGTAGTCGCAGGCCATCCAGTACGCAAGCACCAGACCAAGGAAGATCACGAACAACTGCGAGGCCGTATTGGTGATGAGCGGGAACACACCGCGGCCAAGCTCGGCAGCGATCTGAGACACGTACTTCGATGCCACGGTAACAAGCGACGAAAGATTATCGTCCAAATACTCCTTGAGCGGCGTGTTGTTGAGCGTCTTGGCATGCGAGATCATCTCGTTGAGATCGCCACCCGCAACACGAAGCTGCTCGGGCAGGCGACTCAGGACTTCCATGATCTGACCAAAGAGAATCGGCGACAAGATGCAAACGACACCGACGAGTACGGCAACAACAACAATAAGCGCGATAAGCGAACCGATGCCGCGATTCACGCCATGGTGCTCGAGCCAATTGGTGATCGGGGACATCACAAAAGCAATGATGGAACCAACAGCGAGAAACTCAATAACCGGTGCCAGGATGCCCATAAGGTTAAAGATGACAGCAGCAATAACAATGCAGCCGACAACAGCCCAAATGCGCAGCGTCAGAATGCGGGTATCGCGCAGCACGCGATCGGTTTGTTGGGGGTGCTCACTCATGAACAAATCATCACTCCGTCGGGGTCGATCTTGTCCTGAATCTTCTTAAGCGTGCGGCGCAGTAGACGCGAAACCTGCACCTGAGAAATACCCAGCTTCTTGGCGATCTCGATCTGGGTCATGCCCTTCACAAAGCGCAGCTCGATCACCTCGCGCTCGCGCGGCGAGAAATCACGGATGGCTTCCTCGATCACTAGGCGGTCATCGGTAAAGTCGAGCTCGTTGTCGTCGTCGGCGTAACGGTCGAGAATCGAGGGGGCATCGTCGGAATCGGACGCACCAGGAGCCTCGATGGGCACCGAGGTATAGGCCGAAGACGATTCCATAGCCTCGAGGACCTCATCGACAGTCACATCTAGATACTCAGCGATCTCCTCAACCTTGGGCGAACGCTGCAGCTCGTTGGTGAGTTTGTCAGTAGCTTGGTTGACCTTGGCCGAGAGCTCCTGCAGACGACGCGGTACGCGCACACTCCAACCCTTGTCGCGGAAATGGCGTTTGATCTCGCCCAGGATAGTGGGTGTTGCAAACGTCGTGAACTCGAGCCCGCGCTCGGGGTCAAAGCGGTCGATAGCCTTGAGCAAACCCAGATAGCCGACCTGCATGAGGTCGTCGAGCGGCTCGCCGCGATTCTTAAATTTGTTGGCAAGAAACCTTACCAGATTCATATGGGACATGACGAGCTGCTCGCGAGCATCCGGATCACCGGTCTCCTTGTAACGACGAAACAGCTCGCGGGTTTTCTCCTTGTCCCAAGCGGTCTTGCCGCTCCGGGAACGTTCGGTCATATTAGATATCCGCCTTGAGGTCGAGGGATAGCGTCAAGGGCGCCGCAGTCTTTTCGTAGGAGTCGCACACGCTCGCGAGGATGAGCTCGGCATACACCGCAGCCTGGTCGTCTTCATCGACCATAGCCTGGTCGCCAAAGGTAATAGTCATGCCAACGTGGGTCTCATCGACATCGAATTTGATGGTGATGTCGTCGCAGTCGACCGCGGTACAACCAAAGATGAAAGCCTCCTCGGCAGCCATGCGGATGTCCTCGATGCGATCGACAGACATGGAACACAGGGCACCAACGTTGGCTGCCGTCATGCGCACAAGGCGAGCGAGACGCGGGTCGCCGGCAACGGTCAGCGTGATGGGGCAGGTTGCTTCGCTACTCATCGCAGGACTCCTCAGAGGTCTCGGAGGGTGTATAGGTGTAATACTGAGCCCGCTTGGATGCAGACTTCTGAGCCACATCTGCGCCATCGGCGGCCTCGTCCTCCGCCTTGCCAATCAAGACGCGCTCGGTAGGCCGCTCTGCCTCCGCAGCAGCAGCGGCGAGCTTGCGCTCGGTGTCAGCTGCAGGAGCCTTCACCTTATTGAAGAGCTTCTGCACAGCACCGGCGGCGGAGTCGGTCACGCTCGATACAGCATTGCTGGCCTCGGCCATGCTGCCCGTAACCTCGGAAATGTCGCGAACCACAGCTTCGACCTCTACGAGATTGGAGGTAAGGGCATCAACTGCCGTCTTGCTCGACTTAAGCAGCGGCTCCATCTGGGCAAGCGCCGGCGTAAGCTCATCGACAGCGCCATCGAGCTTTGCCACCACAGGCTGAGCCTCGGCGATGGTGTTGTTGAGGTCGTTCACGGTCTTATCGAGCGAGTCGACAACGGTGCGGGTCTTGCGCAGGGTAAGCGCGAGCTCAACGATAGCCCACACGCCGGCAACGGCGAGCAGCAGCAGGGCGATTTGAATGGGACTCATACAAGCCTCCCAAAGGAATCGATATACAGACGGTTTCCATGGTACCCCAAAGGGGACCGAACATGCCATGAGCAGCAACGTGGGACAAAATTATCAGCAGCTACTTCGGTGCATTCCCGCTGTGGTCGCGTTCACTTTGCTCTACGCGCCATTCTTCCCAACCGCGGCCGGCAGGCTGCCAGAACGCGCCGCGCTCCAGCCCCTCGGGCAAATAGCGCTGATCGACCCAGCCTTCGGGATAATCATGTGGATACTTATACACACCGTATTCATCGCTGCCCGGGCGATGGCGATCGCGCAGATAACTCGGCACCTCGCGAAGCCCACTAGAATGGATATCGGCCAGCGCCGCATCGATCGAAGCCTCGCACGCGTTGGATTTTGGCGCCAAGCACACATAGAGAGCGGCCTGAGCCAGGTTAATGCGGCACTCGGGATAACCAATGACCTCGGCAGACTTAAACGCGGCATGTGCCACCAAAAGCGCCTGCGGGTCGGCGTTCCCAACGTCCTCAGAAGCATGAATCATAATACGGCGTGCAATAAACTTAGGATCCTCGCCTGCATCGATCATGCGCGCAAGCCAGTAGACCGTGGCATCTGGATCGCTGCCACGCATGGACTTAATAAACGCACTGATGATGTCGTAGTGCATGTCGCCGTTTTTGTCATACGAAAAGCCACGACGCGGGTTGGCAATCTTAACGTCATCCACGGTGATGGGATAGCGCTCCCCCGCCGCCGGCGCTGGCGTCCCGTCCGTATCGGGACGCGTGACGGCAATCTCGCTCGCAAGCTCGAGCGTCGTGAGCGCCGAACGAGCGTCACCCGCGGCCAGCGCGCAGATGGTTTTAACCACATCCTCATCGACCGAGAACTTGCCGTTCAGACCCTGCGGTGCCTCGAGCGCACGCTCGATGAGCGTCGCGATGTCCTCGTCCTTTAAGTGCTCAAGCTCCACCACGCGACCACGCGAGAGCAACGCCGAGTTGACCTCGAAGAACGGATTCTCCGTCGTGGCGCCAATCATAATGACGGTGCGGTTCTCAACCGCATGCAGCAGGGCATCCTGCTGCGACTTAGAGAAGCGATGAATCTCGTCGATGAATAGAATAGTGCGGCGGTCGTAGGTATTCAGGCGCGTCTTGGCCTCGTCAATCACGCGACGCAGGTCCTTCACGGTACCCGTCACGGCGCTGACCTCGACAAACTCGCTCTTGGTATGGTTAGCGATAATGTGGGCCAGCGTCGTTTTGCCCGTACCGGCCGGCCCATACAGAATCACACTCGACAGCACGTCATGCTCAATCGCAGCACGCAGCCACGAGCCCTTACCGACGGCCTTTTGCTGACCCACGTACTCGTCGAGCGAATTGGGGCGCATGCGCACCGCGAGCGGCGCATTTTTAAAGGAACGCTCGCGCGTCGAGGCAGAAAAAAGGTCGTCCATAGCCATCCCGTGCATCAATCAAAAACGTTTTCCACTAACAGTATACCGAATATATACGAACTACCGTTCGTTAATATAGGTACGGTGCGGAAACTTTAATCCCGGGAACAACTTGCTCGTGAGCTCGCAGAAATAACCGTCCGTCATGCTCGCGATATAATCCACCACGGCTTGATCCTTGTCGTCCTGCCAGGCATAGGTGCGATCATAGTAGGAAAGCTGCTGCTCAATGCGCGAAATATGGTGCTTAAAGATGTAAGAGGACTCGTCGCCACTGTTTAGATCCCGCAGGCAACGGTCGTAGAGCTTTACGAACGCCTCGCGCAGCTCCGCCTCGGAATCGCCTTCGATACCGCCCTTGCTATAGATCTTCTCGTAGTTCTCGCGCTTGGCTCGGCGAATTTCCTCAAACAGGTCCTCGCTCATCTCGATGCGCGGCTTACCATAGCTGTGCTCAACGATATCGATAGAGGCATGCGTGAGGATCCAACTGTTGTAGGCACCGCCCCGGCCATCATCAAAAGCGTCGGGCGAAAGCAGGCCCGCCGCGATCGCATCCTGACGGTCACGACCGACGTAGGCAAGAATATCCGAGATGCGAACGACGCAGCCCTCGAGCGTCATGGGACGCAGATGCTCAATTGCGCTATAGCCCGTGGCAATGCAATCCTCAACCGTCTGGTCAAACTGGTCAAAGGAGCTCATGTCCGAGAGCTCAAACACACGCTGCTCGTACTCGCCGTTATGGCATAGCACGCCGTCGAGCGTCTGGAGCGACACGTTGCGGCCATACAACGCGTCGAGCACGCGGACCGACTGCACGTTATGGAAAAAATAACGCCCCGTACGCTCGTGATAGATATCGTTGAGGAAGCGCTCGCCGGAATGGCCGAAAGGCGTGTGTCCCAAGTCGTGGCCCAGGCCAATCGCCTCGATCAGATCGCAATTGAGCCCCAGGGCGCGACCGATATCGCGCGCAATGCGCGAGACAAGCTGCACGTGCAAACCGCGGCGTGACAGATCGTCATTGCTACGAAAGCTAAAGACCTGCGTTTTGCCCGCATACCGGGTGTAAGCCGGAAGATGAAGTATCTTTTCGGTATCGCGCATAAACGCCGGACGCATAAGCGTGCCTTTGTCGGTAGTGCGATCAATACGACGAATGACCTGATCATCGTTGCAACGATACGGGTTGACATAGCCCGAAGCACGATCGGCGGCAATGCGCTCGACAAGCTCGGGCGACAACGCTGAGGGAATACGGTCCATGCGCGCCTTAATGACGGCCGTTTCTTGATTAGATTCCATAGCATGCTCCTTAAGAAGGATGCGCAATCGGTTACAAAGTGCAGCCCACGACCTCGATTATGGCAAAAATCGGCACTAAAAACGGGAGCAATGGCAGGGAGCGCGATTTTGTGAAGAGGCAGGAAAGGGCCAGAGCCAGGAGTGCGACGGCAATTGCCACGATGCCACCCATAGGGTCGAGCGTGCAAAGCGCGAAGAGCGCCTTGGCATCCCCCATGCCGATGCCCGGGATTTGGCGAAGACGACGCCAGAGGGACTCAGTCAGCACGAGAGCGAGATACACAATGACGGCAAGACCCGCGTGGTCAAGCGCTGTGTTCAAACCGAGGTCGAGCCAAACACCCGCCAACGCCGCCACGGCACACGCGCCGGCAAGCCCATTGGGAAACCGTCGCTCTCGGGCATCAATTGCCACGCCGGCAAAGATGCAAATCCAAAACGGGATATAGACCATCGGACGCCTCCTCGAGCTGCATCGCAAAAGCAAAAACCACCACAAAGGTACCTGTCCCCTTTGCGGTGGTTTTAGTGGTGGTTATTTAGCGCCTTGCATGACCTCGTCGAGAGTAACGCTGACGGCGTGCTGCGTCGGGACCCAGTCGACCTTCAGGAACAGCGCTGCCACCGTGATGGGGATATAGCTGAACATAAAGATCGGGAAGGTAAACAGGTTAGTCACCAGACGCCACTTTTGCGCGCAGTGAATATGCTTGTACTCAAAGATAGTCGTGAGCAGCGCCAAGATGAAGAACGTCTGATACATCATGGCGAAGGTCATAATGAGCGAAGCGGCGCACGCCTGCATCTCGACTTCGGTAGCCAAGAAGCCGTGCGAAAGACCGCCCACGATCAGGAACGTCGCATTGGCGAGCATGGAGATCAGGGACAGCAGCATACCCGGGGCGATGGTCATAAACATGTCGTAGGCGGCAAAGCGATGGTAGCGGAAGGTTGACTTGACCAGATGCTTACCGTAGGTAAAGAACACCTGGTAAAAGCCCTTGGTCCACCGCATGCGCTGTTTCCAGGACGCCTTAAACGTCACGGGCTGTTCGTCAAAGAACTCCGCCGGCGCATAACCGATGCGAATGCCGTGAATGGCGCAGAACGTGGTGAACTGAATATCCTCGGTCAGCGTATGGAACTGCCAACCGTGCATGCCCTCGATAACGCTGGCGGAGATGAGGTAGCCCGAACCCGAGACAGCGCAAGAAGTCTTGCAGATATTGCGCGCGTTGTTGAGAAAGCGCGCCTCGCGCAGGTACCAAGTAGCATTAGCTGCCGAGATCCACGAGCTGCCAAAATTCTTGGAGTTACGATAGCTCGTGACCACATGGAAGCCCTGGTCAAAGGCATCGTTCATCTTGGACACGTAATCGCGGGAGATAACGTTATCAGCATCGAAGATAAAGTAGCCTTCAAACGTGTCGGGATACTCGTTAAGGATGCGGTCGAAACCAAAGTCCATGACCCAGCTCTTACCCTTACGGGCAAGATCATTGCGCTCGTAAACAATGGCACCTGCCTCGCGCGCGAGCTGTGCGGTGTTGTCGGTGCAGGCGTCGGCAACCACGAAGACCTCGATAAGCTCGGACGGATAATCCTGGTCCTTGATGGAGCGAACGAGGTTGGCAATCACGGCCTCCTCGTTATGCGCAGCGATAAAGAAGGCATAGCGGTGGAGTTTTTTGGCCTTGGGAGGCGCGACCTCGCCACGAAGAGCGCCGATGACAAAGAAGACCACCTGGTACAGAAAGCAGACCGTGAGCAGCGTGACGACAATCTGGTTGAAGATCACGATGGGTGTGTTGGTTTGTAAAAAGGCGAGCATGCAGGCTCCCAGCAACGCGTTACGTAAACAATCATATATCTTACCGCAGGCTTACCGAGTTCAAGAAACCACCTAATACTGGCTAGGCTTCGAGCAGACCGAGCTGCGGGACGATTTCGTCGCCAGCGGCAGTACGGCCGAGCGAACGCGGGGCCAGATCATCCAGAACCGCCGCAAGATCCCACGGCAGCTCATCGCGGCACTCAATACGCTCCCCCGTCACGGGATGATCGAATGCGACGCGCCAGGAATGAAGGAATTGCCTGGTCAGGCCCTGATCGGCGCGTGCATCGCACTTGCCGTAAAGTGGATCGCCCACGCAGGCGTGGTTGATATGGCGCATATGCACGCGAATCTGATGCGTGCGTCCGGTAAACAGATGACACTCGACGAGCGTATAGCCGTCGTCGAAGCGAGTGGAATCAAAGCGCTCGAGCACCTTGAAAGTCGTGATGGCCTGACGCGCAAAGGGGTCATCGGAAACCGCCATCTTCACGCGGTCGCGCGTCGATCGGGCGATACCGGTGTTGATAGTGCCCTCGTCCATGGCGATGTGCCCGTGAACGAGCGTGATATAGCGACGGTCGAGCGTGCGCGTGCGGATGAGATTTTGAAGCGCGCGCTGGGTGTCGTCGTCTTTTGCCGCGAGCATAAGGCCCGAGGTATCGCGATCCAGGCGATGCACGATGCCGGGGCGGTCCTCACCCTGCACGGTACCAAGATGGTCGATGCCACAGTGGTAGACCAGAGCGTTCGCAAGGGTGCCGCTCTCGTGGCCATGGGCGGGATGGCACACCAGGCCCCGCTGCTTGGAGAGCACGATAAGGTAGTCGTCCTCGTAGCGGATATCGAGGGGAATGGCCTCGGGAATCACGTCGGTCGGGTCGTGCGGCTCGGGCAAGTCGACCGAGATGCGGTCGCCGGCGCGTACGGCGTACTTTTTAGAGAGACAAGTCTCACCGTTGACGGCAACGGCGCCTCCCTCGATCAGATGCGCGCAGGCAGAGCGCGTGGGACAGCCATCGTTGGCGCCCAGATAGGCATCGAGACGCTGACCAGCGCAATCGTCGGCAACAAGAATATGGATGTCGGCCATTAGCGCTCATTCCTTTCGCGGATCTTGCGGGCACGCTCCCCACGCTGCTTGGCTTTGCGCTTGGCGCGTGCCTCATCACGGGCATTGAGCTCGGCAGTCGCATCAACTTCGCGGGCCGCAGGGCTCAAGAACATGTAGCCGATAAGGGCAAGCACGACGCCTACGGTGATGCCGATATCGGCCACGTTAAAGACGGGGAAGTCGATGAAGGTGGTGGCAATAAAATCGGTCACGAAGCCAAAGACAAGGCGATCGATCGCGTTGCCGATAGCGCCGCCAGCAACCATAGCCATGCCCACAACCTCAAGATGGGCGAGCTGGGATGCACGAACGAGGTACACGGCGATAGCGATAATGACCGCCAACGCCAGCACGGCAAACGCGATGCCATGCCCCTGTCCCATGCTAAAGGCAGCACCGATATTGCGGACAAATAAAAAGTCGATCACACCGGGGATAACAGTCACATGTAAAGCGTCGCCCACGGCACGAACCGCAAGCTTGGCCAGCTGGTCAACGAGCAGCACAACCAGTGCCACACCACCAGCAACACCCAGCCGCCAACCCAAAGGCGGCGTCATAACCCCAGTACGACCCAAAGAAATCCCCTACCCTCAAGAACATCGAATTCCGTTTAACACAAGTAAACATCTTATATTGCCACAAGCAGAGCGCACGACATATCCACCAACGCAAGCGAAATATCCAGCACAAAACAAAAGCGACATTCCGAATAACGGAATGTCGCTAAATAGCTTTCGACTAAGAGCACTGGTCGAAAGAGAAGGCTCTAGTTCCAACAATGGAAAAGCCGCGTTGCCGTCACCAACAGCGAAAACGTCCCTAAGCGAGCAAGGTGACGTGAAAGAGGAGGGAAGCGTACTTTGGTACGCGACCGACGATTGAACGTCAGATTGCCGCTTAGGGGCGTTTGCAGCGTCGGTAGGTTATGGCGTTCTACGAACGCCATAACCTACAGCGCGTCAGCGCAGCGCTTACAGATATGTGCGTGGCCGTTGTACTCGCCGACGGTGGTGCGGTAGTTCCAGCAACGGTCGCAGCACTCGCCCTCGGCAGCATCAATGCAGACGGAGAGTTCCTCGCCCTGAGTCAGCTCAACATCGGAGACGATGTAGAACTCGGCCAGATCGACGGCCTTATCACCGGTCAGCAGCGCGTACATCTCGGCGGGAACGACCGCCTTGACGCGGACCTGCTGGCTCTTGGTGAAGGTGCCGGCAGAACGGGCATCCTCAAGGGCCTTGGTCACGGCGCTACGGAGCTCGAGCGAAGCCTCGAGCACGCCCTCGAACTCATTGGCCTCGTCGACCGTGATGGGCGACTTGTACCAATCGAGCAGCGCGGCGTACTTCTGGTGATCGACGCAGCCAGCGGGCGCATATGCCATGGCCTCGTCAACCGTGTAGGACAGGATCGGCTGCAGGTCGCGCATGAGCATCGAGAAGAGCTCGGCCAGCACGGTCTGGGCGCTGCGGCGCTCGAGCGAGCCGGGCTTGTCGCAGTACAGACGGTCCTTCAGGGCGTCGAGGTACACGTTGGAGAGCTCGGTAACCACGAAGTCGTAGAGCGCACGGTAGGCGCGCGGGAACTCGTAGCTGGCGTAGGCGTCGTCGACCTCGGCCTGAACCTGAGTCAGGCGGGCAACCATGAGCTTGTCGAGCGGCAGCAGGTCGGCAAAGGCGACGCCGTCGGTCTCGGGCTCAAACTGACCCTCGAGCTCGGAGAGCAGGAAGCGCAGCGTGTTGCGGAAACGGCGATAGGCATCAGACGTACGAGCGAGAATCTCATGGTCGATGGAGACGTCGGAGCTGGTGTCGACGGAGGCAACCCACAGACGGATGATGTCAGCGCCCATCTCGTCGCAGACCTTGTTGGGGTCGATGACGTTGCCGAGCGACTTGGACATCTTGCGGCCCTGGCCATCGAGCGTGAAGCCCTGCGAGACGACCGCCTTGTACGGAGCATGGCCGTTGGCACCCACCGAGGTGAGCAGCGAGCTCTGGAACCAACCGCGATGCTGGTCGGAGCCCTCGAGATACACGTCAGCCGGGTACTCAAGCTCGGGTCGATACTCGCAGACGGCCTTCCAGGACACGCCGGAGTCCCACCACACGTCGAGAATGTCCTTATCAGCCTTGAGGTGATGGCCGCCACACTTGGGGCAAACGCAAGCCTCGCCCAGGTAACTCTCGGGAGCGTCGGTGAACCAGGCGTCGGAGCCCTTCTCGTGGAAGAGCTTGATGACGGCGTCGAGCGTGGCGTCGTTCATGACCTTCTCGCCGCAGTCGGCGCAAGTGTAGCTGGGGATAGGCACGCCCCAGTTGCGCTGACGGCTGATGCACCAGTCGGGACGCTGCTCGACCATGGCGCCGATGCGGTTGGCGGCGTGAGCCGGATACCACTTGACGTTCTCGCGGACCTCTTTGCCAGCCTGCTCGCGCAGACCGGTCTTGTCCATCGAGACGAACCACTGGTCGGTAGCACGGAAGAGCACCGGGTGCTTGCAGCGCCAGCAGTGCGGATAGCTGTGCGTGATCTTCTTCTCGAGGACCAGGGTGCCGCGCTCGCGCAGGAACTCGATGATGTGCGGGTTGGCCTCGTCGGTATCCATGCCGCTGAAGGGGCCGCCGGTGCCAAACTCCTCGCCGGTGTAGAACTTGCCGTCGTCATCGACCGGCATGCAGATGTCGGTGATGCCCTCCTTGAGGCAGGCGAAGTAGTCGTCGACGCCGTGACCGGGCGAGTTGTGGACGATACCGGTACCGTCATCGACACCGACGTAATCGGCCAACAGTGCCACGCCCTCAACACCGTCAAAGATCGGCTGCTTATAGTGAATGTGATGGAAGGTCTCGGCGGGAACCACATAGGGCTTGCCGTCGACCTCAACCGGGGCGTACTCCCAGCCAAACTCCTCGCAGCACTTGGGAGCCAGGTCCTCGAGCATGACCTCGGCGCGGCCGTCGTGCTCAACGGCGACGTAGGCGGCACCGGGCTTGAGAGAAACTGCCTGGTCGGAGGGGATGGTCCACGGCGTGGTCGTCCAGATGATAAAGTCAACCGGGCCGTCGAAGTTCTCGAGGCCGGCGGGCTTGGAGGTCATCTCAAAGCGCACGAAGATGGACGGGCTCGTCTCGTCGGAGTACTCAATCTCGGCCTCAGCAAGTGCGGTATGGCAGTGCTTGCACCAGTGGACGGGCTTGTGACCGCGATAGATCATGCCCTTGTCGAACATGGCCTTGAAAACCTCGATGTCGGCGGCGTCATGCTGGTGATAGAGCGTCAGATACGGGTTGTCCCAATCTCCGAGCACGCCCAGGCGACGGAAGCCGGCCTTCTGCAGCTCGATGTTCTCGACAGCGAACTTGTTGCAAAGCTCGCGGATCTTAGCCGTGGAGGTCTGGTTGAACTTCTCGGTGCCGAGCTTCTCCTCGACCTTATGCTCGATCGGCTGGCCATGGCAGTCCCAACCGGGGACATAGGGAACCTCATAGCCCTGCATCATCCAGTAACGGTTGATCATGTCCTTGGAGATCTTGTTCATGGCGTGGCCGATGTGGATCGGGCCGTTGGCGTACGGAGGGCCGTCGTGCAGCACGAACTTCTTGTGACCCTCGTTCTTCTTCAGAACCTGCTCGTAGACCTTGTTGTCCTGCCAGTCCTTGAGTCGCTTGGGCTCGGACTTGGAAAGACCGGCACGCATGGGAAAACCGGTCTTGGGCAGATTCATCGTCTGCTTGTACTCGTTTGCCACGGTACCCCTTTCATGTCGTGGGCGCGCACGCCCGTTGGGCACCAAAAAAGCGCCCGTCCCTACAAGCTGGGACGAAGCGCCACAAAACGAGCTGTACGCCCGCAAAAGCTCTTCGTTTAACCACCCAGCTTAGATGCCCTCGCCCGCGTATTCGCGCGCTCGCATCCGTTACTCGGCTGGCCTGTATCGACGACCATCTCGGCGATATCTACTAAGACGTGTCTGCGCGGCACGTCCGTTGGGACCGCAGCTCCGGGGTGATTTTCATCGGTCGCATGCACGGGTTCTCAGCGCTTCCCGCTCTCTGTAGCATGCGGACGGCCGACTACTCGTCCCCATCAACGCTTATGCGGTGTATGCTAGCACGTTCCGCGTCGTCGAAAAACCCTCAACACTGGTTTTATACGTTCGAAATTTCTCGCTATTACAGCCCTTCTCTAGGAGCAAAATACCTGAAAGCACTTTATCGAACGAAAGAAGGTTGCTATGCGCACGATTGGAATGAGCGACTACACCGTTGGCGAGGATTGCTTTACCGAGCTGCCAACTGCACTGGCGGAGTACGGCGCGAAGAAAGTCGCCATCATTGGCGGCAAGCGAGCCCTGGCTGCGGCGCTGCCGGGAATCGAGGCGGCACTTGAAGGTACCGATGTCGAGGTCCTGGAGACGCGCGTCTATGGCACCAACAGTACGCGTGCCAATATCGCCAAGGTCGTGAACTCCCCTGCCTGCCAGGAGGCTGATGTTCTTATCGCCTGCGGCGGCGGCAAGGCGCTCGACACCGTCAAGACGGCGGCCATCGAGCTCAAGAAGATCGTCTTCACTGTCCCGACGATCTGTTCCAACTGCTCCGCCGCGACCGCCATTGCCGTCGTGTACAACGACGACGGCTCGCTCGAGGGCTATTCGTACCCCAACCGACCGGCGCACATCTTCATCAACCCCAAGATCATCGCCGAGGCTCCGGCGGAGTACTTCTGGGCCGGCGTGGGCGATGCCCTGTCCAAGCAGCCCGAGGTCGAGTACGCAACGAGCGCCGGTAATTTGGAGCACACCGCCGGTCTTGGCCTGGCGCTTGCCCACACCTGCTCCGAGCCGCTGTTTACCTATGGCGTCCAGGGTCTTGAGGACGTGCGCCAGGACCTGTCGAGCGAGGCCGTCAAGCAAATCGCACTCGATATCGTGGTCAATACGGGCTATGTCTCGAACCTGACGAACCAGAACGATTACTACTACAACTCGAGCGTGGCGCACGCATTCTACAACGCCACATGCAGCATTCCGCGCGAGGGCACCTACCTGCACGGCGAAGTCGTGAGCCTGGGCGTGCTCGTGCTGTTCGCCTATACGGGCGATACCGAGAACCTTGAGCGCTACGCGGCCTTTAACAAGCAGATGGGCCTGCCCGTGACGCTTGAGCAGGTCGGGCTTTCCGAGTCCGATATCCCGGCCCTGTGCGAGTACGCGCACGCCACCAACGAGTGGAAGCAGGGCAACCCCGAGCCCTTCACCGACGAAAAGTTCGCCGCCGCCATCAAGGCCGCAAACGCCTACGGCCACACCCTCTAGTTCTAACCCAAAACCACCACAAGGGAGCAGCACCTTTGTGGTGGTTTTTTATTGCTCCAGCATGCTGGGGTCGAACTCGCTAGCCGGGATCACGCGATAACCGTGGCGGAGCAGTAAATCAACGAAGACGCCGTTGCCCGCCGTAAGGGTGCCGCTGAATGTTCCGTCGTAGATGCGACCCGCGCCGCACGAGGGACTACGGTCCTGCAGGATGCACGCGGCGACCTCTTCCGGCCCGCCCGCCTGCTCGCACATATCGAGCGCTCGTTGGGCACCCAGGCGAAATTCGCGATCGACCGATATGCCCTCGCAGGTACGAACCTCTCCGTTCACAATCTCGGACGGCTTGCGCGGCGTGGGCAGGCCCCCAAAGACCTCAGGGCACACCAAGAGGACCTCGGTCCCTGTACGCTCGCAGGCCTCGACCAACTCGCGATGGTAGTTGTCGAGTCCGTTATACTTGCAGCTCTCGCCCATCAAGCAGGCGCTCACCACGATCTTCATTTCCATCCCTCTCAAGCAAAACGCCCCATTTGAGAAAGCTACTCAAATGGGGCGTCGGCGTCTACTGGCTCGGCCGCGGCTTTACTGTTGCTTGGGCATCAGCGGGTTTTCGCGCGTGAGGAGGTTCATAAACTCCTCACCCGTGATCGTCTCCTTCTTGTACAGATAACGAGCCAGCTCGTGGAGCTTGAACTTGTTCTCCTTCAGGATCTGCAGGGCGCGATCATGCGCGTCCTCGATCAGCTTGGCGACAATCGCATCCACGCGCTCGGCCGTACCCGGGGCGCAAGTGAGCGACGTGTCCTGGTTGAGGTACGCATTCTGAACGGTACCGAGCGCCATCATGCCAAACTCATCGGACATACCAAAGCGCGTCACCATGTTACGGGCGAGTTTGGTGGCCTGCTCGATATCGTTGGCGGCGCCGGTCGTCATCTCGCCAAAGATGAGCTCCTCGGCTGCGCGGCCACCGCAGTAGACGGCGAGCTTGTCCAGGACCTCCTGGCGCGTGGTCAGGAAGCGCTCATCCTCCTCGACCTGCATGGTATAACCCAGAGCACCGCTCGTGCGCGGCACGATGGTGATCTTAGTAACCGGCGCGGAACCCTTTTGGCGGGCAGCGACGATGGCATGGCCAATCTCATGATAGGAAACGACCTGCTTCTCGTGGTCGGAAAGCACCGTGGACTTACGCTGCTGGCCGGCAATGACGACCTCCACCGACTCCTCGAAGTCGTCCTGGGTAGCGCGCTTGCGACCTTCGCGAACGGCGCGCAGGGCGCCCTCGTTGATGATATTGGCCAAATCAGCGCCCGAGGCACCAGGCGTGGCGCGGGCAATCGCGGTCAGATCGATCGGCGGCTGGGTCTTCACGCTCTTGGCGTGCAGCTCAAGAATGTTCTTGCGGCCGGTCAGGTCGGGCAGCTCAACGGGGATACGACGGTCAAAACGACCGGGGCGCAGCAAAGCGGGATCGAGGCTGTCGGGACGGTTGGTTGCGGCAAGGACAACGATACCCTTGTGGTTATCGAAGCCATCCATCTCGGTCAGCAACTGATTGAGCGTCTGCTCGCGCTCGTCGTTGCCGCTAAAGCCGCCGCCATCGCGCTTCTTACCGATGGTATCGATCTCATCGATAAAGACGATACACGGGGCCTTTTCCTTGGCCTGCTTAAACAGGTCACGAACCTTAGCAGCGCCGCGGCCAACAAACATCTCAACGAACTCAGAACCCGAAATGCTAAAGAACGGAACACCGGCCTCGCCGGCAACAGCCTTGGCAAGCAGGGTCTTACCGGTACCCGGAGGGCCAACAAGGAGAGCACCGCGCGGCAGCTTGGCGCCGATCTCCTCGTAGCGCTGCGGCTTCTCCAGAAAGTCGACGACCTCCTTGAGAGATTCTTTGGCCTCTTCCTGGCCTGCGACGTCCTTAAAGGTCACGCCCACGTCCTTGGACGCAATGACGCGCGCGCCGGACTTACCCAGTCCGCCGCCGCCAAAACCGCCGCCGCCAAAGTTCATCGACGGGCCGTCATCGCCCATAGCCTTCTTCATGCGGCGGTTGAGCCACCAGCCGATCAGGAAGAAAATCGCCATGGGAAGAATGAGCGTAAGCAGGTAATAGGTCATCAGACCCGAGTTCTTATCGGGAACGACCGACTCCAGCGAGGCGCCAGATTCAAGCACGCGATCGGTAAAGCCCGCGTCATTCGGCACACCGGTCGTCTTGTAGGCGATGTTCTCGTCCTCGCCCTTCTTGGTGTAATAAATGGTGTAATCGTCCGTGTTGTACTCGACCTTATCGACACTCTTCTTATCGAGCGCTTTGACAAACGTCGAGTAATCGGTCTTCGTAATCTGCTGCGTGTGACCGATGTTGGGGAACAGAACGGTCGAGAGCACGAGGTAGACGACGAAGGCGATGAGCACGTAGAGGATCATATTCCGTCTACGTTTGTTGTCATCCATCTCCATCTGTTTGAACTCCATCTACTGGGGTTGATAATGTTTTCTAGAATACCCAACCCGGACGGCGATAAACCGACGCCGGGCACGAAAAGACAGAGATGGCATCACTGGAAGTCGGCAAGGTTCAAATCTATACGGGCGACGGCAAGGGCAAGACGACGGCTGCGCTGGGGCGCGAGAGGATGTCGAGGAACTGATTGCGATAAAGCCCGCCACCATGGAGCTCGTGCTCACCGGCCGCGGACTGCTGCCACTGGCCGATCTCGCGGACCTAGTCACCGAAATGCGTCCCATCAAACACTACTTCGACGAAGGCCTCCTAGCCCGCCAAGGCATCGAATACTAATTGATCCGAAGGGGGCAGAGGAAAACGGATCATCGACATCACGACGGAAAGCAATGATCCGTTCTCCTCCGCCCCAAGGGATCATTAGGCGGTGGCGCGGCCTAGCCAGTTGCCGCTGTGGTGGTAGATGGTGAACATGGTTGCGGTGATGAGCCAGGTTACGGGGTAGACCAGCAGTAGATGCTCAAGCGACGGATCGAAGGGCATGATCGCAAACACCCAGATCACCCTCAAGACAACGGTGCCAAAGATGGTGAGCATCATAGGCTGCAAACTCACGCCGGCGCCGCGAATGGAGCCCGATGCGTTCTCGATAATCGAGAAAATCGCGTAGAACGGCGCGATAAAATGAAGGATCGTCGTGGTGTACGCCGAAATCGAAGCATCGTCGACAAACAGACGCGACAACGGACCTGAGAACACCAACAGCACGGCTGACAGGCCACCAATGAGCATAAACGACAGCACGAGCGACGTATGGTAGCCCTTGCGCATGCGCTCGTAGTTGCGCGCGCCAAAGTTCTGTGCCGAGAACGTGGTGATCGACACGCCAAGCGCCTCGGTAACCATCCAGACAATGCCATCTAAGCGGCCCGAAAGACCCCACGCCGTGGTGACATCGGCACCAAACGAGTTGACCGACACCTGAATCAAAACGTTGGAAATCGAATACGCAGCAGACTGAAAGCCAAGCGGCAGACCACACGAGATCATGCTCTTACAAATGCCAGGATCAATGCCGAGTTTGGACAGCGAAAGCCGCCACGCACCCGGTGCGTGCATCATGCGAATCACGATCATCGTGGCGTTGGAGCAAATGGTCAGCGCCACCGCGATGCCGCAGCCCAGCGCCTCCATATGAAGCACGGCAACAAAGATGACATCCAGCACCGCATTAACAAGGCAGCCGGAAGCGATGATCACAGCAGGCCCGCGCGTGTCGCCCACGGCGCGCAGCAGTGCCGTTCCCATATTGAGCAGCAGCGCCGCAACCATGGCGGCAAAATAGCAACGAGCATAGGCCACGCCCTCGGCCAAAAGTTCATGCGGAGTGTTCATAAGTACCAGCATGGGCTCAACGAACACTATGCCAAGAATCGAGAAAACGATACCGCCCACCAGCGCGAGCGTCATGGCCGTATGGACCGAACGGCTCAGTCGCTCATCATCGTGCTGACCAAAATACTGACCGGTAATGACCGCGCAGCCGGCGCCGACGCCAACGCAAAAGCCAATGCAGAGCTCGGTGAGCACCATCGTAGCTTGAATGCCACCTAGCGCGAGCTTGCCGCCAAACTGACCGACGATATAGGTACCGATAAGCGTGTAGGCCTGCTGAAAAAACGAACTAAAAAAGATGGGAACGCACAGCGAAAGCAGCTGCTGCCAAATAACACCCTGCGTTACATCGATAGCCGTAGATTTCTTAGCCACACGCCCTCCCCAAAAGCGTACGTCAACCGACAAAACAGTAATTAAAGACCTAAGCTAATAGCAGCTTAGCACCGACCGACGTCGACCGAAACACCCCGAGTCAGAGCCCGGTGCAAACTATCTGCCTAGTGATACAGCCCCGGCTGGTAGTGATACTCGTTGCTCACGTGCGGGCACAGCTGCCAAAAGGCGACGGCGCTCGCCGCGGCAACGTTGAGTGAATCGACCCCGTGCGCCATCGGAATGCGCACGGCCCGGTCGCAGCCCGCGATGGTCTTGGCGCCCAAGCCGGCACCCTCGGTGCCCATAAAGATCGCCAGGCGATCAACCTCCTGCAGCGCAGGATCGTCCAGCGAAACGGAGTCGTCCGTCAGCGCCATCGCAGCGCACGAAAAACCGGCTTCGTGCAGTGCCGCCAGGCCATCGTACGGCCACACACGAGCCTCGCTGCCAATACGCGTCCACGGCACCTGAAACACCGTGCCCATGCTCACGCGGGCCGAGCGACGGTACAGCGGGTCGCAGCACGTCGGACTGACCAAAATACCGTCGACATTGAGCGCGGCGGCCGAGCGGAAAATCGCACCCACGTTCGTGTGGTCGACAATACCCTCGAGGACGCACACGCGCACCGGGCGCTCCCCCGCCGCCTCGACGACGCCACCCAAGAACTCATCAACCGGAATCTGCCGCGGGCGACGAAACGCCGCGAGCGCACCGCGCGTCACGTTAAAGCCCGTCAGCTGCTCCATGAGTTCCATGGAAGCCACGAACACAGGAACCGGACCTGCGCCCTCGCGCACAACCAGGCGCTCAAACAGCGGCATCATCTGGTCGAGCCAGCGTTCGCCCAAAAGAAAGCTCACCGGCTCGTATCCGGCACGCACCGCGCGCTCAATAACCTTGGCACTCTCGGCGATAAAGATGCCCTTTTGCGGCTCTAGCACGCAGCGCAGCTCACGCTCGGTCAGTCGCACGTAGGCATCGAGCCGCTCGTCCTCGAGCGAATCAATTCGCAGAACCTCAACGGCATCAGTCATAGCAGCCTGCCCGCACCCTTCTTTACAGCACATCTATACCAAACGAGGCGACGCTAAGCGCCGCCCCATACATTCAATCAACCCGATAATACCGTTCACGCCAGGCGATTTACGCCTCAACGCGACGATACGTCACGAACTCATAATCGACACCCTCGTCGCCCTCGCCCGAGGCAATCGTGGCAACACCGCCACGCCACGCAATCTCCCACGCGGGATCGGCGTCCAAATCGGGAAAGTACGTGTCCACGGCATGAGTGCAATGGTTGTGCGTGACCTCGGCCTCGGCGCAATACGGCAAAAACTGCCGATACACCTCGCCGCCACCGATCACCCAGGCAACGGGCTCATCGGCAACCGCGGCGAGCGCCTCGTCGATGCTATGCACCACGTCGACGCCCTCGACAGCAAAATCCTCGTCGCGGGTAAGCACGATATTGCGACGGTTCTTGAGTGGACGCCCACCGGGAAAACTCAGCAGCGTCTTGCGCCCCATGATGACCGGGCAGCCCTTGGTGCAGGCCACAAAATGGCGCATGTCGGCGCGATTGGACACCACCATGTCGCCCTCGCACCCAATGCCCCAATCGTCACACACGGCAACGATAGCAGATAGCTTACACGTCATGAGCACCACCTACACCGCAATGGGAATGTTCTTGACCTGCGGACCGTGCTCGTAGCCCTCCACAATCAGGTCGTCGGTCGTAAACGCATAGAAATCGTGCACGTCGGGGTTAAGCGTTACCTTGGGCGCTGCAAACTGCGGACGCTCGATAAGTTCGCGGACGATATCGACGTGACGGTCGTAAATGTGAGCATCGGCGATCACGTGCAGCAGCTCGCCGGGAATCATATCGACCGACTGCGCAACCATCATGAGCAGAATGGCGTACTGGCACACGTTCCAGTTGTTTGCGGCCAAAATGTCCTGGCTACGCTGGTTGAGAATCATGTTAAGCGTGGGTTTGTCGTCCTGCGGACGCTGCGTCACGTTATACGTCACGCTGTACGCGCACGGATACAGGTGCATCTCGGACAAGTCGCTGAACACGTACGTGTTGGTCATAATGCGGCGACTGTACGGCGTGTGTTTAAGATCGTACAGCACGCGGTCCATCTGGTCGAAATCGCCCTCGACGTAATGGCTCTTCTGGCCAATCTGGTAGCCGTAGGCCTTGCCGATAGAGCCGGTCTCGTCGGCCCACTCATCCCAAATATGGCTGTTGAGGTCATGCACGTTATTGGACTTCTTCTGATAGATCCACAGGATCTCATCCATGGCAGATTTGAGGGCCGTACGACGCAGGGTAAGCGCCGGAAACTCCTCGCGCAGGTCGTAGCGTGCCGTAACGCCAAAGTTTTTAATAGTATAGGCAGGGGTGCCGTCCTCCCACACCGGGCGGACCTTTTGGCCCTCGGTGGTGGTGCCATGGTCCAAGATATCTCGGCACATGGTTACAAACTGTTGATCAGCCTTGCTCATTGACCCTCCTGTCAGTCGCCTATAAGCGATTTTTATTGTAGCCCAGGCGCGCAGTGTCGGATTGGACACTAGGGTAGGCACACGCAATGCACGGTAGCACGGCTCTGTATTCGCAAGCAGAACACCTTTGCCTTTTTCTGACATATGCCAAAAATAGCTTGTACGCTTCCGCATGCGCGCTATCCTATTACTGACATATGTCAGATTTGGAAAGTGTATGGCAGGAAGACGAGAAAAATTACGCCGCGTTGGGATCATCCCCGAATACCGCGGCTTTACCCCCGACGGCCTTGCCAGTGGAGACGTCATCGACATGACGATCGACGAACTCGAGGTGCTGCGCCTGTGCGACCTGGAAGGCCTTAACCAAGAGGCAGTCGCACAGCAGATGGGCATCGCGCGCGCCACGGTGGCGGCTATTTGCAGCCGAGCACATCGTAAGGTGGCAAACGCGCTGGTCAACGGGCGAGCGCTCAGTATCGAGGGCGGCAATATCGCATACTCCCCCATCACCACGACAACGGCCGCATGGCCAGCAAAGGAGGTCGACACCATGAGGGTGGCAACCACGTACGACAACGGCAACATCTTTATGCACTTTGGCCGCAGCGAGCAGTTCAAGATCTACGACATTCAGGACGGCAAGGTGCTCAACGAGCAGGTCGTGGGCACCGGCGGCACCGGTCACGGCGCCCTGGCGGGCCTGCTCGCCAACGGCGGCGTGGACACGCTCATCTGCGGCGGCATCGGCGGTGGCGCTATCAACGCGCTTGCTCAAGCCGGCATCACGGTATATGCAGGTGCCCAGGGCAACTGCGACGCTTGCGTCGAGGCCCTCATTGCCGGCACGCTCGCGCAAACCGGCGAGGCCACCTGTGACTGCCACGACCACGAGCACACCCATGACCATGGCGAGTCCTGCGGCTGCCACGGCCATCACGACCACGACGGGCACGAGGGCTGCGGCTGCCACTAACGGCACATGCCCAGGAGCTAGCACGCTTCCACGTTCGCAACCAGCTGCGAACAAAGGGCGAAGGCCGCCTGGAACACCATCCAGGCGGCCATCGCCATAGTAGACTCAATTAAGCCGTTACTTCTTATTGCGCATCTGCGCTTCCATCTGGCGCAGCAGGTCCATATCGGACTTGGGGCCGCCCGTACCTAGGCCGCCCATGCCGCCCAGGCCCATAGCGTCCAGGCCAGGGATATTGGGCATGCGCATCTTCTTGCCCTTCTTGCCCTTTTTGCCCTTCTTGCCGCCGGCCTGTGCCTGATTGGCCATCGTGCGCATGCGGCCCATCATCTTGTTCATCTCGCCCCACTGCTTCATAAGGCTATTGACCTCGGTGGGGGTCACGCCGGCGCCCTTGGCAATGCGGGCACGGCGCTGGCCGTTGATGATGGAGGGACGCAGGCGCTCCTCCTTGGTCATCGACATGATGATGGCCTCGTTCTTGTCGAAGATGCCCTCGTCCAGGTTGCCACCCATCTGGTTGAGCGCGCGCTGGCCGCCGGGGAGCATACCCAGGATGCCCTTCATGCCGCCCATCTTCTTGACAGCCTTCATCTGGTCGAGCATGTCGTTCATGGTAAAGCCCTCGCGCAGCATACGCTCGGCAGCCTCGAGCTGCTCGGCGTCGGCCGCCTCCTGGGCCTTCTCGATGATGCCGACAACATCGCCCATGCCCAAGATTCGCTTGGCCATTCGGTCGGGATAGAACGGCTCCAGCGAATCGGGCTTCTCGCCCATGCTCACGAACTTGATGGGCTTGCCGGTCACCTGGCGCACGGAAAGCGCGCCGCCGCCACGGGCATCGCCGTCGAGCTTGGAGATGATCACGCCGTCAAAGTCGGTGCGCTCGGCGAAGGTCGAGACGACGTTGACGATATCCTGGCCGGTCATGGCATCGACGACCATCAGCACCTGATCGGGCTTGACGGCCTTCTTGATATCCACGGCCTCCTGCATCATCTGCTCGTCGATCTGCAGACGACCGGCGGTATCGACGATGACTACATCGCGCAGGTGGTCGACTGCCTCCTGGATGGCACCCTTGGCGATATCGACCGGGTGCTCGCCGTCGCCGCGGAAGACCGGCACGCCGATCTCTCCACCGAGTGTGGCCAGCTGGTCGGCAGCGGCGGGACGGTAGACGTCGCACGCGGCGAGCAGCGGCGAGCGGCCCTGCTTCTTGAGCTGGTAGGCCAGCTTTACGGCCGCCGTGGTCTTACCGGAGCCCTGAAGGCCCACGAGCATGATGACATTGGGAACGCGGTTGCTAAAGACGAGCTTGCTCTCGGTGGAGCCGAGCATCTCGGTGAGCTCGTCGAGCACGATCTTGACGACGTTTTGCGCCGGCGACAGTGACTCCATGACCTCGGCGGTCATGCAGCGCTCCTTGGTCTTGGCGACGAACTCCTTGACGACCTTAAAGTTAACGTCGGCCTCGAGCAGCGCCATGCGAATGTCGCGCATGGCCGAGGTAATGTCGGCCTCGGTCAGCTTACCCTTGCCACGCAGGCGGTCAAATGTGTCGTTGAGGCGATCGCTCAGGGAATCAAACACTGGTTACTCCTTAGTTGGACTCGCCCACCAGGGCGCGGCAGAAATCTTTGGCATTGAACTCCTGCAGGTCATCGACCTGCTCGCCCACGCCGATGCGCAGGATGGGAAGCTTGAGCTTCTCGGCCACGGCCATGGCGATACCGCCCTTTGCCGTGCCGTCGAGCTTTGTCATGATAATACCGTCCAGACCCAGCGCCTCGTTAAACTCGAGCGCCTGGTTCAGGCCGTTTTGGCCCGTCGCGGCATCGATCACGAGGACAACCGAGACCGGCATGGGACCGGCGGCCATATTGGCGGCGCGCTTGCGCGTCACGTTGACCACCTTGGCGAGCTCGCGCATGAGCTCGGGGCTCGTGTGCAGACGGCCGGCGGTATCGATGAGCACCAGGTCGCTGCCGCGCTTGTCGGCCTCGTCGAGCACGTCGTAGCAAACACTTGCCGGGTCGGAGCCGCGGTCGCGCTTGATGACGGGGACGCCAGCTCGCTGGCCCCACACATCGAGCTGCTCGATAGCGGCAGCGCGGAAGGTATCGGCCGAACCGATCACGACGTTCTTGCCGCGGGCAGCCATGGCACTCGCGATCTTGCCGACCGTCGTGGTCTTGCCGGCACCGTTAATGCCCACAAACAGCACGCAGCTCGGCGTGTCGGCGAACGGATCGCGCTCAACGGGAACAAAATGCTGCTCGAGCTGCTCGGCCAGAGCGCGACGGAGTTGCGGGGCGGTCTTGAGGTTCTTCTTGGCCGCGGCATCGCGCAGGTCATCGGACACCTTGATCGCGACCTCGGCACCCATGTCACCCATGACGAGAGTGTCCTCTAGGTCCTCCCAAAAATCCTCGTCGACCTCGCCGCCAAAATAAAAGACCTCGTTGAGGGCCTCGCGGCTGCGCTCAAGTCCACGCGAGAGAGCATCGAAGAATCCCATTATGCATTCACGACCTTTCCGGTTTCGCGATCGAGTTTTTGCGAGACGACGCGACTGACGCCGTCGGCTTGCATCGAGACGCCATAGAGGACGTCAGCGTCCTCCATAGTACGGCGCTGATGCGAGATAACCAAGAGCTGCGTATCGGAACGCAACACATCGAGTGCGCCGATGAGCTTGGACAGGTTGGCGTCATCGAGCGCCGCCTCAACCTCGTCCAGCACATAGAACGGCACCGTGCGCGTGCGATACACGGCAAAGAGCAGAGCGAGCGCCGTCAGACTCTTCTCGCCGCCCGACATGAGCATCATCTTGGTGATGCGCTTGCCGCGCGGCTGCGCCACGACCTCGATACCCGTCTCGGCAGGATGCTCGGGATCGGTCATCTCCAGATGAGCCTGGCCGCCCGGGAAGAGCATAGCGAAGATCTCGCGGAAGTTCGCGTCGACCTTCTCAAAGGTAACTAGGAAGGCCTTACGCATCTTGCGATCAATGGCCACCGTGATCTTGGTGAGCGCCTTGCGCGCGCTCTCCAGATCGGCCAGCTGCTCCTCGATGTAATCGGCGCGGCGCTTGAGCTGCTCGTACTCCTCCATGGCAACTTGGTTAACGGGACCAAGGTTGTTGATCTGGCACACGAGCTGGTTGAGCTCACGCTCGGCGGCATCACGGTCGGTAGGAGCAGGAAGCATGAGCGCTTCCTCGAGTACCGTGGCGCCATCGGCGGTGATGGCCTTGATGGCCGCCTCCACCTGCACCTCGAGCTTGCCGCGTGCGACCTTAAACTCGTTTTGCGTGGCGGAGGCGGTATCGACCCGCTCCTTAGCGCGAGCAACCTCTGCCTTGGCGTCCTCGATGGTCTTCTTGAGCGAAGCGGAGTCCGCCTCCTCCAGAGAGGCCTGGTCACGCAGGCGAGTTGCCCAATCCGACGCGCGTTCCAACAGGGCCGAATATCGCTCGTGCATGGGATCGACGCGCAGGCGCAGCAGCTCGAGTGAGCGCGAGGCCTGGCGTGTTCCGCGGATACGGCGGTCGATGCCCTCCAAGCGATGCTCAAGGTCGGGCACGCGGCCCTTCAGCGAACGCAGGCGCTCGCTCGTCTGGGCCAGGCGCACCTTGGCATCGGCGAGCTTTCCGGCGGCCTCGGAATCGTCACGGCGAACGCGGTCGAGTTCGTCGTTGGCCTCGGCAATCTGGAGACCCAGGTCGCTTGCCTGCGCACGGGCCTCGTCGCGCGAACGGGTGAGCCCGTCAACGCGCGGACGCGCAGCGCGAACGGCTTCGGTGGCATGCTCGCGGCGCTTGGAGATGCGCACGCGCTCGACCTCGGCATTGTTGGCGCTTTGCTCCAAGCGGCCGATCTCGGAGAGCAACGAGCGGCGCTCGCCCTCAAGACGGGCGATCTCGCCGGCGGCATCGCCCTCAGCGGCACGCGCTTCCTCAACGGCCGCATTGGCCTCGACGACCTGATCCGACACATGCTCAAACACGGCAGCCAAATCGGGCTCCAAGCCCTCCAGCTCGCGAATGCGACGCTTGCGCTCCAGGGCACCCGACGCCTCGCCGGCATCGAGGCCCACGCGCACAAGGCCGCCACAGCTTACGCGGGCGCCATCGGGGGTCACATAGGTCACACCGTCAACGACAGGCGCAGCCAGCGCGGCAGCCAAGTCATCGACCACGTAATAGCCACCGAGCAGCGCCTCGACAATCGGGCCATAACCGGCACGCACGGAAAGGCGATCGACCAGACGCGAACCGGCAGCGCCCTCGGCGGCAGCAGAGCCGCTCACGCCGCGCGCCACCAGCAGCGCCTCACCCGAGGCCTTCTTTTGGTCCAGAGCCGCACGACCGGCACGCTCAAGCGCGGCGGCGTCATCAAATAACAGGGCATCGATATCGCCGGCAAGTAGCTGCTCCACCAGGCCCTCAAGCTCGCGCGGGGCCTCGAGCACGTCGCCCAGACGACCCGAGACATCGTCGCCCAACGCACCCACCAGACGGCTCACGAGCGGCGAGCTGTCGGCCATGCGGGCATCAAACTTCTTTTGGCTGGCAAGCTCCGAGCGCACCTCGGACAGCTTGTTGCGCGCCTCGCTCTCGCGGGCACGCAAGTCCTTCAGCGCCGCACGGGCGACCTCGGTGGCCTCACGCGCATCGACCTGGGCCTGGCGCGCTTCCTCAAGAGCACCCTCAAGCTCCTCTGCGCGGTTGCGACGGCTCTCGAGCGAGGCCGTGACCTCCTCGAACTGCTCGTCAATCTGCTCCAGGCGCGAGACATACATGTTGTCCTCGACCTCGGCGTTGCTCAGCGAGTCCTTCACCTTGGCGAGCTCGAGCGCGGCGTTGTCGGCCACGCGCTGCACATCGCGTTGCTCACGCGTAAGCTGCGAAATCTGATTGTCGAGCGCCACGCGCCGCTCGTGGAGCTCAGCGGCAGCAGGACCAGCGGCGTCAACGTCCTCCTGGGCCTGCATGTGCGCACCGGTCACTTCCTCAAGCTGCGCACGCGCGTCCTCGAGCTCCTCGACCACGCGACGACGCTGATGCTCGGAGCTCGAAATCTGCCCGCGCATGTCAGACAGGCGCGACACCATGTTGTGGCCCTTTTCCTCGAGCAGGCGCATGTCGGAGTTAATGCGGCCGACCACATCTTGCATATGACGGCGTTGCTCGCCCAGGTCGCCCACAAACAGGCCCTTTTCCTCGAGCATAACCTGGAGCTTCTCGAGCTCGCGCTCCTTTTCGCCCATGCGGTACTGCGCAAGCTCCAGCTCGGCCGTGCCCTCCTTGGAGCGACTCTCCAGGTCGTTCCACTGCGACTGCAGCGAACGCAGCTCGTCGACGGCTAGCATCTGCGTAAGCTCGTTCGCGCGCGAGGACAGCTCTTTGTACTTGCGCGCACGATCGACCTGACGCTCCAGCGGTCGCAGCTGACGGGCGATTTCCTTATTGATGTCGCGGGCACGCGTCAGGTGCTCGTCCATCGACTTAATCTTTTTGAGCGCACGCTCCTTGCGGCGCTTGTGCTTGGAGATACCGGCGGCTTCCTCGATGAGGGCACGGCGCTCCTCGGGGCGGCTCTGCAAAATGGCGTCGAGCTTGCCCTGGCTAATAATGGAATGCGTATCCTTGCCCAGGCCCGAATCGTGCAGGATGTCCTGAATGTCCATCAGGCGGCACGGACTCGAGTTGATGAGGTACTCGCTTTCGCCCGAGCGATACATGCGACGGGTAATGGCGACCTCGTCAAAATCGACAGGCAGCATATGGTCCGAGTTATCGAGCACCAGCGTGACCTCGGCGACACCCACCGGCTTGCGCGCTGACGAGCCCGAGAAGATGACATCCTCCATGGCCTGGCCGCGCAGCTGCTTGGCGCTCTGCTCGCCCAGGACCCACAGAATCGAGTCAGAGATGTTCGATTTTCCCGAGCCGTTAGGACCGACGATGACGGTCAGACCCGGCTCAAACGTCATATGGGCGCGGTCGGCAAACGACTTGAACCCTTTGAGCGTGAGGGACTTGAGATACACGGTTCCTCGCTTAAACAGGCTTCTTGTTGAGAATCACGCCGTTGGTGGTGTAGCCCATGCGGTCAAGCGCCTCGAGCGCGGCGGCTCCCTCGGCTTCTTTCTTTGAGGAGCCGGAGCCGCGACCCTGACGGATGCCATCGATCAAAACCACGGCGGTAAAGGTGGGCGCATGCGCCGGGCCCTCGGAGCCAACGAGCTTATACGCCGGGGGTTCGTGACCGTCGGCTTGCACGCACTCCTGCAAAAACGACTTGGGGTTCGCAGGATGCTCGGCACGCTCGGAAGCCAAATGCGGCTTAAGCGTACGATGGATAAACTCCGCTGCGGCATCCCAGCCGGCATCCAGGTACAGTGCGCCCACGAGCGACTCGTAGACGTTCTCGAGCGCCGAATGCAGGCCGCGCGCACCGGTACCGGTCTCGGAGGCACCAAAGATGATGATGTCGTCAATGCCCAGCTCGTGAGAAACCTCGGACAGCGTAGCGCCCGAGACAAGCGATACCTTCAGGCGCGTGAGCTTGCCCTCGTCAAACTCAGGATAGGACTCAAACAGGGAGCGTGCGACCACGGCGCCCAAAATGGAATCGCCCAAGAACTCAAGGCGCTCATAGCTGGCAGAAACCGGCTGGCCCTCGACTGCCGAGGGATGCGTAAGCGCCGCGCGCAGCAGCACCTTATTGTTGAACTCGTGGCCCAGGATTTCCTGGGCGCGCGTAAGTCGTTCGGATAAAGCCAAGACTTAGGCCTCCTTGGCAGCTTCGATAGCGTCGACGGCGTCGGCGACAGAGTTGAGCGAGAGCAGGGTCTCGTCATCGATCTCGAGGTTGAACTCGTCCTCGATAGCCGTAACCAGCTGCAGGCGCTCGAGCGAGTTGGCATCGAGGTCGTCAAAGGTGGTCTCCTCGCTAATTTCGGCAACATCGACGCCCAGAACGTCAGCAGCGACCTCGGCGATCTTGTCGAAGATTTCGGAGCGGTCCATAGCGCTTCCTCTCATAGTGCATGAATACCAAAAGAATGGTACCGCCCAGGCGGTACCAAGACACGGTTCTGATTCTACCCCACGACGTGCACCGCGAAGCACATAACAGCGCTCTAACTCGCTCTTATAATACGATACCGTCCATAGAGTTGGCGACATTCTCGACCAGCCCGGCGCGCACGGCTTCGGCCGCCGCGAGCGTACCGTTTTTGACAGCCTCGACCGAGGTGGCACCATGGCCGATCAGGACCACGCCGCGCAGGCCCAAAAGAATCGCGCCGCCCTTGGCGTCGCCCGAAAGTTTGGCTTTAATCTCGCGCATCTGCTTTTTGATGAGCAGCGCGGCAATCTTGGTGCCGAGCGAAGACATAAAGACACCCTTGAGCTCCTGCAGCAAAAACTTGGCAGCGCCCTCGGTGGCCTTGAGCGCAATATTGCCCGACATACCATCGGCAACGACGACATCGAAGTTGCCTGAGGTGAGGTCGGTGCCCTCGCAGTTACCAACAAAGCCGGGAACGGCGGCCTTCATAGCAGGGAAACAGGCCTTGGTAAAGTTAGAACCCTTCTCGTCCTCGGTGCCGTTGGCAAGCAGGCCCACGCGAGGATGCTCGATGCCCAGGACGACGCGGGCATAGGCGCTACCCATCTGGGCAAAACGTACCATATCGTCAACCTCGACATCGGGGTTGGCGCCCATATCGCACAGCACCGTCAGACCGCCGGCGCGATTGGGCAGCGCATTGGTCAGACAGGGGCGCACCGGCTGCTTCTTGCCTTCGGCCTGATACCTAAACGGCGTCACATAGGCGGTGGCGGCGGCGGTCATGGCGCCGGTGGAGCCGGCAGAGAAGAACGCGTCCGCATTACCCTTCTTGATGGCGCGACACGACAGCACGATCGACGACTTACGCTTGGTCATCACGGCGCGAATGGGATCATCATCCATGGCGATAACGTCAGGTGCCTCCAGGGCCTCGACGCGCGCATGGGAGGCGGCAAAGGGATTGACGATTTCGGCGGGGCCAGCTGCCAAGACCTCGATATCGGGATCGGCGGCAAGCACAGCCTCGATACCATCGAGAACAACCTGAGGTTTCTCGTCTCCGCCCACAACGTCTACACAAACGCGAACGTTACTCATATACATGCTCCTTATACAAAAATGGCCGACTCATTGAGCCGGCCATTGTGGTTCCATTTGGAACGGCATCGCATCCAGAGTATACCGTTACTCGGTAACGATAACCTCGCGGTCCTTGTAGAAACCGCAGCTGGGGCACACGTGGTGCGGAAGCTTGACAGCGCCGCAACGGGGGCACGTGGACTGAGCCGCAGCCGAGATCTTCATGTTGGCGGAACGACGGGTGTGAGTGCGGATACGACCCTGCTTTTGTTTAGGTACGGGCATATTGACCTTCCTTATGAACTATCCAGTGTGGCGATTACGCGCAAGTAGCGATACTACCACAGTTTTACTCATCAAGCTTGAGATTCTTCAATGCTGCAAATGGATTTTCCGTGGCAGCGGCCCATTCTGCCTCTGCCTGGGCGGCGCAATCGCATTGCTCGACGTTGAGATTGCAGCCGCAAGTGGGGCACAGACCGCGGCAATCGGGCTTGCAGAGCACAACAAACGGCGTGTCCATAACGACCGCGTCATTAATGGGCTCACCCAGATCGACGATGCGGTCCTCACCCAGAAGCTCGTAGCCGTCCTCGTAGGCCTCGGGATCCTCGGGCTCCTCAAAGAGATAGAACTCCTCGATCTCTCCGGCGATATCAAACGAGGCGGGCTCCAGGCAACGGTCGCACTCGCCGGTGGCGTGCGCGCGAACCATGCCCGTGAGCAAGACACCGGTACCGGCATTGGTAAAGACAACGTCGTAGTCGATGCCGTCCTGTAGCTGGTACTCCTTCTCGCCCACCATGTAGGTGGCGACATCGACCTTACCGGTCAGCGGATACGAATCTCCAGGAAACTCGAGCTGCTTGGAAAGATCGACGGTAACGCTCGGGAACTCAGCCATTACCACTGACCATTCTGCTGGGCGGCACCCTCGTTGAGCTGCTGACGGCAACGGGTAACGGTGCCGGTCAGGCTCTTGAGGTTCTCCTCCAGGTGCGTAAAGACCTGCTCTGCGTAGTCCTCGGCAGCATAACGCGTCTCGCGCTCGTACTGCTGGGCACGATCGCGGATGTCGTCGGCCTGCTGCTGCGCAAGGCGGACGATCTCCTGCTCACCGGCAATGGTGAGGGCCTGCTGCTGAGCGTCGGCGATGATGGAATCGGCCTGAGCGGCGGCGGAAGCCATAAGCTCCTCGCGCTCCTTAAGGATACGGCGGGACTTCTGCCACTCCTCGGGATAGCTCATGCGGATCTCGTCGAGGATGTTAAAGAACACGTCGGCGTCGATGACCTTGAACTGAGCGTTCTTGCCGAAAGGCGGCTTGGCTTCCTCGATCAGCCCTTCGAGCTCATCGACCAAGCTGACGATCCTATCGCCAGGAAAATTCTCGCCCGGCATCCGGTCTCCTTTCATAGGTAACATATCATCGTGCTAGTTTACCACATGCCACCAGGCAATAAGAAACGTCACGAAAAGCGATGTTTGAGCGCTTCGACCACGTTGGACGGGACAAACGTCGATACATCGCTGCCGAGCGAGGCGATCTGGCGAACGACCGAGCTCGAGATATAGCCGTACTGCGGCGCGCTCATGACAAAGATGGACTCCAGCTCGCTATCCAGGCGATAGTTAAGGTCGGCCTGCTGCAGCTCATACTCAAAGTCGGTCATGGCGCGCAGACCCTTGACCACGGCCCCCGCCCCCTGCTCACGAGCGAAGTCGACCAAGAGGCCGGTAAAGGGCAGGACCTCGACGCCGTCGATATCGCCGAGCGCCTCGCGGGCCAGCGCCACGCGCTCATCGAGCATAAACGTGGTGCCCACACCGTTTTTACCCTGCGACTCGGCAACAGCGACGATCACGCTGGGAAAGATGCGGCGGGCGCGGCGGATCACATCGATATGGCCAAACGTGATGGGATCGAAGGTGCCCGGGACGATCACGCGGTTGATGGTGTCATTCATGGGCGTCCTCCTGAAACGTCGTGTCATCGTTGTTGTCGGCATCTGCGCCGGCGCTGTCGCCCTCACCGTCGTCATCGCCGACCCAACGAAGCAGGTCGACCGAGGTAATGCCGTAGCGCTTCTCACGTACAGTCTCAAAGTCTGCCGGATGCGCGCCCGCATCGGCGGCGGCATGCTCAAACAGGGCATAAGCGCCAGGTGCAAGTAAACCCTGCTGAGCCAGGTTCTGCAGCAGTTCCTCGACCGGCTCGGCACCAAAAGCATAGGGCGGGTCGAGCAGGACCAGATCAAAGGGGCCGCCCGGTACACGACCGCGCGAGGCACTCGCCAGCATGTCACCCGTGACCACGCGCCAACGCGCACGGTCACGGCAGAGCGACTCGATATTCTTGGTAATGAGCCGCGCGGCGTTACGATCGATCTCAAACGTCGTGAGCGAGCGGGCCCCACGAGAGAGCATCTCTAACCCTAAGGCACCGGAGCCGCCAAAGGCGTCCAGCACACGAACCTCGTCCAAATCGAAATCGAATGCCGACATGACCATAGATGCGCACGCCTCGCGCACGCGATCAGTCGTGGGGCGGGTGACATCGCGACCACGGGGCTCCTCGATCTTACGACCGCGCCATTCGCCGCCGATGATTCTCATCCTCCGCTGACCTCCTTAAAGATATGTCGATAACGCATGGCGACCGCGTCGCGCAAGGGACGCGTCGCCACAGAGTCAAGGTTGCAAGCATACCGCAAGAGCTCGACCGCGTCCAAATGGGCCCACTCGATCAGTTCCTCGTCGGCATCCAGGTCGACAAAGCGCAGGGTCACGCCGCCGTGCTGGCGGTACCCCAGGATTTCGCCCTCGTGACGCAGACGCAGGTCCATCTGGGCGAGTGTAAAGCCGTCCGAGGTCTTTTCGAGCGATTGCAGACGATCTTGCGCCGCCGATGCGCCGCCGTTGCCCTTGGAGTGCGTCATGACCAGGCAGGTGCCCGACACGCTGCCACGGCCCACGCGGCCGCGCAGCTGGTGCAGAGCCGCCAAGCCAAAGCGCTCGCCGTTCTCGATGACCATAACGGTGGCGTTAGGCACGTCGACGCCCACCTCGACCACCGTAGTCGAGACGAGCACGTCGATCTCGCCACGCTTGAAGGCATCGATGACCCGATCCTTCTCCCCGGCTGGCATGCGGCCGTGAAGGCGCTCGATGGCAAGACCCGGCAACGCCAAACGCAGGCGATCGAGCTCGGTCGCCGTATCGTGCAGCGGCACGGGGACGGTTACGCGGCCCTCATCGTCGCGGGCAATACCGGGCACGTCTTCCAGCTCATCGGCCGAGTCACTCGGCTCCACGAGCGGGCAAATCACGTAGGCCTGCTGACCCTTGACATGCGCCTCGCGGATGGCTCCATAGGCGAGGTCACGGCTCGACTCGGTGAGAACACACGTCGTCACACCGGCACCCGGAACAGGCCGGTGGCGGATGATGCTCGTATCCAGATCGCCGTAGACCGAAAGCGCCAGCGTACGCGGGATGGGCGTTGCCGTCATAACGAGCAGATCGGCACCGGGGCCCTTCGCGCGCAGGGCGTTGCGTTGGCCGACGCCAAACCGGTGCTGTTCATCGATGACCACGAGCGACAGATGCTTGAACGTAACGTCATCCGAAAGGACCGCGTGGGTGCCAAAGAGCACATCAAGCTCGCCCGATTCCAGCTGGGCATGGATCCGGTCGCGCTCTGAGGCCGGCGTGGCACCCGTCAGAAGCGCCCAGGACATGCCGGCCTGCGAGAGCAGAGGGCCGGTCTTATCGGCATATTGGCGCGCCAGAACGCCCGTGGGCGCCATAACGCAGGCCTGCGTACCGCTATCGGCAGCCACAGCCAGCGCGCAAACGGCAACGGCGGTCTTACCGGTACCGACATCGCCCAGCAGCAGGCGGTTCATCACGCGCCCGCCATCGCACATGTCGTGCAGAATGTCTTGGAATGCGGCCTCCTGCTCGTCGCTCAGCAAAAACGGCAGGGCTTGCTTGAGCGCGGCCAGGTGCTCGCCCGCGGTGTGGGCATAGGGCACCACATCGACCAGACCGCCGTCGTTGCGCAGACGCAGCGCCAGCTGCAGGTAGAGGCACTCCTCGTATGCCAGCCGTGCGCGCGCGATATCGCGCTCGGCCATGCTCGAGGGAAAGTGGATCGATCGAAGCGCGCGGGCATTGCTCATCAAGCGACGCTTAACGCGTAAGCGTGCCGGAATGGGATCAAAGGGATTGCCGACGACCTCGAGCGCGCCGCTTACGATGCGGCGCATCCACGCCTGGCTCACGCCATCACTCACGTAATGGACCGGCAGGATGGTGCCTGCGGCACGCCCGTCCTCGAGCTTTTCAAAGTGCGGCGAGGCCATCTGCTTAAAGCCGTAGGCAAACTCGACCTTGCCCATCACGGCCAGGCGGTCGCCCTGCTTAAGCTGCTGGGCAATCCAGGGCTGGCGGAAAAAGGCGACCTGCAGCACGCCCGTCTCGTCAACAAGCGAGACCTCGGTCACCTGCATGCGCGGACGCGGCTGCTTTTGGACGATACGGTCGACCGTGGCGATGATGGTGCACACGGTACCGATGGGCGCCATCTCGATAGACCAAGAACGGGTAAAGTCGAGGTATCGATGAGGGATATGGAGAAGGAGGTCCCCCACCGTCCGAATTCCCAGACGGCGAAGGGCCTCCTCGCGTTTACCCGAAACATATTTGAGTCGCGCGATATCCTCGTCGAGCGCATTGCTCTGGGCAAAGCGCTCCGAGACGCGCGGCACGGAGCACAGCTCGGACATGGGCAGTTGCCTACTCGATCGAGAAGATCACGGGATAGAGCGGCTGCTCGCCACGATGGGCGTCGATCTCCAGGTCGGGCTGAGCCTCCTCGATAGCGTCGACGATCTCCTGGAAGGCCTCATCGGACAGCTCCTCGCCGGCCAGAATCGTCAGCGCGTCGCCCTCCTCTTCCTCCTGCATGCGGTTGATGCAGTCGAGCGTGACCTGCTTCACGTCGGAGCCGACCACGTCGATGGAGCCGGCGATGATACCCATGACGTCACCGGAGTGAATCGGAGAGCCGTCAGAGGCGCTGGAATCGCGCACGGCGCGGGTGACCTCGCCATCGCGGACCTCGCTGATGGCGTCGACCATGGCGGCGACGGCGTCCTCGAGCTCGGAATCGGGCAGGACCGCAAACAGCGCGGAGAACGCCTGCGGGACGGTCTTGGTGGGAACGACGGCAACCTTCTTGTCGGTGCAGGCTGAGGCAGCGGCCTCGGCAGCCATGCGGATATTGCCGTTATTGGGCAGGATGATGACCGAGGTCGCGTTGACCTGGTCCACCGCGCACAGCAGGTCTGCAGTCGAGGGGTTCATGGTCTGGCCACCCGACACGATCACGTCGACGCCGAGGGACTTGAGGATGTCGGCCTCGCCAGAACCGGCGGCAACGGCGACAAAGCCCAGCGCCTTGGCGGGCTCGGCGGCCTTTTCCTGATCCTCGTGGATCTTGGCGGTACGGTCGTGGGCCTCCATCTCCATGTTGTGGATAAAGACTTCGTAGATCTGACCAAGCTGAAGCATGTGCTCGAGCACCAGGTTGGGGGTGTTGGAGTGCACATGGATCTTGTAGTCGGGATAGGCGCCAACGAGTAGTTCACAGTCGCCCATGGAACCCAGAAACTTAAGGCACTCATCCTCGTCAAACGGGGCGTCGGCCTTAAACAGGAACTCGTTGCAGTAACGGAACTCCGAGCCCTCCCAATCGTCATTGGCCTCGATCTCAACACGGCCAAGAGCGGCATCGCGGGCAGAGCCGGCGGAGTCAAACGTAGCGGAGAAATCCTCGACCACGGTGCTGCGGCCAAGCGCGGCAGCAACAAAGTTCTCGAGGAAGATGGCAAAGCCAAAAGCGCCGGAGTCGACCACGCCGTTCTCCTTCAGAACGGGCAACAGGTCGGGCGTGCGAGCGACGGACTGATATGCCTCGACGACGATGGCGTCGAGCGCGTCCTCGGCCGAGAACTTCTTCTTCTCGCACTCGTCGGCCTTGGTCGAGACATCGCGCAGGACCGTGAGGATCGTGCCCTCGATGGGCTTGCGGACAGCCTGGAAGGCGACCTTGACGGCGCGACGGAAAGCGAAGGCGATGTTGGCAGCCGTAATAGGCTCATCGGCTGAGACGAGGCCCTCGGCCACGCCGCGCAGAATCTGCGACGTGATGACGCCGGAGTTACCGCGGGCGCCCATCAGGGAGCCGTGAGTGATGGCGCCGGCGATGGCCTCCATGTCGGCGTCGGCAGGAAGGGCGGAGAGCTCCTTGGTCACCGAGGCGAGCGTGAGCGACATGTTGGTACCGGTGTCGCCATCGGGTACGGGGAAGACGTTGAGCTTGTTGATCTCCTCGGCCTTGTCGGAAACGGCAGCCGCAGCGATCGGAAAACAGGTGCGAATGGTCTTTGCAATCATGGGTATTTGAATCTCCGTTTTCGGATGCTAGTTCAGACGGCTCTTGAGCGCGTCGATATGGATGCCGATCTTAAGGCTGACGGGATCGATCTGGGCGATCTCCTGCAGGGTGAAGGCAACGGAGCTCGAAAGATTGTGGCAGACGGACTTCATGTTGACGCCGTTCTCGAGCACGACGTGAAGATCGACCGTAAGGCCGTTCTCGTCGGCGGAGACAAGCACGCCCTTGCGGAGGCGCTGACCGGCAAGCAGGCGCACGCTCTCGGCGCCCTGGAGCTGCTCAGCCATACCGACAACGCCATAGCACGTCATCGCGGCATAACCGGCAATATCGGCAATAACGTCGTTCGAGACGCTCAGGCTGCCGTTAATGGTCTCAGACACAAGAATCTCCTTTTCTTGGTGCTCGCGGCACCATGTCGTGGGAGCAATCATTGCAATATTCTACAACGACCGCGCCATGTTGAGGTGGCGGGCCTCGGGATTACATCCTCGACACGAAATGTTGATACGGTAACGTTCGCGAACGGCGATCGCGGCATGAAAAAACCCGCCGCATAGCGACGGGTTTTACAACCTGGCTCCCCGGGTAGGACTCGAACCTACAACAGCGCGGTTAACAGCCGCGTGCT